>JAMORO010000064.1 GCA_027063505.1 Sulfurimonas sp.
TTAATTTTAAAAAAAATTGCAACTCTAAGATAAAGGAGATAGTAATAGATGGCATTAGTAAAAAAACATGTAGAACAAGAGATTGAAGAGTTAGAACAGTATATGACACTGGAAGAGGCAAAAGATGCTTTTTTTTCTACTGTAGATGATGCACAAAAAGATTATATTATTGATGAAATAGTAAAGTTTCATGGAGGGGGTGATTTTTTAATAGAGTATATCAATTCTGATGCTGCACAGAAAAATGTATCTACTAAAATAGCATCTGTTATCTCTAGTATGGATCCAGATGAAGCACCTATAGAAAAGATAATGGACTTATTAAAGTTAGATAATGCTTATATAAGAAATTTAGGTATCTCAATGTTACGTGATTTTGGTTCTTCAATTAAATACTATATTGTAAAATTTCTGATTGGAGATGATAGAGACTTGAGAATATTTGCAATTAATGTTCTTGGAGATGTTGATTTTAAAGAGTCTCGTGATATGTTAGTTGAACTACTTCAGAGTGAAGAGGATATAAATGTTGCTATGACTGCTGTAGATTATATGGGCGAGATTGGTGAGTTGGATGATATTCCTCTTTTAGAGTCATTAAAACAGCGTTTTGAAGGTGAGTTCTATGTAGAGTTTGCTGTTGATGGCGCTGTTAAAATGATAAGAGGATAGATTATTATGGCATACCTTTTATCTAAAGAAAATTTTAGTAAGCTTGGGGAGTTTATTTATCGTAAAAGTGGTATTTATCTTGAAGAGGATAAGCACTTTGATAAGCTAGCAAAATATATAGATAAGCGTTCAAAAGAACTAGGTTTAGATAACTTTAGGAAATATTTTTTTAAACTACGTTTTGAAGATAAATCTGGAGTTGAATTTCAAGAACTAATGAATGCGATAACCGTTAATGAGACTTACTTTTTTAGGGAAAAAGATCAATTTGAAGTACTTGTAAATAAAATTTTACCGGAACTACATAAAAGAATGCCAGCTTCAAAACCTTTACGAATTCTTTCCTCCCCTTGTTCAACAGGGGAAGAACCATACTCAATGATTCTTCATATTGTTGAGGAGGGTGTTGTTGTTGAGGAGAGAGATATTGAAGTTGTTGGTATTGATATTGATTCAACCGTTATTAGAAAAGCACAAGTAGCAAGGTATACGGAACGATCTGTTCATGCTATTCCTAAAAATATTTTAAAGAAATGGTTTGTAAAAAAACCATTAGGTTATGAACTTGGAGAAGATCTTCAAGGAAGTGTCGATTTTCAGGTTGCAAATATCTTTGATAAAGCACAGATGCGTAAGTTAGGAAAGTTTGATGTAATCTTTTCGAGAAATATGTTGATATATTTTGATGATGCATCGAGAAAAGAGGTTGCCATGACATTTTATGACATGCTGAATCCAGGTGGATATGTTCTCCTAGGACATGCTGAATATATGAGTCGAATTGTTTCAGTATTTAAAGCGAAAAAGATAGACAATACATTAATTTATCAAAAATAAGGAAAAATTATGCCATTAGTAATATTTATAGATGATAGTGAAACAGCATTAGCATCAACAAGAATGGTGACAGCTTCTATGCCGATAGAGGTAAAACAGTATACAGAGGCACAGGTAGCTTTAGCTGAAATAAAAGCTGGAATGACACCTGATTTAATTATAACTGACCTTAATATGCCAGTAATGAATGGCTTTGAATTTTTAAAAGCACTTCGTGATGTTCCTGCAACAAAGAGAACACCAACTCTGATGTTAACTACAGAGGCAAAAGCAGAACTAAAACAGCAAGGGAAAGCTCTTGGTTTAACAGGTTGGATTGTGAAACCTTTTAATCCTCAACAGTTAAAACAGGCGATTACAAGAGTTCTTCGTTTACCTGCATAAGGAGTAGTAAGATGATAATGTTTGATTCAATAGAAGAGTTACTAACTCATATTCAAAGTGTTCAATTAGATGTGATAGAACTCTCTGGAGATTCACTCTTAAAAATGAGTGCTTTTATGGAAGAAAATAGTCTTGAAATTGATGAGAATATATCTACAGCACTACAGTATCAAGATATAATTACTCAGCAGTTAACAGCAACGAATGAGGCTATTGAAAGTATGAAAAAGAGTATGGCAGTTTTTACTCATGCATATAAAAATGATGAGGGACTTGCCGCTGAGAGTATGGTAAAACTTCAAGAGAAGTTAAGTGATACACTTGCAGAAGCAAGAGATAAAAAGAGTAGGTTTTCAGGGAAGAATGCACCTGAACAGGCAGATGAAGAAATTGAATTTTTTTAGGAGAATATGATGTCAATAGTAATGGTTGTAGATGATTCAAAAACAGTAAGAAATTATCATAGTGCAATACTTAAAACAATGGGTATGGAGATAGTAGAAGCTGAAAATGGGATGGAAGCCTTAGAAAAAAGTCTAGGGGCAACGATTGACCTTTATCTTGTTGATGTTAATATGCCTATTATGGATGGATACTCTTTTATAAAAGATTTACGTAAGCAAGATAATCATAAAAATGTTCCAGTAATTATGGTAACAACACAAGCAAAAGAAGAAGATAAGATTAATGCATATAAAGTAGGTGCAAATCTTTTTGAAACAAAACCTATTAAACCAGATCAACTACAAGCTTATATAGATATATTAGTGAAGAGTTAAGGAGATATTATGGATCAATTATTAGAACAGTTTTTAAGTGAAGCTAGAGAAAATTTAGCATTTATAGATCAAAATATCGGTGATATTGGTGGGGAAGATCCTGAACTCTTAAACTCCGTCTTTCGTGCTGCACATACCTTAAAAGGTGGTAGTGGTATTGTTGGATTTGAGGCAGTTAAAAATATTACACATCATGCTGAAGATCTACTTGATATGTTACGTGCTGGGAAAATAGAGTTTGCTGATAGTATGATAGATGTACTTTATGATGCATTTGATGAGGTAGTAAATCTTATTGAAGCAGCAGAAGAGTGTGGGGACATTGTAGAGTCTGATGAAGAGACAGTAAACACTATAGTTGCAAACTTAAATGCACAGATGGGTAAAGAACTTGAAGCTGAAAGTAGCTGGAGTCTACCGTTTGTTTTAGCTGATAAATCATTTATTATAAATTTACCACTGACAACATTAAGAACATATAACACTCAAAAATTTAATTTTAATAACTCTGAAGTAGATGAAACATTCTGTAGCGAAGCAAATTTATATGGAGTCGTTTTTGATATAGATGATTCTTGTATGGTATATGGAAATGATCCAGTGTATACACTTAGTCTTTTAGAAGATAAAGTAATTGGTGTGTTTTCATGTATGAGTGATGAGAATGCAAAGAGTGTACTGAGTGGTACTGAAGATGAAGAAGGTTTACTTCTTCGTTCATCAATAGTTGCTTTTATCTATGCAACATATGAAGAGATAGAGGACTCACTGTTTAACTTTATTGATGAATTAGAATTATTACCTTTAGATATTAACACTTTACTAGAAATCTCTGTTGGTAATACAGGTCTACAGATAGACTCTCTTAAAGAACTTGCATCTCTTGCAAATAGTTCTAGTATAAGTGATATTGTTCATGAGATAAAAGCTTCAATGGAACTTGTAGGTGTAGATACAATACAGTATTCAAAACTACAGCGTTTTATCGATATTGCAGGACTTATTAAAGAAGAAGATATCCCAAAATTAAAGATGTTTTTTGAGACACTTTACGTTGGTCAAGCATATAAGAAAGATGTAGATGCTCAAGTAGAAGAAGTTGCAACACGCTCTGATACAGTAGAAACAAAAAACGAAGATAATATAGAGACTACAAGTAATGAAATAAGTGAATCTATAAGAGATACACTTAAAGTTATTTTTGAGCAGCAACTTAAAGCAACTAATTATATTGAGAATGATGATGATTTAGTACGTATAGTACTTACTCTTGAAAAAGCAAGAAAATATATGCCTGATATGCCAGAACTAAATACATTAGAAGATGTTCAGATATTTTTAAATCAAGAACTTGGTTTAAAAGTAGAAACTCCTATTGACAAGAGTGAAGAAGTAGATGCATCAATACCTGTAGAAACATCTAATGAGACAGTAGTCTCAGAAATAAAAGCTGTTCCAGTTAAAGAAACTATACCAGCAGTAGTAAAAGTAGAGTCTGTGGAAGCAGAAATTGTAAAAAAAGCACCAGCAAAAGTTGTAAAAAAAGAGGAGAAACAAAAAGCAGTAGTTGGTAAAACTGTAAAAGTAGAGCAAGAATCAATTGATAGTCTTATGAATGTTGTAGGGGAACTACTTGTTGCTAAAAACTCTTTACCATATTTGGCTGATAATGTTTTTGGAATGTCACATGATCAGATAAAACGTGAAATTATGGATAAATACATCTTTATTAATCGCTTATCAGAACAACTTCAAGACTTAATTATGGGTATGCGAATGTTACCTATCTCTTATGTATTTGACCGTTATCCTAAACTTGTTCGTGATATCGCAAAAACTTTAAATAAAAAAGTAAAACTTGAGATGATTGGTGGGGAGACTAAGTTAGATAAAAATATGATTGAGATGCTTGCTGATCCAATGATTCATATTATGAGAAACTCACTTGATCATGGAATAGAGATGCCAGATGTTCGTGAGCAAAAAGGAAAAAACCCTATAGGAATAGTTTCATTAAACGCTTATGCTCAGTCAGATAGAATTATCATTGAGATTACTGATGATGGAGCAGGGATTAATGTTGAGAGAGTTGCAAGTAAGGTTCTAGAAAAAGGTCTTATGACACCAGATCAGATTGATGCACTGAGTGAAAAAGAGATGGCTGAACTAGTGTTACTTCCAGGTCTTTCAACTGCAGAAGAGATTACAGAATTTAGTGGCCGTGGTGTTGGTATGGATGTTGTGAAAAAATCTATAGAGAGTTTTGGTGGAAGTATTGGGATAACAACAAAAGCAAATGAAGGTACGGTTATTACTTTAGCAATACCGATGTCATTAGCAGTTACTTCTCTTCTTCATATTGAGATGAACTCTATTCATTATGGTATTCCTATGGATAGTGTCTCAGAAACTGTAAAAATTGAGCATAACGAGATAGAGTATCTTCATAATGAACCGTTTGTATATATAAGAGGGGATGTTATTCCTCTCTTATTTATAAAAAGTATGTTAAATGAAGAGAATATGACTGATAAACCTCTCTCTATTGTTGTATTAAATATTAAAGATAATTTATTAGCAGTAGTTGTAAATGAGTTTCTTGGACAACTCGATGTAGTTCAAAAACCACTTGTTGGAATAATGGAAGGACATCCTCTCTTTAGCGGAACTGCACTTCTTGGAAATGGACAAATAATTATGGCTATGGATCCATTAGGACTTTTAGGTATCAGTAAGAAACTTAAAGAAGAGATACAGTTATGATAGATTTAATAGTATTTAGTGTCGGTGATAATAAATATGCTATGGATATAGAGTATGTGCAACGTATAATCCAAGCAAAAGGTTTAACAAGTATTCCTAATGCCCATATTTACCTTGATGGAATGATGTCTTATGAAGATAAAGTAATTAAAGTTTTAAATTTTCGTAAGCTTATAGGTATGACTACTTATGAAGATGAGTTAGATGCGCTTTTTAACTCTTTAGTTAAAGCACATGCTGCTTGGGTAGATGCACTTCGTGTCTCTTTAGAAACAGGATCTGAGTTTACAAAAACATTTGACCCTCATGCTTGTGGTTTAGGAAAATGGATAGACTCTTTTACTGCCTATGATGATCATGTTTTAGAAGTTTTAAATGAATTAGTTGAGTATCATAAGCAGCTTCACATTACGGGTGGTATGGCTTATGATATAAGAGCAGATGATAGGGAAAAAGCACTAGAAATATTTAATGTTGATATAATGAATATCTATCAACATACAATGGGTGCATTAGAAATATTTATAAATGAGTTAGATATTGTAGCTGACTCATTACAGAAATTTCTTATTTATGAGAACAGTGGTTCTGTTTTTGCAATAAAAGTTGATGCAATAGAAGATATAGCACATGTTCAAGAGAGTGAGTTTACAAACATTAGTGGAGAGAATGAAACAAGCGAATTCTTGGATTTAGATGGAGTGCTTGACTTTAAAGGTGTTTTAATAAATGTTATTAAAACAGTAAAACTACCTAAGTAAAGGGGATAGAATGTCGATTACATATGAAAATAATGAAGCAAATTTTACATCAGTAATTTATGAAGATGAGGTCGTCTCATTTAGAGATTTTTTACAAGAGAAAGCTGGTGAAGAAGTTTCTATTAAATTTACAGAGTGCGAAGATATACATTTTGCAATTATTCAACTTATTATGGCATATAAAAAGAGTTATAGCTGTAGTTATGTTTTTGGAGAGAAAAAGAGATTGTATCAAACTGTTTTAGAAGGATTTACAACTAGTGAAAACTATTGTAGTAAGTAATCGAAAAGGAGGCTCTGCAAAGACAACAACTGCTGTTAATATTGCAAGTGGTTTAGCAAAGCATGGTTCAGTCCTTTTACTTGATTTTGATACACAAGGGCATGCTTCTATAGGGGTAGGGTGCGAACCAGATGAAAATATAGGAGTTCACTCTATCTTTGATGGTTCTACTCTTAGTGAGACATTTATACCCACTGTACATGAAAATCTTACTCTCTCTCCTGCATTAGTAAATTTTGATGTATATGAGTATGCTGACTTAAGAGGGATACTTAAAAATCGATTTAAACGTGAAAAGATAGCAGATTTTTTTGACTACTGTGTCATAGATACTCCTCCTACTTTTGATGCACTGTTGAAAAATTCTCTCGAAGTTGCAGATAGTGTAGTCATTCCTTTTGTGCCACATCATTTAGGTGTTGTTGCTGTTGGACAGATGCTTCGAGCACTTTATCAAAGTGCTAAAGTACAGGAGAGAGAGATTGCAGATGTATCTATTCTCCCCGTAATGTATAATCCTCATATTAATGAGCACAAAGAATCTGTTGAAAAAGTAAAAATATCTTTTGGTAAAGAGAAACTCTTAAAACCAATAGGTGTAGATATTAAGCTTGCACAACAGTTTGAATCTGGAAAACCTATTATCTTAGATGTAAAGAGATCTAAGGGAATGAAAGATTACAAACAGTGTGTTGATGACCTATTAAAAAGAATTTAAGATGCAAGAAGTACAGAAACTAAAAATTCTTGCGTGTGAAGCAGATATAAGAATTTTAAGTCGACTAGAGTCTTGGATTTTAGCAATAAACCATGATGTGATTATTACTAGCGATGGAGTTGCTGCTTTAGAGGTATTTAAAAATGAGAAGCCAGATATAGTACTCCTTTCGCAAGAACTTAAAAATATGGGTGGACTTGAGCTTTTAGCAAGTATAAAAGAAGTTGTTCCTACTCAAGCAACAATCTTGATGCTTGGTGATAATGATATGAGTATTTTTAAACGTACTATTGAACTTCAAGTTGATAAATACTTAAATAAACCCATTGAAGCAAAATATCTGTTTCAAGCAGTCGATAGTCTCTCTGAAGAGAAGATTTGGCATAAAGAGTTTCGCACACAGAAGAAAGAACTCCAAGATTATAAAGATGCGATAGATCTCTCTTTTAGTGTTTCTCAACATGATAAAAATGGAAATATAATCTATGTAAATGATCTTTTCTGTGCAACTACGAAACTAGAGTATTCTGACGCAATGGCAGGAATAATCAATCCTTTAAATAATCCTAACACAGATATGAAAGTAGTATGGGATGTATTAGAAAAGGAGTTTATCTATAGAGGAAGACAAATCTTTAAATCATCGAATGGTGAAGAACATATTATTGATATAACAGCGGTTGCATTAAGAGATGAAGAGAATGAAGTATATGAGTATCTTGTTTTTTCAGATGATGTGAGTGATATTATATATGCTGCACGTAAAATTAAAGATCAAGAACTTGACAATAGACTTGAAAAACTTAATCATGCAAGAGAACTTAATAAAGTAAAAGACTCTTTTTTAACTGTTTTTACACATGAACTTAAGACACCTCTTAATGCAATTATTAATTTTTCAGAGTATGTAGGGAAACATCTTGCAAGAGAAGATTTAAAAAAAAGAGATAGACTCTTATCTCAAGTAGAAGAGATCAATAAAAGTGGCCACTTCATGCTTGGTATGATTTCAAATCTTATGGATGCTATAAAATTTAGAGATTTAAAGATAGAGCTTAAGGTAAAACAGATAAATATTGTAAATATTATAGAAAATTCCATTCTCTATAATAAAAAAAATGAATATGATATAAAAGTGATTTTTGAAAAGAGAGAGGATGTGATTGTTTTTTCAGATCCTGAATATTTTTTAAGTATTTGTAATCATTTACTATCAAATGCTATGAAATATGCTGCAAAAACAGTGAAAATAAGATTAGTTCAAGAGAATGATGTATGTAGTATTATAATAGAAGATGATGGAGTTGGCTTTAGTAATACTGAACATGTGTTTGAGTTGTTCGAGCAAGATGATACTGATAGTCTAACCCGAAATGCGACAGGTACAGGTGTTGGGCTTTACATAGTTAAGAAACTTTGTGATAGAATGTCTTACAATTTAGAGTTACTCTCTAGTGAAGAATTAGGTGGGGCAAAAGTAATCTTAAAAGTCAAAATGGATATTAGATAAATGAATATACTTATAGTTGATGATAATAAAAACAATAGAATGATCTTACAACTTCTTTTAGAAGATTATATGGAAGATAATGAACTTGATGGAATAGAATTTCTTATAGATGAAGCCTCTGATGGCCTTGAAGCTATTCGTAAAACAGATGAAAAAGAGTATGATATTGTTTTTATGGACATTATGATGCCAAACATGGATGGAATTGAAGCAACAAAGCGAATTCGTCAAAAACATAATAAACTACTTATTATTACAGTAAGTGCAGTTGATGATTCAGAAAGACAGAAAGAGATACTTAGTAATGGTGCGGAAGATTATATTTCAAAACCTGTAAATTCTGATATCTTTAATAGCCGTATGGCAAACTACTTAACACTAATTCACTCAAGACACAAAAAAAAATTACTGAACATAGAGATTATTAAAGTAGTTAATATCTTTACAAATGATATTTATAGTAGATATACAAACTTTATACTCTCTTCAGAAGATGCTCTCTCTGAACTTTGGGAATATTACCTTTTAGATTTAGAAAATAAATGTGAAAACTTAAGTGATGTGATTCGAATGGTATTCTCAATTGCTGAAGTACAATTAAAATTGGAGATGGATAGTAATCTTTTTGTTGAAGAATCAGAAAATTTTAAATATTTTACAGTTACAAACATTACTGATGTACCAGCAGCCATTATACAGTTGTTACTGAAAAAAAATGAGATTAAATGTGAGTATAAAATTGAAAATGATAAGATCTCTTTTAAACTTGTAAAACAGATGGAAAATTTTACAGCATTAGAGGAGCCTATTACTCTTCTAAATAATTCTCCTATTTCAGCAGAACCTAAAGAGACAATACCTTCTTTTGAAAACTCTTCTTTATCATTAGATTATGCGTCAACACAGTTAGAAGTATTTGACTATATCGAGTCTTATGATATGGAAGATATGGAAGAGTATGCTAAGCGACTTCGTTCTTTAATGCTTATTGTTGGAAGTGGTAATGTAAGTGAAGATGAAGTTGTTGAGATATATACCTATATAGAAAAAATCGGAGCTATCCTCTCTGGTTACTCAGAAGTGTATCCTATATCTACCGCATTAAGTGCACTAGCATCTGATATGTCAGCACATACCGTTGAATTTATAGAAAATTCGGAAGCACTTGGACCAATGTGTGCCGCATTTAGTAAAGATCTCTCAAACTGGATAGAGCAGTCTTTTTATACAGGGGCACCAAGTATAGACTTTATGAATGATACGATAGTTGTAAATTGTCAAACAATAGGAGGGATGCTTAAAATGGATGAAGCACCTGCTGATAGTGATGATTTTGATGATATATTTGATTTTTAGAAGGAGTTTTTATGTATAAAGTAAATGTTATGAATCCATGTAGCTGTTTTGTAAAGAATGGTTTTGTTAATGAACAAGAGTTTAAAGAGAAAGAAGAAGCAAAAACGGAGGCTCAATTCCTTATGGAAACAATGCAAACAAAATTTTGTAAAAAGCATGACTTCTCTATGATAGAACAGTTTGGTAACTATACTATCTATATAAAACCTAGGAGCTAGAGAAAAATCTCTATAGCTCTTTGCAAATCTTCTATCGTGTCTATTCCAAAGCCAGTACTGGCAACTTTTACCATCGCTATATTTTTTTGATGGTAAATTGCTCGGAGTTGCTCTAGCTTTTCTATATCTTCAATAGGTGCATCTTTTAATGAACAGAACTCTTTTAGACTCTTTTTCGAGAAACCATATATTCCAATATGTCCGAAATATTTTGCACCGCCACCTTGGTTGTATGGAATAGCAGAACGTGAAAAGTAGATAGCATTATCTGCATCATTAAGTACTACTTTAACTAAGTTAGGATCTTGTGCTGCATCAGCATTTATGGCATTGTAACAACTTCCCATAATAAAAGGCTCATCTATATTTTGCAGTGATTTTAACTTTCTCATTAGTGATTCAACAACATCAGGTTCTATAAAAGGTTCGTCAGCTTGAACATTAATAATAAGTTCATTATCATCAAGTTTAAGAATGGTTGCACATTCGTGAATACGATCTGTACCACTTTTATGTGTAGTCGATGTAAGCATCGCCTCCACACCATAGCTTTTACAAACTTCAATGATCTTTTCATCATCAGCTGCTACAACAACTCTATCTAAATGTGCTACTCTTTTTGCAGTCCTAACAACCATTGGAAGTCCCCCAATGTCAGCTAGAACTTTTTGAGGAAATCTTGTGGATGCTAAACGTGCAGGAATAATAATCATAATTTAATGCCTCTTTGATATAATTACGAAATTATATCTAAACAAATTTATAAAAGGTCTTTATTTATCCTATGACACTCTATCAGCCTGAATCTGGTTACTGTTATAACAGTGACTCTCTATTCCTACACGATTTTATTAATAGTTTCTCTCCTAAGGGAAGAGTTCTTGATGTTGGAGCAGGCTGTGGAATAGTTGGGTTGTTAGTGGCAAGAGATAATAAAAAAGTAGTGATTGAAGCTGTTGAAAAACAAGAAGCTTTTATCGCATATGCAAAGAAAAACGCTATCGAAAATGCTATTGGTTATAAACTCTATGAAGTGGATTTTTTAGCATTAGAGGTAGTTGAAAAGTATGACTATATCATTTCAAATCCTCCTTTTTATCCATTAGGTGCTAGAAAAAGTGAGAATGAGATGCTTATTCATGCTCGTTACAACACCTCCCTACCTATGCATTCATTTTTTAAAAAAGTATCACAGCTTTTAAAGCCACAAGCACATTTTATTTTTTGTTATGATGCAACACAGTTTGGGCTTATCTGTAGTGAACTTGAAAAGGTAAAAATGCGAGTAGTAGATGTTAAATTTGTACACTCAAAAGTTGATAAGCCTGCCTCCCTTGTTTTAGTACATGCAAGGAATAGTTCAAAGTCTATGATGAGAGTTTTAGCACCTACTTTTAATTTTATAGGTAGTGAGTACTCAAAAGAGGCTGAAAAGATTTTTAAAAATGCAAACACAGAGAGTATAAAATGTCAACTATAATAAAAAAAGAGGGTTATCCTTATGTCTTTAATCAGGATGCCTGTTCGACTTGTGAGGGAAGATGTTGTACGGGAGAGAGTGGATACATCTATGTAAGTAAAGATGAGATATTTAAAATAGCAGCACTTTTAAATCTAAGTGTTAATGATTTTGGAGTAAAATATCTCTTTAAAAATGGTTATAAATACTCTATAAAAGAGCACAAACATGGGGACTCTTATGAGTGTGTTTTTTACGATAGAGAGACAAATGGCTGTAAAATTTATGAGGCACGACCATCACAGTGTATAACTTTTCCCTTTTGGGATTATTTCAAGACACGAGTAGATGAGTTAAAAGAAGAGTGCCCTGGGATAATTGATGATTAAAATAGTTCTATTACTTGTTATATCTCTTTTTTTTGTGTCATGTTCACAACAAGAGCCTACACCAAGAGGCATTAATAAGAAAGCTTTTGCTGAAGAAGATACTTATATCTTATTTGCTTTAAGAGCAGAACAGATACAAGATCATAAAACAGCATCAGATCTTTTTATGACACTCTATGTAAAATCAGATAAAAAAGAGTATCTTTATCGCTCATTTGAGAATGATTTGATTGCAAAAAAATATAAAAAAGTTATAGAACGGGTAGATATTCTATCTAAAGATGAACCTTTTGACGCTTTTTTAACTCGTTTTAAAGTTGTTTCCCTTTTTGAATTAGGAGAGCTTGATAAAGCAATAAATCTCTCTGTTACATTGGCGGCAACTACAAAAGATCCACAAGATTATCTTTTAACAAGTGATATCTATGTAAAACAACATGAGTATGACCTCGCTGTTCGGTATCTTGAGAGTGCTTATGTGAAAGAGCATAATGCAAAGATTTTAGATAAAATGTCGATAGTTCTATATGTTAACTTGAACCGTAAAAAGGAAGCTATCGCACATCTGGAGACACACTCTAGAATGCTTGGATGTTCAAAGTTAGTCTGTTCTAGATTAATAGCATTTTATAGTAATGAGAATGATATAGAGGGTTTATTAGGGACTTATTTACGCCTTTATGAGGTTGAAAAAACAGATAAAATAGCAAAGAAGATTATTCAAATATATACATATAAACAAGACTATATGTCATTAATGAGTTTTTTAGAGAAATCTAAAGCGGATAATGCTGTGTTACTACAACTTTATGCTTCTACAAAGAATTATGAAAAGGCATACCCTTTAGCAGATATACTTTATGAAGAGAGTTCTGATCCAGAGTATGTAGGCCAAAGTGCTATATTTGAGTATGAGAGTGCCGTAGATAAAAATAGTACAACTATGCTTTTAAGTGTAGTATCAAAGTTAGAGAGTGCTATAAGTAGTGAAAAAAAACCCATTTACTTAAACTACTTGGGATATATTTTGATAGATCATGAGTTAGATGTTTTAAAAGGAATCAAATATATTAAAGAAGTTTTACTCTTAAGACCAGATTCTGCTTACTATCTTGATTCACTTGCTTGGGGATATTATAAACTTGGAAAATGTAAAAAGGCTAAGGACGTAATGAATGAAGTTATAAGACTAGAGGGTTCGGATGAGCCTGAAGTACTTTTACACATAGATGCAATAGATAGATGTAATAAAAAAAAGAAAGGTAAGAAATAAGATGATTTTAGATGACATAATTAAAAAAACAAAAGAAGATTTAGTAAAACGTGAAAAAGAGTTTTCACTTGATTGGTTAGGACGTTCGTTAGCATTTAATGCAAGAGTTCCTCGGGATGTTTTTCCATTTTTACAGGCAACAGAAGAGGATCCTTATAGAATTATATCTGAGGTGAAAAAAGCTTCTCCATCAAAGGGTGTTATTCGGGAAGATTTTGATCCACTTGCTATTGCTCAAGCTTATGAAAGAGGGGGTGCAAGTGCCATCTCTATTCTTACTGAGCCACATTTTTTTCAAGGAAATTTGGAGTATCTTGGTGGTATTCGTCGTTATGTGGGTGTACCTCTTCTTCGAAAAGATTTTATAGTTTCAAAGTATCAAGTTTTAGAGGCTTTGGTTCATGGTGCTGATTTTATTTTACTTATTGCTGCTGCACTCTCAAAAGCTGAATTAAAAGATCTGCTTAATTACACACGTCATTTAGGTATGGAAGCACTTGTTGAGGTTCACGATAAAACTGACCTTACAAAAGCGATCTATGCAGGGAGTGATATCATAGGTATTAATCATAGAAATCTTCAAACATTTGAGATGAATATGAACTTATGTTATGAACTTATTCCTTTAATTCCTAATGGAAAAATTATTGTAGCAGAGAGTGGTATTTATGAGCATGGACAGTTAGAAGATTTAAGTAAGGCTGGTGTTGATGCCTTCTTAGTAGGTGAGTCTCTTATGCGAACAGATAATGAAGAAGAAGCTCTCAGATTATTAAAAAATGGAGTAGCATAATGAAAAAAATAATTACATTAGCGATAGTTACATCAATAGTGCTCTTTACTGCATGTACACAAGAGACACAAAATAAAATAGGTCGTAGTATTCAAAACTGGACAGGTACGAATGGTGTTTTAGATATCTATATGGGTGAAAAACTAGTACAGCGTTATATTAAGATAGATAAACTTTCAACTGCTGTTGCAACAGATGGTTCAGGTATTTCTCGCAACTATCGATATGCTTATGGATACCTCGATCTAAATCAAAATTATAAAGTTGATGAGGGTGAAAAAAAGCTCTATTTTGAAGTAAGTAACTTTTCAACTTCATATATCTTTTATGATAATCCAGGAAAGTAAATATGGATGTTGTAGAGCTTTTTAAACATTTTGTAAATACAAAAAGTGAAACACCCGATGATGGTGGGTTACTGGATTTTATTGAAGAGTATCTTGAAGGCTTTGATGCAGTTCGTGTAGATGTTGCAGATGTAAAAAATCTCTTTATATATAAAAAGTTTGGAGAGGGTGAACATCTCTGTTTTGCTGGGCATGTAGATGTAGTTCCTGCTGGTAATAATTGGGATACGAACCCTTATGAAGCGGTAGAAAAAGATGGCTATATTTATGGTCGTGGTACACAAGATATGAAGAGTGGTCTTGCTGCCTTTACTCAGGCTGTAAAAGAGACAGAAGAGTTCAAAGGAACACTCTCTCTTCTACTTACTTCTGATGAAGAGGGTGAAGCTATAAACGGAACTGTAAAAGTTCTAGAATTTTTAGAGAACAACGATATGCTTCCTGATGCTTGTGTTGTTGCAGAACCTACTTGTGAAGAGAGATTTGGTGATGCTATAAAAGTGGGGCGTCGAGGATCCATAAATGGCTACCTTACACTCAAAGGAAAACAGGGGCATGCAGCGTATCCTGAAAAGGCTATAAACCCTATCCATAATATTTCAAAAATTTTAGGGAATATGGCCGGTGTTGATTTAGATAATGGTGATGAGTTTTTTGCTCCAAGTAAGTTTGTAGTAACAGATATTCGTTCGGGTATGCAGGTGACAAATGTAACACCAAATGATTTAGAGATGATGTTTAATGTACGAAACAATACTAAAACAACACAAAAAGAGATACTTGCATTTGTAGCGAAGCATTTTGAAGGTTTAGAGTATGAGTTACGTTTAACACAGGGCTCTTACCCTTTTAAAACAGATACAGATACAAAGCTTGTAAAGCATATAGATAGTGCTATAGAGTCTGTTACGGGACTCAAACCAAAACACTCAACTGCCGGTGGTACAAGTGATGCTCGTTTTATTGCACCTATGGGTGTGAATGTAATAGAGTTTGGTGTTCGCAATGACACTATTCACTCTGTGAATGAACGAACAACAAGAGCAGAGGTGGAAGCACTCTATAGCATTTTTAAAAAATTGATTGAAGCATGGGAGAAATAATGAGATACATAATTAGTTTATTTATTGTAACAACAGCACTTTTTAGTATGGATTTAGGTTGGTCAGATGATTATAAGCAAACACTTAAAAATGCACAAAAGAGTGGTAAGTTAGTTTATGTACTCATCACTTCTGATAACTGTAAATGGTGTAGAAAATTTGAAAAGACAACACTTCAAGATAAAGAGATTCAAAAAAGATTATATTCAGAGTTTGAGGTAGTACATCTCTCACGTGAGCGAGACTTTATTCCTGAAAATTTTGAAACAGCACCGATTCCTAGACACTATTTCGTTGATGCAAAGGGAACTATACTCTATAACTCTCTTGGGCATCGCGGATTGGAGTGTTTTGATGCGTTTATGGATAATGCGCAAGACAAGTTAGAAGTAAGTCAATAATAAAGGAGATAAAAGATGAAATTTGTACAGACAGAAGATGCACCTTCAGCTATAGGACCATACTCTCAAGCAGTAGTAGTAAATGGTATGGTATATACATCGGGTCAAATTGCTTTAACACCAGAAGGTGGAGATGAGCTTTTAAGTGAGGATGTAGTTGTTCAAGCAGTACGTGTAATGAAAAACCTTGAGGCTGTATTAAAAGCCTCAGGAAGCTCGCTAGAGAGTGTTATAAAGACAACAATATTTCTAGCAGACATGAATGACTTTGCAACTGTAAATGAAATATATGCTGAATCATTCGGTTCTCATAAGCCTGTTCGTTCAACTGTAGCAGTAAAAACATTACCTAAAAATGCACTAGTAGAGATAGATGCTATCGCTTTAGTTAAGTAATTAAACAAAACTTAAAGCTAAGTTGGATATAATTCCGAACTTTTTGTAGAAATACATACATATTTAAGGACCGTAGATGTACGCAATAATTAAAAATGGTGGTAAGCAGTATAAAGTAACAGAGGGTGATGAATTATCACTTGATAAAATGTCACTTGAAGCTGGTACTACTTTAGAAATCAAAGAAGTTTTAGCAGTTAACGCTGGTGAGCTTAAAATGGGAGCTCCTTTTGTTGAAGGCGCTGTAGTTACTGCTGAAGTTATCAGAGAAGGCCGTGATAGAAAAGTTATTACTTTCAAAAAACGTCGTCGTAAAGATAGTAAAGTTAAACGTGGTTTCAGAAGAGACTTCACTCGTGTTCGTATCACGAAAATAGCTGCATAAGCTAATATAACTCAAGGAGCATAGTATGGCACATAAGAAAGGACAGGGTAGTACACAGAATAATCGTGACTCAGCTGGTAGAAGACTTGGTGTGAAGAAATATGGTGGAGAATCAGTAATCGCTGGTAACATCATTATTCGTCAACGTGGAACTAAAGTTCACCCAGGTAAAAATATGGGTATGGGTAAAGATCATACTTTATACGCTTTAGTTGATGGTGTTGTTGCATTCGAAAGAAAAGACAAAAAGCGTCAACAAGTTTCAATTATACCTGCAGTATAACTCTACATTATTTGGACTTCGGTCCAGATATTTCACTTCACTTTAATATATTAGGTTTAAACCTAATAATAACTTCAAAAATTTAACAATTTACTTTTTATTGTCAGAGAGTGAGTTTTTAAGTTTTTATAATAAATACTAGGAGATCATTTGTTTACAGATAGCGTAGAATTAACAGTTTCATCAGGAAAGGGTGGACAAGGGTGTGTAGCATTTCGTCGTGAAAAATTTGTACTCAATGGTGGTCCAAATGGTGGTGATGGTGGAAAAGGTGGTGACATCTATTTTAAGTGTGATAATAACACGCATACACTTTCTCATTTTCAGAGAAAGATGCATATTAAAGCTGATGGTGGAAAACCAGGAGAGGGTAGAAACTGTAGTGGAAAATCTGGAAGTAAAAAAGTCATTATAGTTCCACCTGGAACTCAAATTATTGATATGGAAACAGGTGATATCCTTTTTGATATGACTACTGATGGCCAAGAGGAAAAATTTCTTCAGGGTGGTAAAGGTGGACTTGGAAATACTCACTTTAAGTCACCAACAAATCAACGTCCAACCTATGCACAACCAGGGGAAAAAGGTGAGACTAGAGCTATTAAGCTTGATCTTAAACTTATCGCAGATATAGGTTTAGTTGGTTTTCCAAATGTTGGAAAGTCTACACTTATCTCAACTGTTTCAAATGCGAGACCAGAGATAGCAAACTATGAGTTTACAACACTAACGCCTAAGCTTGGTCAAGTAAATATTGGAGATTATGAATCATTTGTAATGGCTGATATTCCTGGAATTATCGGTGGTGCTCATGAGGGTAAAGGTCTTGGTATTAAATTTTTACGTCATATCGAGCGTACAAAGATTCTTCTTTATATGGTGGATTTAGGAAACTATAGAGACCTTAAAGAGCAGATAGAAGTTTTAAAAGATGAAATAGCTTCTTTCTCAGAAGTATTGGGTTCTAGTAAGTTTGCTATCGCTCTTACTCGTTCAGATGTAATTGCTCCAGATGAGTTACCCGAATTAGTAAATGGTTTTATAGAGATGCTTGGACTAAAAGCAACTTATAATAATGAGTTTGACTTTGATGCTAAACTCCCTTTTTACATTCAAGAGAGTGCTGATAAAGAGTTAGGGTTTGATGAAACACTGCCATACTTAATCGCACCAATCTCTTCAGCAACACATAAAAATATTGATCCACTGAAGCATGCACTCTTTAACTTAGTACAGTCTGATAGAAAGTAGTAAAAATGAGTAGAATTGTAGTTAAAGTTGGTAGTGCAGTTTTAACACAAGATGGAGCTATTGCACTAGAAAGAATGCAAACTCTTGTTACTTTTTTAAGTGAACTCAAAAAAGAGAATGAAGTAATACTTGTATCTTCAGGTGCTGTTTCAGCTGGTTATACAGAACTACAACTCGACAGAAATATCATCAGAAACAAACAAGCATTAGCCTCAATAGGGCAACCAATACTTATGAACAAGTACGCGAAAAAGTTTGCAATGTATAATCTTTTATGTTCTCAAGTTTTAGTGACTTCTGCAAATCTTAGTAAAAAAGATGATATTGAAAGAATTCGTAACACTATAGAAGTTCTTATAGATAATAGTGTAATTCCAATCGTAAATGAAAACGATGCTACTTCTACTGATGAGTTAGAAGTAGGGGATAATGACCAACTCTCAGCATATATAGCTAAACATATAAATGCAGACCTTCTTATTATACTCTCAGATATTGATGCTTATTATGATGCAGATCCAAGAGAAGATAGTAATGCTCAAGTTTTAAAAATAGTGCATACGATAAGTAAAGAAGAACTCTCTAAAGAAGCAACACCAAATAATGTTTTTGCAACAGGTGGTATTGTTACAAAGCTTAAAGCTGCTTCATATTTACTAGAGGCAAATATAGATATGTTTTTAGCAAGTGGATTTGATTTGAGTGATGCTAAAAGTTTTACATTAGAAAAAACTCATAAGGGTGGAACACTCTTTACTAAAGGAAAATAATGAAAGTTATTTTTATGGGAACACCTGATTATGCACAGAAGATTTTAGAAAGACTCATATCTGAGTCAGGTATTGATGTTGTAGCTGTATACACACAACCTGATAAACCTGTTGGTCGTAAAAAAATTATGACTGCTCCAGAAGTTAAAGTTCTCGCTGAAACTAAAAATATAGCAGTATATCAACCAACAAGACTTCGTGATGAAGAGACAGTAAAAGAACTTTTAAAAATAGAGTGTGATTATATAGTTGTAGCTGCATATGGTCAAATACTGCCTCGTGCTATTTTAGATCATGCACCATGTATAAATCTTCATGCTTCAATACTACCACAATATCGAGGTGCAAGCCCGATTCAACAGACACTTTTAAATGATGATAAAGTTACGGGTGTTACAGCTATGCTTATGGAAGAGGGATTAGATACAGGTGACATACTTAAAATAGATACAATTGATGTTCCTAAAGATATGATGGTATCTACTCTTTTTGATGCTCTTACAGAGATAGCAAGCTCTTTAACAGTAGATGTTTTACAAAATTTTGAAAAATACACACCTGTAAAACAAAATGATGCAGAGTCTACACACTGTAAAAAGATAATGAAACAAGATGGATTAGTTAAATTTGATGATGCCCACACTCTTTACAGTAAGTATCGTGCATTTACTCCTTGGCCTGGGATATATTTAGAGAGTGGTCTGAAGTTGAAAAAAATAGAATTGATAGAGAAGTGTGCTTTAGGCAAGAGTGGTTCTATTTTAGAGATAAATACAGATAATATTTTAGTCGCTTGTTCTAAGGGTGTTATTAAAATTTATACTGTGCAACCACAATCAAAGAAAGAGATGAGTGTTATAGCTTATATAAATGGAAAAAGATTAGTACTTGAAGACACTTTTCTTTAAGAGTCTCCCCTCAACACAAATATACCTAAGAGATCTGCTTAAAGCTAAGGAGCAAGAACTCCCTCTAGCTATAGTAGCAGATATACAGACAAAAGGGATAGGAAGTCGTGATAATCGTTGGATATCAAAAGAGGGAAATCTTTTTTTATCTTTTGCTATAAAACTTGAAAAACTTCCCAAAGATTTAAAACTAGAGTCTGCTTCTATATATTTTTCATATATATTAAAAGAGACACTCGAAGAGTTTGGTTCAAAAGTTTTTGTAAAGTGGCCAAATGATCTCTATGTTGGTGAGAGTAAAATTGGTGGTATGATTACAAATATTGTTGGAGAGTCTCTTATCTGTGGTGTTGGTATCAACATACAAAAGGGAGATAGTATATTTGGAAGTTTAGATATAGATATTGATAAAAAAACTCTCTTAGAAAAATATTTTATAAATATTGAAAAAGTGTGTTTATGGAAGCAAGTTTTTAGTAAATATAAGCTAAACTTTCAGACTAATCAAAAATTCTTTACACATATAAATGGCGAAAAAGTTTCACTGAGTGAAGCAGTACTTGAAGATGATGGAAGTTTAAATATAAATGGGCAAAAGGTGTATAGTTTAAGATGAGTGAAGTAATCGTAATTGCAAATCAAAAAGGTGGTGTAGGTAAGACTACTACTGCCGTAAACTTAGCAGCCTCTCTTGCCGTGGCAGAAAAAAAAGTTCTTTTAATAGACTCAGATCCACAAGCAAATGCAACTACCTCTTTAGGGTTTCATCGAAATGACTATGAATTTAATATTTATCATGTCCTTATTGGGACTAAAAAACTTAAAGATATTATTTTAAAATCAGATTTACCAACACTTCACCTAGCTCCATCAAATATAGGTCTAGTTGGAATAGAAAAAGAGTATTATGATGCAGATAAGGCTAAAGGACGAGAGCTTGTTCTTAAAAACGCTATTGCAAATGTCAAGAAAGATTATGATTATATTATAATTGACTCTCCACCTGCACTTGGTCCCATGACTATTAATGCACTTTCAGCATCAAACTCTGTTATTATTCCTATTCAGTGTGAATTTTTTGCACTTGAGGGTCTTGCACAACTTTTAAACACAGTTAAGTTAGTACGAAAATCAATAAATACAAAACTCACTATTAAAGGTTTTTTACCAACAATGTTTAGTTCTCAGAATAATCTTTCAAAACAAGTATTCGCAGATCTAAAACAACACTTTAAGGGAAAACTTTTTAAAGATGAAAAAAATAAATACATTGTAGTTCCTAGAAATGTAAAGTTAGCAGAATCTCCATCTTTTGGAAAACCAGCCATATTGTATGATGTAAAATCAAGCGGTTCTATCGCGTATCAAAATTTAGCACAGGCAATTATAAGATAATGAAGACACAAAAATTAGGACGTGGTTTAGATGCACTACTGGGTGAAATAGATGAAGCTTATGAGAATGAAGGTTCACAACGTGATGAGATCTTAGAAATACCACTTAAAGAGATCCGTCCAAATCCTTTTCAACCAAGAAAATCATTTGATGAAGTATCACTATATGAGCTAGCTGAGTCAATCAAAAATGATGGCTTATTGCAGCCAATTGTCGTGACTGAAGATATTGATGGTTATGTTCTTATTGCAGGGGAGAGACGATTTCGTGCAAGTAAGATAGCAAAATTAAAAGAGATTCGTGCAATCGTTTTAAATTCTGATGAACAGAAGATGCGACAGTTTGCACTTATTGAGAATATACAACGAGAAGAGTTAAATGCTATAGAACTAGCAGAAGCCTATGGTGAGCTTATTAAAATTCATGAGTTTACACATGATGAATTGGCAAATATGATTCATAAAAGTCGTACAAATATTACAAATACTTTACGACTTCTTCAGCTTTCATCTAAAACACAAAAAGCACTTTTAGAGAAAAAAATAACGGCTGGACATGCAAAAGTCTTAGTTGGACTTGATGATAAAGAACAGCAGCTTATGGTTAATTCAATAATAGGTCAAAAATTAAGTGTTCGTGAAGTTGAAGCAATGATAAAATCGATGAAGTCTACAGAATCACTTCCAACGGTAAAGAAATCAGACTATTCATATAACTTTGATTCTATTAAAAATATATTTAGTAACTATGGAATAAAAATAAAAACAAGTAAAAAGTCTTTAACTTTAGAGTTTAATTCTCAAGAAGAGATAGAGAATTTTATGTCACATCTTAGAGCCTAAATTTAGAAATTTCTAAATTTAGCACTTCATTTAACTATCCTTTCAATTTAATAATAGTATAATCTCGCAACTTTTAGGAGGTGCTATGTTAGATATAAACCCGATACTACTTTTGGTTACATTTGTTGTATTTGTTTCGCTTATAGCCGTTCTAAATAGTTGGCTTTATAATCCTTTATTCGCTTACATGAATGATCGTGATGCAGACATCAAGAAGAACCTAGATAAGGTGAACTCAAATGATGATGAAATTAACGAACTTACAGAAAAAGCAGATAAAATTATTATGAATGCTAAACTAGAAGCTGCGGCCCTAAGAGAAAAAGTTATTGCGGATGCTAAGGAATTAGCCGAAAGTAAGTTAGAAGCAAAACGTGCTGAACTTGCTAGTGAATATTTAGAGTTTGAGCAATCTCTTGCGAAATCTCAAGATGAGTTGACTACTGACTTAATGTCACAAGTTCCAGTATTTAAAGAAGCTGTAAAAGCTAAATTTAGTCAAATATAAGGGTGTAATGTGAGTAGAATTTTAGTATTAATGCTAATGATATCAACTTATGCATTTGCATCTGAAGCTGGGCATGGTGAGACTGATATCGTACAACGTACGGTTAACTTCTTGCTTTTTGCTGGGCTTGTTTGGTATCTAGTTGGGGAGCCTGCAAAGAATTACTTTGCTTCACGCAGTCAAGCAATTGCTGATGAATTTAAGAAGGCTCAAGATAGACTTGATGAATCAATTGCTCTAAAAGAGACAGCACTAGCTAAGATCTCTGCTGCAGAAAAATTTGCAGAAGAGTTAGTTGTTACATCAAAGAAAGAGAATAAGATTATTAATGACAACATTATGTCACAATGTGAATTGGACTTAGAAACATTAGTGAAGCAAGTCTCTACTGGTAGAGAGTATGCACAACGTAAAATGGTTCGTACTGTTGTTGAAAATGTAATCAAAGAGACACTTGCTCAAAGTTCTGGTGACTTTGACAAAGAAGCTATGGCTAATGTTATTTTGAAAAAGGTTGCTTAACATGAAAGAACTTATTGCAAAAAAATACATTAAAGCTTTAAAAACAGGTTCTGATTTAGCATCTATGCAGAATATTACAGAAGTTTTTTCTGTATTAGCTGATTCATTTGCTGATGAAAAATTCGTTAGCATACTTGTTAATCCACATGTTGATGCAAAAGATAAGTCAGAAATTCTTTTAGCAGCAGTTAAATCTGCAGAGTCAGAAAAGATTAACAATTTAATTAAATTATTAGTAGAAAATAAGCGTATTAATATAATTCCTGCAATTGCTGCAGAATTAAAAAAAGATATTGCTAATACTACAAAAACTTACAATGGGGTTATATATAGCAACGATAATATCGATGCAAAAGTAATAACAGAATTAAGTGATGGTTTAAATAAAAAATTTGATTCTACTATTACATTAACATTTGTACAAAATGATTTTAATGGTATTAAAGTAGAAGTAGCGGGTCTTGGAATTGAGATTAACTTCTCTAAAGATAGAATCGATAGTCAAATTATAGAACATATAATTAAAGCAATTTAACTTCATAAGAGGAGAACAATAGTGGTAGCAAAAATTCAAGCTGATGAAATCAGCTCAATAATTAAAGAACGTATTGACAATTTTGAACTAAATGTTGATATTAACGAAACGGGTAAGATTGTTTCTTATGCTGATGGTGTTGCACAAGTTTACGGACTTAGCAATGTTATGGCTGGAGAAATGGTTGAATTTGAAGACGGGACACAAGGTCTTGTAATGAACCTTGAAGAGAGTAGTGTAGGTGTTGTTATCTTAGGTGCTGGTACAGCTCTTCGTGAGGGTATGAGTGTTAAGCGTCTTGGAAAACTTTTACGTGTTCCAGTTGGTGATGCACTTCTTGGTCGTGTTGTAAATGCACTTGGAGAGCCTATAGATGGTAAAGGTCCAATTGAAACTACTGAAACTCGTTTCGTAGAAGAAAAAGCACCTGGAATCATGAATCGTAAATCTGTTCATGAACCACTAGCTACTGGTATTAAAGCAATTGATGCACTTGTTCCAATTGGTCGTGGTCAACGTGAGCTTATCATTGGTGACAGACAGACTGGTAAAACTACAGTTGCATTAGATGCTATCATTAACCAAAAAGGTAATGGTGTTGTTTGTGTATACGTAGCTATCGGTCAAAAAGAGTCAACTGTTGCACAAATTGTTCGTCGTTTAGAGGAACATGGTGCATTAGAGTACACAATAATCGTATCTGCAACTGCTGCTGAAGCTGCTGCACTACAGTTCTTAGCTCCATATACTGGTGTTACTATGGGAGAGTATTTCCGTGATAATGCACGCCATGGTTTAATTGTTTATGATGATTTATCTAAGCATGCCGTTGCATACCGTGAAATGTCACTTATCCTTCGTCGTCCTCCGGGTCGTGAAGCTTATCCTGGTGATGTTTTCTATGTTCACTCTCGTTTACTTGAGCGTGCTGCAAAAATGTCAGATGAAGAGGGTGCAGGTTCTTTAACTGCTCTTCCAATTATTGAGACTCAAGCGGGTGATGTTGCGGCTTATATCCCAACTAATGTTATCTCAATTACTGATGGTCAAATTTTCTTAGAAACAGATCTTTTTAACTCGGGTGTTCGTCCAGCAATTAATGTTGGTCTTTCAGTTTCTCGTGTTGGTGGTGCTGCTCAGATTAAAGCTACAAAGCAAGTTGCAGGTACACTACGTCTAGACCTTGCTCAGTATCGTGAACTTCAAGCATTTGCTCAGTTCGCTTCTGACCTTGATGAAGTTTCTCGTAACCAACTAGAGCGTGGACAACGAATGGTTGAAGTTCTTAAACAAGGGCCATTTTCTCCTCTTTCAGCTGAGAAACAAGTTGCTATCATTTTTGCTGGTAATGAAGGTTTCTTAGATGATATGGATGCATCAAATGTAGTACGTTTCGAGTCTGAAATGTATCCATTTATTGAAGCATCTTATCCTCAAATCTTTGAGAACATAAGAAGTGCAAGTAAAGTTGATGACGATACTAAAGCACTTTTAATGAAAGCACTTGAAGAGTTCAAAGCTAGCTTTGTAGCTAACTAAGGGATAACTAATGGCAAACTTGAAAGATATTCAAAGACAGATAAAGAGTGTTTCTAACACTCAAAAGACAACACGTGCGATGAAACTGGTTTCAACTGCGAAACTTCGTCGTGCTGAAGAGCTTGCAAAACGCTCTCGTCTTTATGCTCAAAAAATGAATCAGGTTATTGCCGAAATAGCTGGACGTATTAACTGTGCTAAAATTGGTGGAATTGAGAATCGTTGTTTTAACGAGATTCCTAATCCAAAAATGGTAGACATTGTTTTTGTTACTGCTGATAAAGGTCTTTGTGGTGGTTTTAATATTCAAACTATTAAAGCTGTTAAAGCTCTTATCAAAGAGTATAAAGAACAAAATGTTAAAGTACGTCTACGTGGTATCGGTAAAAAAGGTGTTGAATTTTTTAAATATAATGAAGTTGAGTTATTCGACGCTGTTATTGATTTAAGTTCAAAACCAGATAAAAAAAGATCTGATGAATTTATCAGAACTTCGATTATGGACTATAAAGATGAGAAGATTGATGCTCTTCATATCGTATATAATGGGTATAAAAACATGATTACTCAAGAGTTACATGTTAAGAAAATACTACCAGTTGATACGGATGATTTTGAGTGTGAAGATGCACATACGTCTATGTTAGAAGTTGAAGCACAAAATGAAGAAGATATGCTTGATTCTTTAGTAAACAAATATGTTGATTTTAACATGTATTATGCACTTATTGATTCAGTTGCTGCAGAACACTCTGCTCGTATGCAGGCGATGGATACAGCAACTAATAATGCAAAAGATATGGTTAAGTCTCTTAACGTACAGTTTAATAAAGCGCGTCAAGCAGCTATTACTACAGAGCTGATAGAAATTATCAGTGGTGTGGAGTCTATGAAATAATGGAGAAAAATATGATTGGAAAAATTAGCCAGGTAATGGGTCCTGTTGTTGATGTTGATTTTGATGGATATCTTCCAGTAATCAATGAAGCAATTGAAGTTAAAGTAAGCCTAGAGGGGAAAGAACACCGTCTAGTATTAGAAGTTGCAGCTCACTTAGGTGATGGTCGTGTAAGAACGATTGCAATGGATATGAGTGAAGGTTTAGTTCGAGGTATGGATGCTACTGCTACTGGTGCTCCTATTAAAGTTCCTGTTGGAGAGAAAGTTCTTGGACGTATCTTTAATGTAATTGGTGAAACTATCGATGGTGGTGAACAAGTTACAGATGCTGATATGTGGTCAATCCACCGTGCTCCTCCACCATTAGTAGATCAATCTACTACTACAGAAATGTTTGAAACAGGTATCAAAGTTGTTGATTTACTTGCTCCTTACGCTAAAGGTGGTAAAGTTGGACTATTCGGTGGTGCTGGTGTTGGTAAAACAGTTATTATCATGGAGCTTATTCACAATGTTGCACATGGTCATGATGGTTTATCTGTTTTTGCTGGTGTTGGTGAGAGAACGCGTGAAGGAAATGACCTTTACTACGAGATGAAAGATTCAAATGTACTTGACAAAGTTGCACTGTGCTACGGTCAAATGTCAGAGCCTCCAGGTGCACGTAACCGTATCGCACTTACTGGTATTACTATGGCTGAGTATTTTCGTGATGAGAAAGGTCTTGATGTTCTTATGTTCATTGACAATATCTTCCGTTTTGCTCAATCAGGTTCTGAAATGTCAGCACTTCTTGGTCGTATTCCATCAGCTGTTGGTTACCAACCAACTCTTGCTCGTGAAATGGGTGCTCTACAAGATAGAATTACATCAACTAAAAATGGTTCAATTACTTCTGTTCAAGCGGTATATGTACCTGCAGATGATTTAACTGACCCGGCTCCAGCTTCTGTTTTTGCTCACTTAGATGCAACTACAGTTCTTAACCGTAAAATTGCTGAAAAAGGTATTTATCCTGCAGTTGATCCACTTGATTCAACTTCAAGACTACTTGATCCACAAATATTAGGTGAAGAGCATTATGGTGTTGCTCGTGGTGTACAACAAACACTTCAAAAATATAAAGACCTTCAAGATATCATTGCAATTCTAGGTATGGATGAGCTTTCTGAAGATGACAAAAATGTTGTTGAACGTGCTCGTAAAATTGAGAAATTCCTTTCTCAGCCTTTCTTTGTTGCTGAAGTATTTACAGGTGCTCCTGGTAAATATGTTAAACTTGAAGATACTATTAAAGGTTTCAAAGGTATTTTAGCTGGTGAGTTTGATCACATGTCAGAAAATTCTTTCTATATGGTTGGAAGCATTGACGAAGCTATCGCTAAACACGAGAAAAATAAATAAGCATTTGCTTATTAAAGGACTATAATGGATACATTAAATCTTGAAATCCTAACTCCTAATGGTGAGATCTATAACGGTCAAGCTCTTAGTGTAGTTCTTCCTGGTGAAGAGGGAGAGTTCGGAGTACTTGCTGGTCATGCATCTCTTACAACACTTTTAACAAGTGGTGTAGTTGATGTTGAGAAAGAAGATAAATCAGTTGAAGCTATTGTTATCAACTGGGGTGTCGTTCAAGTAGATGAAGAGAAAGTTATTATTTTAGTTGAGGGTGCTGCTGCTATCCGTGGTTCTAATGAATCTGAAATTGCGAAAGCTCTTGAAGATGCGAAGAAACTTATAGCTGATGTTGCAGACTCAAGTTCTGCAATAGCATCTGTTTCAGCTAGAATAGAGTCAGCTGCTCAGAAGTTAATATAATAATATGTTCAACAATTTAATAGATTTTTATCTTAAAAGTCATCCAGTTACTATAGGTGTTTTGGCTCTTTTGTCAATTTACTTTATAGTACTTAACTGGGTTTTCTTCTATAGATACTTTTCTATTAATAGTTGGTTAAATAGAGAAAGTAACTCCTTAGAATCACTACTAATGGGTGCAACAACTGTCAATGAAAACTCTTTTTTAAATAATTTTATAAAAACAAGTAATACTATTTCAAAAGAAGTTTTAGCACTCGGAATGCTTGCTGCAACGAAAGAGGCTACAAAAGGTCTCTCTATACTCTCTATTTTTGCTTCTACAACACCCTTTATTGGCCTTTTTGGTACAGTAGTTTCCATTTTAGATACTTTTACACATATTGGTCAAACATCAGGAAGTATGTCTATTATATCAAGTGGTGTATCAGATGCACTTGTTGCAACTGCATCAGGAATATTTGTCGCTATTTTTGCTTATACATATCATCAGGTACTTAAAAGAAAATCATTTGAACTTATCTCTTTTCTTCAAATGCAAAGTGATGCGATCTTAGCTCGAAAGGCATAGTAATATGTATGATTGGGAAGATACTCCAGAGTTAAATATAACACCCCTTGTGGATGTAATGCTTGTACTTCTTGCGATATTAATGGTTATAGCTCCAAATATTATATATGAAGAAAATATTAAATTACCACAGGGTTCAACTTCTCAACAACTTTCTAAAATTCCTCCTGTTCATATAAGCATTGACAAAGATAAAAATGTAAAAATAAACAGAGATAGATATCTTTTAAATGCCTTTATGGATAACTTCTTGCTCTACTCTTCAAAATTAGATAAAAAAGCAACTGTACTAATAAGTGCAGATAAATCTCTTGATTATGGAATTGTTATGTCAGTTCTAGCGGCTGTTAAACAGGCCGGTTTTTCTGAAGTTTCATTAGCTACCAATGGATAAAGAAAATAAATATTTTTATATAAGTGGACTCCTCTCTTTTTCACTTTTTACTCTTGTAATACTACTTTTTATTATGCTACTTTTCAAGCCATCTAAGAGTAATACTTTCGGCTTAAAAAAAGAGAATTATATTTCAATTTCACTTGAAGTTCCTAAGATTGTTTCATCAAAGCAAAAAAAACAGGTAAAAATGGCAAAGGTAAGTGAATCTGTTGAGAGTGAAATCGAAAACATTGATGTAAACAATTTATTTAGCGATGTTTGGACAAAAAAAATTACTGCGAAGAAAGAGAAACCAAAACCACAAAATACTCGAAGAATTCTAGAGATTCAAAAACAGCTCAAAACAACGCATAGTAATAAGGTTGATTCTATTGCTGAGAAAGTAAATAACCTTGATAGTGTAAAAACAAAAAGTGAGAGTGATACTACTTCTACTGCTAATCAGGTTAATGAATATTTGGCTAAAATTCAGGCAATTGTTTACCAGTATTTTCATGTACCTCCTAACTCTGCGGGGAATAGTGTTAAAACTGTAATAGAATTAAATGCTTTAGGTAAAGTACTTGATTTTAGAGTATTAAGTTACTCAGCGAATGATCGTTTAAATGCTGAAGTTGATAAAATTAAAGAGAGAATAAGACATGTTGTTTTCCCTGTTAATCCTCAAAATAGTTCAAGTAGAACTGTTGTTATATTGATATCCAAGGAGTAGATGTGAGAGTTATATTTTCGTTACTATTATTTGTAAGTTTAATGTTTGGTAGCGATGCTACAATAGAAGTGATTAAAAAAGTAGATGCACTCCCAACAATTGCTGTTGAAGATGCTTCAGAAAGCTATGATGATACATTTAAATTAAAATTTTTTAAATCTATAATTGCTGACTTAAATGTTATCAGTCTCTTTAATGTTGATCGTTTTCACAGAACTATCTCCTTTGATGCATCGAGTGTTGCTGTTGAAAATAAAGATATGAATTATGTATTACGATATAAGATGAGTGAAGGTGATGATGGTCACTTATCTATTGAAATGAAACTTCTTCAAGAGAATGAAACAGTTTTTACTAAAAATTATAAGGTAAATCGTAGTAACATTTATATGTTTATAAGTCATGCAATAGCATATGATATAAATGAGTTTATGGGTGAGTCCTCAGTTGAGTGGATGAAACGTAAAGTTATTTTTTCTCGTATTGTAGGGCCTAAAAAAAGTGAAATAGTTATTTCAGACTACTCATTGTCTTATCAACATGTTATTTTAAAGGGTGGGTTTAATATCTTTCCAAAATGGGCTAATAAGGCACAAAATGCTTTTTACTATACTTCACTGGATGGTAAAAAACCTACTTTAAAACATGTAAACATTAAAAATGTAACAGTGAAAAAGGTTATCTCTTCTGATGGGATGATGATCTGCTCTGATGTTAGTAGTGATGGAAAAACTCTTCTATTAACCATGGCAAAAAATGGACAACCCGATATATATACTTATAATATTGATAGTAAAACATATAAAAGAGAGACTACCTATGGTGGTATCGATGTTAATGCTCAATTTATGAGTAATAATAAGATTATATTTATATCTTCAAGATTAGGTTATCCAAATGTGTTTTCTAAAAGACTTGACACTCATGAAATAGAGCAAATGGTTTACTATGGTAAAAGTAATTCAGCCTGTAGTTCTAATGGAGAGTATATAGTTTATAAAGCAAGAGAAAGTTCTAATGCTTTTGAGAAAAATACATTTAATTTACATCTTATTTCGATGAAAACAGATTTTATTCGTCGTTTAACTGCGACAGGGATAAATGAATTTCCAAGATTTTCCAAAGATGGTGATGCAATTCTTTTTATTAAAAACTATAAAAATCAAAGTAGTATAGGAATTATCAGACTAAAACATAATAAAAACTATCTCTTTCCACTTGCATATGGAAAAGTTCAGTCGATGGACTGGTAGAAATTTTTTAATAAAGAGTCACTTGTTTAATTATATTAATATTTTTTTGATATAATAGCCTAATTTAAAAAAATCTAAGGATATCGAATATGAAAAGCATAGTACTTTCAAGTGTTGTAGTAGCACTTTTAGTTTTTAGTGGGTGTAGTGGTAAAGAACCTGCAGTAGATACAAAAAAATCTGAAGTGGAAAAATCAGCAGCACAAGAAGTTGCAGCAGTAGAAACTGAGACTGTAGCAGCAGAAGATAGCATGGTTGATTCAGATTCTAATGCAAATGCTAATACTGGTTCAGGAATGAGTATGTCGGATGTTGAATCTGAACTCTCTTCTATATATTTTGGGTTTGATAAATTTGATATAAATAGTGACATGGAAGATAAAATTTCTAAAGCTGCTGAACTTGGCAAAACTACTGCAGTTAACTATAATGTAAAACTTGAAGGTAACTGTGATGAGTGGGGTAGCGATGAGTATAACTTCGCACTTGGTCTTAAACGTGCAAATGCTGTTAAAAAAGCTTTAGTAGCAGAGGGAATTGATGGTAGTCGTATCTCTATGGTGAGTTATGGTGAGTCTAACCCAACATGTTCAGATAAAACACAGGCATGTTATGCACAAAATCGTCGTGTAGACTTTAAAATTTTACCATAAGTTTATAGAGTAATTTAATGAAATGCTTCAAGGTAGTAATCTTACTCTCTTGTGCTCTTCCTATCTTCCTTACTGGGGCTGAACCTTCTGCGTTTGGTGCCGGTGATCTTACTAGTTCATCCCCTTATGGACTCACTTCCAATGAAAAAGTCATATTAGACACAAAGAAAAAGCTTAATAAAGTTGCTGTAAAAAGTAATAATCAAGCAAATGAACTTGACTCATTACGTGAAAGAATTGATGGCTTACAGAGTGTAATAGAGAGTTTAAGCAGAAAAGCACACAACAATAAAATAAATATACAGAGAAGAGATGAGCTAGACTCACTCAAAAGTAAAAGTAGTAGTGAATATGAAGAGCGATTAAGTGTCATTGTTCAATCAAACTCAAAAAGTATTGAACAACAAAAAGTTGTTCTGACTGAAATGTCACTACTGTTAGATTCAATCAATAGTAAATATGTATCAAAAGAGGAGTTCAATACTCTTGTTAATGATGTAAATAATTTTAAGCTACTTATAGCTAAAGAGTTAAAAGCAAATACAAAGAAGAAATCACCAAAAAATAAGTTACATAAACTAAGCTCATCTGAGGTGTATAAAAAAGCGGAGGCATTTTATAAAAAGAAATATTATACTGACTCTATAAAATATTTTGAAGAGTTAATTAAGAGGAACTATAAACCCTCTTATTCACACTATATGATTGGTGAAATGAACTATAGACGAAAGAATTATGCTAATGCTATCTCCTACTATAAAAAAAGTTCAGCTCTTTATTCAAAAGCAAAATGGATGCCTCGTTTAATGCTTCATACTGCAATAAGTATGAGTAAAACTGGTGATAAAGATCATGCACATAGTTTTTTTAAAGCAGTAGTTGCAAAGTATCCAGATTCGGCTGAGGCGAAAGATGCTAGAGAGTATCTTCAGCCATAATATATAAAATTATGTTAAAATCGCGCAATTAAAATTATTGAAGGAAAAAAAATGGCAATAGAAGCAAATCAAATCGTATCAATTGAGTATGAAGTAAAAGATGGTGATAAAGTAGTAGATAGTAATGTTGGTGGTGCACCACTAGTTTTTATGTTTGGTAAAGGTCAAATAATTCCAGGTTTAGAGAATGGAATTGTTAATATGGCTATTGGTGAAAAAGCTGATGTTCTTGTAGAACCTGCTGATGCTTATGGTGAGTATAATGCTGAAGCTATTCAAGAAGTACCTGCTGATCAGTTTTCTGGAATTGATTTAGAACTAGGTATGACTCTTTATGGTCAAGCAGAAGATGGTGGTACGACACAAGTAACTGTAAAAGAGATAGGTGCTGAAAGTGTAACTATTGACTTTAATCATCCTTTAGCTGGTAAATCACTTATGTTTACAGTTACAGTAAATAACATTAGAGAAGCTACTGCAGAAGAAGCAATGACAGGTGTTCCAGCTGAGAATAAACCTGCTGAGGGTGAGAGTTGTGGTACAGGCTGTGGATGTCACTAGTTTTGTAACGACATCAAAAGCTTCATATCAAGCTTTTAAAACAGCTACACTTTTAAAAACACTAACTGTAAATGCTCTCATAATGGGTGAAGTTGGTGTAGGTAAGAAAAGTTTAGCATCATTTATACTTCCAGATGCATCTACTGTTGATGCATCGAATTATGATGAACTTCTTGCAACTCTTGAGAGTTGCAATGAGATTATTATTACTAATATAGAAAACTCACCAAATATTAAACGATTAATTGAAACTATTAAAATAAATAATATACGAGTGATTGCAACTTCCAAACAATCTTTTAGCAATGAATTTACAGATGACATTTTTAGTGTTAAATTTGACATTCCTCCTTTAAGTGAACGAGAAGAGGATCTTAAAGAGTTAGTAGGAATGTTTGAGATTGAAGCAGCAGAACTTTTTGGTGGCAATCAAGTTTTAGATCTCACACACTTTTCCCCAGATTTAAAAAAAAATGCAAAATCGTTAAAACGCCAAGTGATGATAAATTACCTACTTCAAGGTGTTAAAGATAATGAATTAATGGAAATTATAGAAAATTATCTTTATGAAAAGTTAGGTTCAAATAGTGACTATAGAAACTTTTTATATCTCTATGAGGTACCTCTTATAAAAGCTGGATTAAGTCGTTTTAAGTCACAACTACAGCTTTCAGATAAACTAGGTTTAAATAGAAATACGTTAAGAAAAAAGATAGCAGATAATAAACAATATTTACAAGGAAAATAGTATGAGTAAAGTAGCAATGATATTCGCTGGACAAGGTAGTCAAGCAGTAGGTATGGGTCAAGACTTTTATGATAATAGTGAAGTAGCACGTGAAATGTTTGAAAAAGCTGGTGAGAGAATAGGGGTAGACTTTAAAGCGTTAATCTTTGAAGAGAATGAGAAGTTAGGTCAGACTGCTTTTACACAACCTGCTATTCTTTTAGTTCAGATGGTAGCTTACAAGCTTTTTAGTGATGCTTGTCCGGACATTAAAGCGGAACTTTTCTTAGGTCACTCTCTTGGTGAGTTTTCAGCTTTATGTGCATCAGGTGCTATAGACTATGTAGATGCAGTTGAGTTGGTTCATAACCGTGGTGCATTTATGCAGTCAGCTTGTGACTCTGTTGAAGCAGGAATGATGGTTTTAGTTGGTCTTGATGATGTAAGTGTTGAAAAAATATGTGCTGATGCACAAGCGGAAGGTAAAAAAGTATGGCCTGCTAACTATAACCAAGATGGACAACTTGTTGTCGCTGGTATGAAGTCCGACCTTCAGAGTTTAGAGCAGACTTTTAAAGATGCAGGTGCTAAACGTGCACTACTTTTAGATATGTCAGTTGCATCTCACTGTGAGATTTTAGCTCCTGCACAAGCACCCCTTGCTGAGTTAATGGAGAAGATGGTTTCTGATAACTTTTCTGCACCAGTTGTATCTAATGTTACAACACAGATGTACTCTTCTAAAGAGGAAGCTGTTGCACTACTTAAAGACCAACTTGTTAAACCTGTAAAATATAAACAGTCTATTTTAGCTGTAGCTCCTGAGTTAGATATGGCAATAGAATTTGGTAATGGAATTACACTTAAAGGTCTTAATCGTCGAATTGCTAAAGGGCTTAAAACTTTAAATATCTCTGATATGGCATCTTTAGAAAAAGTAAAAGAAGAAATCTGTTCATAGTATGAGAATAACTCTAGCACAAACTGCACCTAAGTTAAATAGAACTAACTTAGGTGATATTATTAGCATTATTAAAGAGAATAGAGATGAGAGTGATTTGATTATTTTTCCTGAACTCTCTTTGAGTGGTTACATGCTTCAAGATAAACTCATTGAAGATGCATGGCTTTTAGAAGAGCTAGATCAACTCAGAGAGCTTAGTAAAGATATTGATATTGTTGTTGGGGCTGCTTTAAAAGAGGATAAGCACTTTAGAAATGTAGCTCTCTACTTTAGTAAGGGAGAGTTAGTTAGCAGACATATTAAAGTGCATCTTCCAAACTATGGTATGTTTGAGGAAGCTCGTTATTTTGAAGCAGGGAATATATTTGAGAGTTTTACTTTAGGAACACAAAAAATCTCTATGGTGGTATGTGAAGATTTATGGCATAAAAATGTACATCATGATTTAATTGAACAAAACCCAGATATGATTATTGCTCTTGTGGCATCTCCTGCTCGAGGCTTTAATGATAATGGATTAGAGATAGAAAAGAAGTGGTATAAGATAATAGAGTCTGTTGGACAAGAGTGTAATGCGAATCTTATCTTTGTTAACCGTGTTGGCTTTGAAGATGGTCTTGGATTTTGGGGTGGTAGCTGTATTGTCAATAAAGAAGGACATATTAAGCATAAACTCAAAAAGTTTAAAAAAATAGTTAAAACATTTAATATAGAGGAATAGATGATGCAAAAAATAGCAATAATGGGTGCAATGCCAGAAGAGATAGCACCTATACTAGAAATTATCGGTGAGTATAAGAGTACTGAATATGCAGGAAACATTTACTATGAAGCGACCTATAAAGGATGTGAAATTGTGGTTGCTTACTCTAAAATAGGAAAAGTTTTTTCTACATTAACAGCGGCAACAATGATAGAACATTTTGCTTGTACAACACTCCTTTTTTCTGGAGTTGCTGGTGGTATTAATCCCTCTTTAAAAATAGGTGATTTAATAGTTGCAACAAAACTTTCACAACATGATTTAGATATTACTGCATTTGGTCATCCTATGGGCTATGTTCCTGGTGGGAGTGTTTTTATTGATACGAGTAAAGAGTTGATCAGTATTGCAAAAACTGTAGCTTCTGAACTAGAAAAAACTCTAAAAGAGGGTGTTATAGCGACTGGAGATCAGTTTGTACATAATGAAACTATCAAAGAAAATATTGTAAAACATTTTAATGCAGATGCTTTAGAAATGGAGGGTGGTAGTGTTGCTGTTGTATGTGATGCACTCAACATTCCATTTTTTATCCTTCGTGCAATTAGTGATACAGCTGATACTGATGCCTCTTTTTCATTTGATGAGTTTATGGAATCAAGTGCAGTTATTAGTGCTGAGTTTGTAATGAAAATGGTAGATAAAATCATTGAGTAAAGATAGCATAAAACTCTCTAAAAAAATCATGTCTAAGCTTGGTAAAACAAATGCCGCGTTTAAACTTATAGAAGAGGGTGATAAGATACTAGTGGGCTTGAGTGGTGGTAAAGATTCTCTCACTATGATTCATGCGATGAAAGAGCAGCAGCGGCGTGCTCCTTTTGAGTTCGAGTTTATTGCCGTAACTGTTGGTTATGGTATGGGTGAGAATTTTGATGCATTAGCTAAACATTGTGAAGAGAATGGGATTAAACATCTTATTCGTGATACAAAAACATATGAACTTGCAAAAGAAAAGATTCGTAAGAACTCCTCTTTTTGCAGCTTTTTTTCACGAATGAGAAGAGGCTACCTCTACTCTGTAGCACAAGAGTTAGGGTGTAATAAAGTAGCCCTTGGGCATCATATGGATGATGCGGCTGAGAGCTTTTTTATGAACTTCATCTACAATGGACAGCTGCGAAGTTTAGCACCTAAATATACAGCTGCAAATGGACTAGTAGTTATTCGTCCTTTAATTCAGATGCGAGAACGCCAACTTCGAGCATTTGTAGTTGATAATAATATAGAAGCCATAGGGGATGAAGCTTGTCCTGCCATGCGATTTGATGTTAAAATGCCACATGCAAGAGAGAATACAAAAAAGATGCTCTCTAAGATGGAACTAGAGTTTCCTCAACTTTTTACTTCCCTCAATGCAGCATTTAAAAATATTAGTGTAGATAGCTTTTTTATGCAAGAGGATTAAGAAGCTATCTATTCGATAGCTTCAACTCTATTTCTTCCGTTCTCTTTCGCTTTATAGAGAGCTTCATCTGCTCGTGTCATCCATGTCTCTTGATCATCATTCTTTCTAAATTCACTTATTCCAATACTACATGTAATCTGGCCAACTCCAGGAAAATCAACTTCAGAGATAATTTGTACTAGATTTTGTGCAACTTTTTTTGCAGTCTCTATATTAGTAGAACAGAGTAGGAGAACAAACTCTTCTCCACCCCATCTAGCAAAGATATCATTTGTACGGATATTTTGAGAGATAGTCTGTGCAAATTTTATAAGAACATCATCACCCACTTGGTGTCCGTAGGTATCATTTACTTTTTTGAAGAAGTCAATATCTAACATTAAAAGAGAAGAGAGTTTATGGTTGTTTGTCGCTTCAAAGATACCTTTAGAAATCGACTGGTTGAAGTACTGTCGATTATATATATCTGTTAGATTATCATGATAAGCCATATACTCATCTTTCTTTGATTTTTTAAAGAGTGTGGAAATATTTGAAAAGATAACAATAATAGTATTTGGTTGACTTGGAATAACTTTTGTTTTTACACTGAAGTAGTTTAGACCAAAACGTTTGTTCTTTATAGCAACTACACGCTTCTCTTCACTTAGTTGTGAGAGTTCATGTATCCACTCTATATTTCCATGTGAATCAGGTGCACTAAATGTTGCTTCATTCATCTCAAAAACATCACTTAGGTTTGTATGCTTTTTTAGTAATTCTTCTAGGTTAGGAAACTCTGTAAAAGAGAGGAGGGTATTGTTAGCAACGACAAGTTTTCCTTTTTCAAAGAGTGTAATAAGATTATTACTATTATCCATAATAACTTGCATTTGACCTCTTTTAATTGCCAGTTCCCCCTCCTCTTTGAGAAGAACATTTATAAGTTTCGTAAAGAGAATATAGATTAGAAAATAGACAAAGAGTAAGATACCAAAAGAGATAAGGAGTGACTTTATAGATGTCTCTTGATTCTCTTTTATATATTTGGTGACATCTGTTGCCATAAGTACCTGTGCAAAGTTTGGTTCAAAAGGTCTTTCTATATCAAACTGGTGAAAGAGATAATATTTCTCTTTATATTCAAGAACTTTATTATTATTTGCATACTCATAGATAAATTTTTGATCAATTTTTAAATCTGTAAATAGTTTTGAGTTTGCAGCAGTTGGAAGAGTTATTTTTCTCTCTCCAATACTTGAATCATCGTTGAAGTATAGAGCATACTTAAACCTTCCTGCTTTACTTATAATTTTAAAGAGATTATCTGCTTTAAGTCCAAACTCAATATATCCAATGATTTTTTTATGCTTTTTTATTGGGCTAATCATACTATAGTAGTAGACAGATTCATTGAGTAAAACATAACCCGTTATAAGTTTTTTTTGTTTCATACTCTCTTTGAGTACAAGGTTGTTTTTCGCATAAACTTTAGTTGATCGTACTCTTTTTTCTGAATTGTAAAGATATATACCTTTTTTGTCATAAACATTAAAGTGATCGAGATTTGGAGTGAATTTTTTATATGATTTATATAAGTTTCTGCTATAGATACGTATATAGTTTAAGTCACGACTTTTAATAACATTTTTTAATTTACTGTTATTGTTAAGGTTTTTAAAGCGTCCTTTATAAAGTGCAACTTGTTTATGCTCGTACGTTCTTGTGAGCTTTGTAAGAATAAGAAGTTTTTCTATAGAGACATTATAGAGTACTTCTTCTTTCTCTTTGTAATTGGTAAAGTTTATAAAAAAGAAAAGGGCAAGTGTTAGAAGTATAATAAAAAATAAAATTCTATTACGAAGTTTTTTATAAATCATCGAATGTACTTCTATTTGAATGATATATTTTCATAATGATCATAAAGCCACTCTGCAACTGCTTGTTTTTCATCTTCAGAAAGCTTTCCTTTTAGTGATGGCATAGTACCAAATTTTTCAATTGCTCCTGTATTACACATGCTGTTTTCTAAATTTGGATTTACAATATAGTCTTTAACAAAAAGTATAAATAAGTAACGATCTACATCATCTTCTTCATCAGTTGTTTTTATATTTTCTTTAAGTCTTCCTGCAACTTCTACCATAGGAGGGGCTACAAGCTCATTAAAATGTTTTAGGGCATAACTTTTATCCATAACCTCTACATGACAAGTCTGACAGTTTTTTTTATAGACTTTATAACCATCAATAGCGAATAGAGATGAGGCAAGTAGTATAGATGATAGTAGTAGTTTTTTCATAGAGAATACCTTATTATTAATTGTATGAATTATAACATATTTATATAAGTCTACTCTTGTACTTTAAATAAAATAAAATTGTAAAACTAATATTATGCTCTTTTCATAATAGAATAATATTTACAATATAATTAAAGCAAATAAAAATTATAAGGAAATATATTATGAGCGAACCGACATTAGAAGAGATTGGAGACTATGATACTTTAAAAGGTGAAAAGAAGAGTATTGTTTGGAGTGTAGTTATAGGAGGCCTTTTTCTGGGAGTTATCTATGTTGTTTCAAGTAGCTACTTCTCTGAAGTTGATGATAAAATTAAAACAGAAGATAGTATTAAATATATACCATTAAAGTAATAATTTAATGTTAAAATAGCACTCTTAAAAAATATGAAGGTTTTCAATGTTAATGACAATAGTAGGAATTTATACATTTTATGTTCTTGTAAACATATATACGAGTGTTATGCAGATAGGGTATATAAATCAAGTAAAAAGAAAAGCACCTGTTCTTTTAGGTGCTACAGATTTTTTAAAAGCTGGAAATTATGCTGTGTCAAAAGAGAAACTTGCAATTGTGAGCTCTTTTTTTGATTATCTTGTTTTCATAGCATGGATGGGTGTTGGCGTAAAAGCACTTCAAGAGAACATACATTTTGATAATAGTGTTCTCCTTAATATAGCTATTGTTATGGGCTTTGTTATAGTCAACTCACTGCTCTCTTTACCATTTGGATATTATGAAAAATTTGTGCTAGATAAAGAGTTTGGATTTAATAAATCCTCTGTAGGACTCTGGATAAAAGATACTTTAATCTCATTTGTAATGACACTTGTTTTTGGTTCTTTAGTTGTTTGGGGTATTTATGCAATTATTACAAACTTTACACTTTGGTGGCTATGGAGCTTTGTCTTTATATTTGCAGTGGTGATTATGATTAATATGCTTTATCCTGCTTTTCGTGCAATGTTTTTTGACAAATTAACACCGCTAGAGGATGAAACCCTCGATAGTGAGATAAAAATCCTTATGGATAAAACAGGTTTTGTGAGTAGTGGCGTTTTTGTAAGTGATGCAAGTAAACGTGACGCAAGACTCAATGCTTACTTTGGTGGTTTTGGAAAGGCTAAGCGAGTTGTTCTTTTTGACACATTAATTGAAAAACTGACAACAAAAGAGCTTTTAGCTGTTTTAGGCCATGAGCTTGGACATTTCGCTCATGGAGATATTTATAAAAATATTGCACTCGTTGGTGGCATGTTATTTGCAATGTTTGGGATATTTGGAAATTTACCAGAGTCTCTTTACTTAGAGATGGGTATAGCACAAGAACCTTATGTTCTGATGATTTTACTTATGCTATTTATGCCAGTGTTAGGGTTTGTTATGATGCCAATTATGGGTATAGTAAGTCGACATAATGAGTATGAAGCAGACAGAATGGGAAGTGAGCTTGGTGGTCCTGCAGGAGCGATAGAACTTGCAAATGCACTGCAAAAGTTAGTGACTGAAAATAAAAGTTTTCCACTCTCTCACCCCTTATATATATTTTTTCACTATACACACCCCCCTGTTTTAGAGCGTTTAAAAGAGCTTGGTGTAGATATTAAAAATGGTGACAGTAGTGCCTTAGAGGGAAAATGCGAAGCAAATATATAATAAAAGAACTTCTTAGGGAGATAACTACAAGGCTTAAAAATGCCAATATTGAACGTGCTTCTCGTGAGGCACAGCTTCTTTTAATGGCGTTTCTTGATAAAGATGAGTTATGGCTAATCTCAAATCAATCAAGTGAAGTTGCTAATGAAGCAGAACTTTTTACATGGGTTGCGCGTCGTGTTAAAAATGAACCTTTTGAGTATATAACAAATAGTGTAAGTTTTTATAGTGAAGAGTTTTTTATAAAAGAGGGAGCACTAATTCCTCGACCTGAAACAGAACTTTTGATTGATGAAGTCGTCAAAACTTTTCCAGATTTTCAAACAAAGTTTACTTTTGTAGAAGTTGGTGTTGGTAGTGGTATTATCTCAATTATTCTTGCACAAAAGTATAAAAATGCTAAGTTTATAGCAGTGGATATTTCTCAAGCAGCTTTAGAAATAGCAGCTGTTAATATAAAAAAGTTTGATTTACAAGAGAGAATAGAGTTGCGATTGGGTTCTCTTCTTGATGAAGTCAGTGAGAAGATAGATTACCTAGTCTCTAATCCTCCTTATATAGAAGATGGTGTGTTATTAGAGTCGAATCTCTCTTATGAACCTCAAAATGCACTTTTTGGTGGTAAAGTTGGTGATGAGATTATTCAGCAACTTCTTGATGAAGTCTTAAAGCGAGAGATTAAGTTTTTTAGCTGTGAGATAGGTTATGACCAAGAAGATAAAATACGGAACTACTTAATAAATAAAACTTATACAAGTTTAGAGTTTTATAAAGACTATAGTGATTTTGATAGAGGTTTTACCCTAAAGGTTTAAAGATGAAAAGAAATATTTACATTGATTTTAGTTATTTCATTGTTTTAGCAGCATCATTTGGTGCTGTATTAGTTTTAGGTGCTTTTGTTGCACCTGTAGTTTTCCATACAGATAAGATTTTAGTTGCAATGATTATAGATAATTATAATGCAGGTATTATAATGGGAGAAATTTTTCATAGATTCTCTTACTGGATTTATTTTTTAGCACTGTTTGTTGCAGTGTATGAAGCTGCGAAGTATAAAACAGGTGAGCGGGATGCTGTGAGTTTTGCATCAGCAGTTACTGTCCTCTTTAGCGCTTTAATGTTTAGTAGTGTATATGCTCCAAAGATTCTTGCTATGCAGGCTATGGGGATAGAAGCGACACAAAGCGATACATTTTCTAATATACATATAGCAAGTGAAATTGATTTTAAGATTTTAGCAGTTGCACTTCTTGTTCTTTTTGTAAGAAGATTGATGCTTCTTCGTATCTCTTAACACTTTTTTAACACTTTTTTGTTACCATCTACTTACTAAATTATAAAGGAAAGTAGATGACTTTTTTAAAACTTTTAACCCTCTTAACACTGACTTATAACCTCTATGCAACACCATCCATCTCTGATACTATAAAGGAGAAAAAAATTTACCCTATGGGTGAAAAAATATATACTAAAAAATGCCCTACATTAACGATAGATAAGTATAAAAATTATGAACTTCTTCTTCATTCTATAAAAAAAGATGCCATCTGTACAAAACTTAATGAAAAACATTCACAAGCATTAGCGATATATCTTTGGGATAAAAAAAGAACACACCATAAAGAGTATAAAAAACTAACAGTTACAAAAGATGAGAAATGCCAAGTCTGTGGTATGTATCTTCACTACTACCCAACATGGGTATCTCAAATAAACTATCCAAATAATGAAACATATAAGTTTGATGGTATTAAAGATATGATGAAGTTCTATTTTAATAACAAAGAGGGAATAGTAGATATATTAGTACAGGATTACTACTCTCTTAAAACTTTAAATGCACGAGAGGCATTTTTTGTTATAGGTAGTGATGTTACAGGACCAATGGGCTATGAGCTTATAGCCTTTAGTGATAAGAAAAAAGCTATGAGTTTCTCTTTAGAGCATAAGGGGAAAAAAGTACTCAGTTTTGATAAAGTGACTGAGTATATGGTTAGAAGTCTTGACTAAGGGATTTAATTTTTATCTACTAGAGTATACATTTAAACATATAATCCGAAATGGATTTAAAAACCTATTTTTAACTGTAGTCATGACACTTCTTGTCGCTCTTTTAGCTAGTACATTTTTTCTCTCAAATGCGCTCAAACTAGAGTATACGAAAAAAATACAGAACACTCCCGATATAATTATTACAGATACAAAAGCGATGAGAGAGACTTTAATAGATGAAAATCTTGTTTCTGACCTTCTCTCCATAAATGGTGTTAGTTTAGCACTGCCAAGGGTTTATGGGGCTTACTACTTCTCTAAGGCTGATACTATTTTTAAAGTTATAGGTGTTGATGAGTTTGAGACATATCCAGATAAGAGTTTAAATGCACTTCTTTTAAAAAACACTTTAGATGAAAATTCTATGCTTGTTAGCAAGAGTGTTGCTAAGATACTTAAAGAGAACTATTACGACAGTTATTTTAATTTTGTAAACGCTGATGGAACACTTAAAAAGGTGATAATTGATAAGACTTTTGAGAGTAAAAATAGTTTTAGAGAGGAGTATCTTATAGTAATGCCTAAGTGCACTGCAAAAGAGATTTTTTCCTACCCTTCATCAATGGTAACAGATATTGCAGTTATGGTTGCTAACGGTGAAGAGATAGGTTTTATTGCAAAAAAGATAGAGACACTTCTACCAAATGCTAAAGTAAATATAAAAGAAGACCTTTTAGTAGAATATGAGAATCGTATTAATTTTAAGAGTGGCTTTTTTCTTACTATATTTATTATCAGTTTTTTTACCTATTTTGTCATAATCTACGACAAAATAAGTGGTTTAAGTAGTGAAGAAAAACGAGAAGTAGGGATACTTAAAGCTATAGGTTGGAGAGTAAGTGATATTTTAAATGCAAAACTTTATGAGGGACTTATTATCTCTTTGAGTGCTTATGTAATTGGTATTATTATTGCATTTATATATGTTTATATATTAGGTGCACCACTTTTAAAGAGTATATTTCTAAATGCCATTTCACTCTTAGATGATTGTGAGTTACTCTTTCGTGTAGATTATGAGACTTTAGCACTTCTTTTCTTCTTAAGTGTACCGCTCTATATTGCTGCAACTATTATTCCCTCTTGGAGTGTAGCAACACATGAGGCTGATGAGGTAATGCGATGATAGAGTTACAAAGTGTAAGAAAAGAGTACAAGGGTGGTATTGTTGCATTAGATGGTGTTGATTTAAAGCTATTAGAAGGTGAACTTGTTGTTCTTCGTGGAGTAAGTGGAAGTGGTAAGAGCAGTATACTCTCTCTTATTGCTGGACTCTCAAAACCAACAACAGGTGAAGTTATCGTAGATAAGAAACGTATTTCAAAACTAGCAGATCACTTCTCTACACTCTATAGAAGAGAGAATATTGGTTTTATATTTCAAAAGTATAATCTTATTCCAACATTAAGTGTTCAAGAAAACATTTTACTCCCTCTTGTACCACAAAACCTTCCAAAAAAGGAGTTAGAGTCTCGCCTACAGAGAGAGTTAATTAACTTTAATATAGAGAGTAAAAGAGATGTTATGGTGAGAAATCTCTCTGGAGGCGAACAGCAACGATGTGCAATAGCCCGTGCAAATATTAATAATCCCAAAATAATCTTAGCAGATGAACCAACTGCTAATTTAGATGAAAAACTCTCTTTAGAGTTTATTAAACTTATAAAGGAGATGAAGTCGCAGAGTCGTACTATAGTAATAGCGACACATGATCCTCTTTTCTTTGATTTAGCATGTGTTGATAGGGTTATAACCGTAAAAAATGGAAAACTCCTTTAGTATGCTTATAAATCCAGAGATATTGACTCTATATATTTTAAATATACTATTTTTTATTTTTATGAGTCTCGCTTTTGTAATGAGCTTTAAAATTGTTCTTAGATGGGATAGTAGTGCAACTACAGAGTTACAATATACTTTAGAGAAGAGAAGTTATCTCAGTGCAACCATTATTAAGTATATTTTTTATATTAAGATTCCGCTATTCCTTTTTTTCATATTTACACTTGATAAGATCTCTTTTGTTCTTCCTGGAGCTATGTGTGGGGCAGGGGTTGTAAATGCCAGTGAGTATGCAACACCACTTCTTTTTTTAAAGGTGATAAATCTTTACCTTTTTGCATACTGGATTACGCTTGATAGTGAAGATATGAAAAGAGAGTCTCAACCCTATCTTAAACAGAAATTTAGCCTCTTTTTAGTTTTCTATCTGCTTTTTATTATTGAGATAGCTCTTGAGACTACAATGTTTTTAAATATAGACATTAAAAGTGTTGTAGATTGCTGTGGTGCTATTTTTTCTAATAATGATGACACATACCTTTCTTTAGTATTAAGTATGCCTCATAGCCTTCTTTTATCGCTTTTTTATGGAAACTTTATTCTTATGTATCTAGCAAGTAGATTCTCTCAGGTGACACTCTTCGCTTTTTTAAATCTTACATTTATTTTTATCTCTCTTATCTCTTTAGTGTCTTTTTTTGGAACATATATTTATGAGCTGCCTACACATCACTGCCCCTTCTGTCTTTTGCAGCAGGATTATAACTATGTTGGTTATCTTCTGTATGGAGTACTATTTATAGGAACATTTAGAGGTCTTGTAATAGGATTTATAGAGTTGAGAAAGAATGAACGAGAAAATTCGTATAGAATTTCTCTTTTTTTTAATTCTCTTTTTTTAGTAATAGTGAGTAGTTATACACTCCTCTATTTTATAAAAAATGGGGTTTGGCTTTAACGACCACCAAATTTATCATGCCACCACTCTGAGGGTGAATATGTCGTTTTTTTGATACTCTCTTCATCAAAAGGATACTCAAAACTGTTACAGTAATCCATGACTATCTCATAAGCATCATTTATCTGCATACTCATTTTTGTAGCTTTATCAGGATTATCTGTATGTTTATCGGGATGCCATCTCTTCATAAGGTTTTTGTAGGAGTTTTTTATCTCTTTAAGGGAAGATGTTTGTCGAAGACCAAGGAGTGTTTTGGCCTTCATAAGTTTTTCGTAAGGAGTAGACACTTTTAGTCTTGTTGTTGTCTCATATATGCAGGAATATCAAGATAGTCAGGATCTAAATCACCACCAACTACTAAACGAGGTCTTACTTTTGCACGTGGTGGTGCAATAGGAGTCTCAGGTTCATATGTTGGCTCATTAGATAACTCTTTTTCAAATCCTGTAGCAACAATAGTGATCTTGATAAAATTTTCTGGAAGTTCTGTATCTGTTGATGTTCCCCAGATAACTTCAGCCTCTTCATGAGCACTATCGTGAACAACTTCCATAGCCTCTGCTAACTCAAGCATAGGAAAGTCTGGATGCATATTAAAGTGTACAAGTACACCCATTGCTCCATTTATACTCATGTTATCAAGAAGAGGAGACTCTATAGCAGCTTTGATCGCCTCATAAGCAGCATTGTCACCTACATGCTCACCAACACCCATAAGGGCCATACCTTTGTGACTCATTACAGTTTGTAAATCTGCGAAGTCAAGGTTGATATCATTATCTCCACTAGAGAGAATCACACCTGAAGTACCACTCACTGCTTGTGCTAAAACGCTATCAACTATTTTAAAGCTCTCTTTCATACCGAGTTTACGGTCTATGATAGAGAGAAGTTTATCGTTTGGAATCACAACAATAGAGTCAGACTCTTTTTTTAGTTCACTTAGACCTGCTTCTGCAAGTTTAAGACGTTTACGACCCTCAAACATAAAAGGTTTTGTAACTATAGAGATAGTCAGTGCACCAACTTCTTTAGCGATCTGTGCAACAACTGGTGCTGCACCAGTTCCTGTACCACCACCAAGTCCAGCAGAGATAAATACGATATCTGCACCCTCTAAGGCTGCACGAATTTCATCGTAGTTCTCTAAGGCAGAATCTTTACCAATCTCTGGTTTCATCCCTGCACCAAGACCTTTTGTAAGCTTCGCACCTATTTGGATTTTTGATGCTGCTGAGTTTTCGTTTAAAACTTGAGCATCAGTGTTTATAAGCATCATCTCTATGCCTGTAACACCCTCTTTAAGCATATGTCCGATCATGTTTCCACCACCGCCACCAACACCAACAGCTATAATTCTTGCACCATTAAGGTTGCTTGATTCTTCTACTACAAATGGTTCCATTACTTTACTCCTTTAAAATAACTGGGTTGCCCAGTTCCAAAACTTACTAATTCCACTCGCTTCATCACTCTTCTTCTCTTTTTTATCACCAAGTGTAACCATACTTGGCTTTTTACTCTCTTCTTCTGATGGAGCGACAGGAATCTCTATGCTACTTGGAGCAGAAAAGTTAACTTCTGTTTCACCTGTTGGCATCTCATTTGTATGACGAACTCGTTTATTTGCATCTATCTCATAAGGAGTATAAGCAAAGGCTGAGTACATTACAAGACCAATAGCACTTGAAAATTCAGCACTACGAAGTTCATCAAAGAGCCCATTCATCTCTACTGGACGAGCGAGACGAACAGGAATAGAACCAAAAGTTGCTATTGCTAACTCACGAATACCTTCCATTTTTGAGAAACCACCCGTTAGAACGATTCCCGCTCCAATCTGATCTTTTAAACCACTATTTTCAATAAACTGTGCGAGAATCATAAGTGTCTCTTCCACTCTAGCATAGATTACATTATGTACAACATCAAGAGATACTTCATGTGTAGTATCTACATCCCCAATAACAGGAATCTCAATAAGTTCATTTGATTGGTTTGTTAGAGAACCATATGTAAGCTTTACTTTATCTGCAATATTAAGTGGTGTATGTAGTGCCATTGAGAGGTCTGATGTGACATGGTTTGAACCTACACCGAGAAACTCATTGTATCTTATAGCATTTCCAGAGTGAATAGCAATATTACTTGTATTACCACCCATATCAATAACAGCAGCACCGAGCTCTTTCTCATCGTCGTTAAGTGTTGCAATAGATGAAGCATAAGAGTTTAAAACAATATTTTCTACCTCTACACCTGCACCAAGAACAGCTTTTTTAAGGTTGTTGAGATTTGACTTTTGTGTTGTGATGATATGTGTTTCAACTTCTAAACGTGAAGCATTCATCCCTAATGGATCTTCTATAAAGTCTTGATCATCAACTTTGAAGTTGAATGGGAGAGTATGAAGAACTTCATACTCATTTGGAATATTTGCATTATAAAGAGAGGTGTGCATTACCCGTTCTATCTCTTTAAAGCTAATCTCTTTTGTCTGTATATTTACTATACCGTTTGAGTTGAGGCTTTTTGTATAAGCACCACTCATAGAGACTATAGCAGATTTAACATCACTTCCAGAGACGCGTTTTGCATCTTCTACGGCAGTTTTGATACTTCTTGATGCTAACTCTATATTTGTTATACTACCACGTTTAAGACCCTGTGCACGAGTTGTACCAGCACCAGTGATAGATATGGTGTTGTCATTTGCAATCTCTGCAATAACAGCACATATTTTAGTAGAGCCAATATCTATGGCTAAAACAGTTCTACTCAATTTAGAGTCCTTGGATAAATATCTCAGTTTTATACTTGCTCTCTAATCTTTTGATAAGAGCCTCGTTAAACATAGCAGTTTTTATTTTATTCATTGATTGCATCAAATCATTATTGGTTTTAGAAAGCAATTTTTGTTCCAAAATATAGTATAAAACAATTTTTCCACTGTTTAATGTTATGTAAGAACGTTTCTTGTCACTACTAAAGAGTTGTTGTAAAAACTCACTAGCTTCAGCTTCTGAAAGCTGCTGTAGTAATAGGGTGTCTTGTGAAGTGATAAAAGGTGTATTTGTACCACTAAAAGTAGCAAGTGAGTTATTTGCGAGTTCTTGTAGTTTTGTTTTTTTTGTTTCAGATGTGTAAGCTAAGAGTATAGCTTCTTTTGCTTCTTCAAAACTTTTAGGTGCTGCTGGAATAATTTTCACAAGTTCAAAAGTATGGTAAATTCCATTTACTTGTAGTGGTTTCATATAGGGAGCAGTTAAAGAGAGTGCTGCTATTTTCTCTAAAGCTTCTGCATTAAAAGGATTGTTTGTAGCAGAGATGATTTTTGTAGAGATAGTGATATTCTCTAGTTTTCCTTTTTTGTATGCAATGTATGCACGGAGTGCTTTATCTTTTGTAGCCTTTGCATTTAACTCTTTTGTAACGGCAGCTTTAGCAGACTCTAGTGGAAGAATTTTCCCTTCACTATCTTTAAAGTGTGTTTTATTTTCATTGTAATATTTTGAGAGTTTAGCATCATCATAAGAAGCATTTATAACATTTTGTGTAATATATTTCACTTCGTAAGCAGTATCACTCATGTAGTTCTGCTTTCTAGTTTCCCAAAAAGCTTTGAGCTCATCTTCTGTTGGTGAAACTGTAATATCTTCTGTTGTTAAAACTTTATAGTTTATCTTATCCGCGATATTTAAAATAGTTTCAAGCACTTTTGTCTCATTCTCTGTCGCATTACTTGGAAGTAGTGCTAATGTTTTTCTAATTAAAAGGTCTTTTTTAAGACCCGCTTCAAACTCTTTTGTACTAAGTCTGTTTTGAGAGAGTACCTGTTTATAAGTCTCTTTGTCAAAAACACCATCTTTGAAAAAATATGTCTGTTTTTTAAGTTCAGCAATAAGTTCAGCATCGCTTACTTGAAGATCATAAGATGCTGCAAGGTTTAAGATAAGTGCTTGTTGTGTTAGCTGATTAAGTGCCTGTTTTTGAAGACCAAACTGTTTTGCTTTCTCTTCATCAAAGTTTCCTTGAAACATTTTGTTATACTGTACATAAAGATTTGAGTAACTTTTCTGAAGTTCACCTTGAGTAATCTCTACATCACCAACTTTAGCAATTGCTCCAGCTTTATCGCCATAACTATACTGACCCCAGCCAACGAAACCTGCTCCAACAAACGCGATAGTTGAAATCCATATAGTAATAATTAGCCACTTCTTGTGTCTCTGCATCCATGTAATCATATAAAAAAAACCTTACTTCTTGATATTTATGTAATAATAGGTAAATTACCATTAATTCTTGATAAAAAGGGTTCTATTTACGAAAAGAAAGGCTTTTGTAACACTACTCAGTATCGAAATTTGTTTGGGAGTTGTCTAGCATAAGAAGTCTACAGCTTTTTTCTAAAATTGCAAGTTTTTTTGCCATTTCATGAATATCGCGACTATATGCATAAACGCCATATCCCCGAATAACCATTAGATTTGTTTTATTTGTTTGTAGATAATAGGCTATCTCACTATCTGCTCTATCATACCAATCTTCAAACTGTTTTGGGTCAATAACTTCAATAGTTCCAATCTCTTTGAATCCAAAGTAATCCTTAGGTGTAATTAAGTCGTGCTTAAGTGAGTAAGCTGTGGTAAACTGTGGCATTGAAAAACAGATAAATTTTGCTTCACTGATTTGAGAGTAGATACTAAAGTGAATCTTAGCATCTATACTTGCTTGATTCCATCGGTAATCTTTTTTAAAGTAGAGCTCAATCAGACTTAAATCATCAAGCGCATCAAAAACAGCCTCTTTTGTGTTTATAAGAAAACGGCTAGATTCCGTTTTAGCAGAGATACTTCCATGGTAGATACCAAAGAAGTCTTTTCTAAACATAGAGAGTGCTAATGTTTCAAGACGATGTTTAAGATTTGTTTTATTCATCTCTCTATTTGAACCAGCTTTTCATCTTATCTATCGCTGATTCTAAAACACCCTCATGTGGTGTTGATTCAATACCAAAAGAGGATTGTAGTTTTGCGATTAGATCTTTCTGTTCATCATTGAGTTTTTCAGGGTACTGAATGTTGATGATTGCAATTAAATTTCCTTTGCCGTGTCCATGAACATCTTCAATTCCTTCACTTCTAAAGGTAAAACGCTGTTTATCTCTAGTTCCTACTTGTAGTTTCAGCTCAAGTTCACCAGTGAGTGATGGGATAGTAATCGTTTCACCTGTTATGGCTTGTGTGAAAAATACAGGAATTTCTATGTAAACATCATTGTCATCACGAATAAAATGTTTATCTTGTGCTACTTCAAATGTTACATAAAGGTCACCACGACTTCCATTTTTACCAATGTTCCCTTTTCCAGAAACTCTTAAACGGTTACCCGTATCAATTCCTGCTGGAATTTTAACACTGACACTCTCTTTAACTTCATCGTAACCACGACCTTTACAAGATTTACATTTGTCAGTTGCTGCAGTTCCTGTTCCTTGACATGCTGGACATGTTTGTGCAAATGTCATAAAGCCTTGTTGCATTGCTACTTGACCTTGACCGCCACACTGTTTACAAGTTGAGAGTTTACCGTTTTTAGCACCGGTTCCCTTACAGTCTTTACATGCTTTTTTATACTTAAAAGTTACCTCTTTTTCACAGCCAAAGATAGCTTCATCAAAAGAGAGTCTCATGTCTACATTCATATCTAATGGATACTTATCCACATCTGCTGGGTTTCTACGACGACGAGATCCACCGCCACCAAAGCCATTAAACATCTCTTCAAACATAGAACCTAAGTCATCAAAGCCAGCAGAAGAGCGACGGCCACCGCCACCACCCATACCTTGAAGTCCCTCTTTCCCATAACGGTCATAGATACTTTTTTGCTGCTCATCACTTAAACACTGGTATGCTTCATTACAGAGTTTAAACTTGTGCTCTGCTTCTTTGTCCCCTGGATTTTTATCAGGATGATACTTTTTAGCCATAGCTCTGTAGGCTTTTTTTATAGTTGTTTTATCTGCGCTCTGCGATACTTCTAGTATTTCATAGTAACTTAAATCTTCCATTTTTCACCTATAACTTATAAAAATATTTTTGGAATTATACCCATAAAAAATAAATACTATAAACGCTATAATCCATTTATGATTAAAGGTTTCCTAATTTTACTTATAAGTTTGCTTTTTTTGAGCTGTTTAAAGAGAGAATCTACCACTCTTTTCGATACATTACCGCATACTTACCTAAAAAAAAGTGAGTTTAAAGAGCTTGATAGATATGATAGTGAGCACTTTGATACAGTTTTAGAAAGTTTTATAAATAACTGTACTACTAAAAAAGCTCGTAAAATATATGGTGACCTATGCATCGATGCTAAGTATGTAGTTGATTCAGAATCTTTTTTTAAGAAGAACTTTACCCCTTACCGTATCTATACTAAAGAGCAGGAAGATGAAGGACTCTTGACCGGTTACTATGAGCCACACCTTTTTGCTTCTCTTAAAAAGAGTAAACGCTATAAATATCCACTTTATGAGACACCAAATGATCTGATAATAGTGGATTTGAGTTCAATCTATCCTGCACTTAAAAAGTATAGACTTAGAGGGAGAATAGAAGGGAATAGACTTGTTCCTTATGATACACGAGCAGAGAGTAAAAGAAAAAAAGTAGATGCTGCTGTTATCTGTTACTGTGATTCAAAAATAGATAGGTTTTTTTTAGAGATACAGGGTTCGGGTAGAGTAGAACTTAATGATGGAAATACAATGTTCATAGGTTATGATAATCAAAACGGGCACAAGTATAGAGCAATTGGGCGTTACCTTGTAAAGATAGGAGCACTTAAACTACAAGATGTTTCTCTTCAAAGTATTCGTGCATGGCTGAGTACCCATCCAAAGAGAGTGGATGAAGTACTTAACTTTAATAAATCTCTAGTCTATTTTAAAGAGCGATCACAAGGGGCTACCGGAGCTTTAGGTTTAGAACTTACTCCTAAAAGATCTGTTGCCGTAGATAGAAGTTTTATCCCTTTAGGGAGTATGCTTTATCTGAATGCTGATGTAAATGCTAGCTCTTTTAGTCAGACAGTTTTTGCACAAGATACAGGTGGTGCTATAAAGGGTGCTATACGAGCAGACCTTTTTTTAGGAGCAGGTAAAAGTGCTTTAGAAATTGCAGGAAAGTTAAAATCCCCTCTGAAAATTTGGATATTTTTACCAAAAAAATTAAAAAAGAGTAGTAAATGAATCGTTCTTTAGAAAAATTTAATCGTCTTGTTGATTCCCTTCAAGAGTTACCAACCATCGGAAAAAAATCTGCTACGAGACTCGCATATCATATGATAATGAATGATACTTTTGTTGGAATGAGAATTTCACATGCTATAGAAGATGCTTTGAGAAACTTGAAGAAATGTGAAGAGTGTGGGGGAATGAGTGAGGATGAACTCTGTTATATCTGCACAGATGATGGTCGTGATGCAACACTTTTATGTATTGTTGAAAATGCTAAAGATATTCTTCTTTTAGAGGAGAATGGACTCTTTGATGGTCGCTATTTTGTTTTAGAGAATCTAGATGAAGTAAGTATCGCAAAGTTAGAATATTTAGTAGATAATGGTGTTAATGAAGTACTCTTTGCACTCACACCATCCATAGCAAATGACGCAGTAATTCTTTACATAGAGGATAAGCTTGGAGCTTATAGTGTAAACTTCTCCAAAATAGCACAGGGTGTACCAACTGGAGTAAGTTTAGAAAATATAGACTTACTCTCGCTCACTCGGGCTTTAGAAGATCGAGTGAGGGTTTAATAGTTAAGTTATACTCTCTTATTGTAGGATAAGTCCTTAGCTGGCACTTGCTGCAGATGCCATGCCAAGCATTCCAAGTAATACAGGTGATGTCATAAAACCAATAATGGCAAAAACAATTCCTAGTGAACTCCAAATAAATTGTTTTTTTATAATTCCAATAACACCAAATAGTAAAGATAGTGGAACAAATAATATAGAGAACATAAATATACTAATAAGTCCAAAAATAAATGATGCAATTCCCATTGCACTTGAGGCATTTTGAATAATAATTGTTTGTTGGGCAGTAGCTTGACCGCTTAGTGGTTGTGTAGTTTCTTGAGTTTCAGACATAGTGTCTCCTTAGGTATATTACCAATTATAATCACAAATAAGTAAATTTAATACTACAGAGTAGAACTAAATATAACTATTTAATGTGTAGTGTAATAGTACATTAGAAGTGTGTATTAAATGTGTACTTTTATATTTTTTTTGTTAAAAAAAGTGTAAATTTTGAGAGGTGGGAAAGTTTAAAGTAAAAAACTTTTTTGCATAGCGTTTTTTATTTTTTCTTTAGCTAGGGTTTTATTCACAAAAAGTTCATTCGCTAAAACTCCTTGACCTAAGAGCATATCTGCACCATCTTTATAGATAAGGTTTCTTTTTTTCGCTTCTTTTAAAAAAGGTGTGAGTTTCCCATAAATTGCATCTGCAACATATGAGGTGTTGTTTAAGATAGTGTTTATGATATCGAGAGGTGCTGGAAGCTCTTCATCTTTAAGTCCGGCACTTGTTGTGTTGACTACCAGGTCATAGTCTGTTTGTAAAAATGTTTGCCATGTGTAAGTAGTACAACCTATATTTTCAAAGTAATTAAGTCTACCTTCACTTCTATTGATAACATTCACTTCTATATGCTCTTGCAGAAAACGACTTGCAAGTGCTTTTGCTGTACCACCAGCTCCAAGAATAAGAATTTTTTTGATTTCTTGAAACTCTTTAATAGCATACATAAAGCCATCTGCATCTGTGTTATAGCCAATGAGTTTACCATTTTCGTTGATAAGAGTGTTTACAACACCTACAGTTTTTGCAAAACCTCTTACTTCATCGCAAGCATTAAAAGCTGCTTCTTTATGGGGAACGGTAACATTCGCACCACTGAGACCTAGTTCAAAAAAAGTCTCTTTGAGTCTACTACCATCCTCTAAGTGAGTTCTTGTATAACAAGCATTGTAGTTACAGTTTTTAAAAACGCTATTATGCATAAGTGGAGAGCGTGAGTGTGAGACTGGATCCCCAAAAATAGAAAAGAGCTGCATATCTACTACTTTTTATCTAAATCATGGAGAGAATGAATGAGTGCACCGAGTTTGTTCTCAACCTCTTGGTACTCTGACTCATTTACACTATCAGCTACTATTCCTGCACCTGCTTGAAGGATGACTTTATCCTCTTTTACCATTGCTGTACGAATGGTAATTGCAGAGTCCATATTTCCATCAAAACCAAAGTAACCGATACTTCCACTATAAAAACCACGTTTAAGACCCTCATACTCTGCTATAAGCTCCATTGCTCGTATTTTAGGTGCACCTGTCATTGTTCCTGCTGTAAAAGTTGCCATAAAAAGGTCAAACATATCTTTATCATCTGCAAGCTGAGCAACTACATCTGTAACGATATGCATAACATGGCTATAGCGTTCTATATGCATCATATCTTCTACTTTTACAGTTCCGGTTTTTGCAACACGACCGATGTCATTACGACCTAAATCTATAAGCATTAGATGTTCAGCAAGCTCTTTAGGATCAGCTAAAAGGTCAAGTTCTAGCTCATGATCTTTCTCTTTTGTCTCACCCCGTTTACGCGTTCCAGCAATTGGGCGAAGGAGTAGTTCCCCATCATCTAGTCTTACCATAACTTCTGGTGAACTCCCTACTATACTAAAATCTTCGTACTCCATTAAAAACATATAGGGAGAGGGGTTTTTTGCTCTTAAGATTCTGTAAAAACTAAAAGGATCCACTTTTATGTTTCTTGTAAAACGATTTGTCATAAGGATTTGAAATACATCACCACTCTTAATCATCTCTTTTGACTTCTCTATCATCTCAAAAAACTGCTCTTTAGAGTGTGCAAAACTTCCTTTATCACTACCGATATTATGCACTCTGTGTTGATAAGTGTATGAGCCTTTAAGGTCATCATGTATATTCATAAACTTCTCTTCATACTCTTTGAGTGTACTAATGAGAGTGATTTTATGGTCTTTATGTGCATAAACTAAAATCATTTTAGGAAGGATGAGGTCTAAGTCTGGTGTATTGAGTTCATCTTTGAGATGATCCATACTCGAACCTAGTTTTGGTTCAAATACTTTTACCATATCGTAACCTATATAGCCTATAAAACCATCAACATAACCGACTTTTAGTTTTTTAACAGCCTCTTTATAGAGTGCAGTATCTCTATTTTTGTAGTACTCTTTTAAAAATGTAAAAGGATTCTCATCTTTGAAATGTTTTTGGCCTTTGGCATCTGTATAGATAGTCTGCTCATTTATGTACTGAAGGCGCTCTCTTGCACCAACACAGATAATACTGTAGTTCCCTTCACTCGCTCCCGCAGACTCAAAAAGGTAAGTTATCTCACCTTTAAACATGGATTTTAGTTTTGAGTAAACAGCAATAGGTGCAAGTTGGTCTAGTGTAAATTGTTTAGAGTGTATCATAGATTATAGCTTTACTAAAAATGCACCCGGTTCTACTTTTGATCTCAGAGTACGTTTTGCATTGTTTGCTTCTTCTCTTGTTTTAAATGGACCAACAAGAACTTTGTTTAGGTTTTTAATTTTATGGTATTTGTAGTTATATCCTAAAGATGTAATAGAATGTAAGAATTTTTTATTTGGTTCATATTTTGAAAAACTTCCAACTTGAATATAGTAAGATCCCGTTGCTACTGCTTGTTTTTGAGTATGTTTCTTTGGAGTCTGTTTTTTTGCTACAACAGCTCTTTTTACAACTTTCTTTGTTTGTACTTTTTGAGGAGCCACTACTACAGTTTCTTGAGTGATAATCTCCTCTTGCATACTCTCTTGTTTAAGTTTTTGAGCTATTTTATCAAGGTCTGAGTCACTGCTGCTCTCCTCTTCAACTACTTCAATCTCTTCAAAAAGAGGTTCCTCTTCAACTTGATTCGCAAGTTGTGACTGTGGTTCAGGAGGGAGTACTGCTTGTGGAAGATTATCTGTTCCACTAGAGCTTAAAGAGTTCATTAGCATTACTACTATGATGAGTATAACACCAAGTGTAGCAACTGCTAAAATAATCTTTTTATTGGAATTTGTAGATCCACCCTTGTTGAGTATAATATCATTTAGTTCATTCTTTTCATTCATAATTTTCCCCTACTGTTTATTTTAGTATCATAACTAAAAAAGTATAAATTTTTATACCTTTGGAGTTAGGATGTTTTTTAAGAGATGCTTGGCAGTCTATGCCTCACATATTTTCTTTAATTTTAACCTAAAAATGCCAAAAAAATTGGCATTACATGTGTTTTGACCAAGATGCTCCACGCTCTTTTGCATACACTTCATATGGAAGAGTGAGTATATTATATTCATCTGGCATATCAGCATTTGGAAACATTCTCCACTGTTTTGGTTGCTTTGCAGCTAGTTTCATACTTATCATTTTACCAAGTTGGATAGCCTCTTGCAAAGTTGTGTGTCCTTTATGGATGTAAACATGAAGATGACCATCTGTTTTTGTCTTATATGCTGTAAAGTTTATGTAACCCTCTTCACGAAGAAGAAGTTGTGTTTTATGGTAAAAACGTTCAGGGTCTCTACCATTATAATCTATAACAATATTCTCAACTTTATTATGTTTATTAACAAGTGAATGGGCAACTGTTATGTCCCCTTTTATATGTTGGTTAATAATAGACTGACTTAAAGTGGCATTTATTTTTTCAAACTTGTTGTAAAAAGTACGCCCTTTAAAGGAGAGTTTATGGACTACGGTATCACGCTTAATCCAGTAGTGGTCACTCACCATTTTAATAAGTTTTAGATCCATAGAAGTCAAGATAATCCCCTTTTTTGTACTAGTAAGTTGGTTGGTTATAGATTACAAAGTTTTGAGCAAGCTCTTTTAACTCTGCTTTAATAGTCGCTTGAAGCTCAGTGTTGTTAATGTCATCTAAAACATCAGCCATTCTGTTGGCAATTAATTCAAACTCTTTCTCTTTCATACCACGAGAAGTTAAAGCAGCTGAACCAACACGAATACCTGAAGTTACAAATGGACTTCTTGTCTCACCTGGAACAGTGTTCTTGTTAATAGTTATACCTGCATTTCCAAGAGCTGCATCAGCATCTTTACCAGAAATCTCAGTACCTACAAAAGATACAAGGATTAGGTGGTTATCTGTTCCACCTGAAACTACATCATAACCACGTTTAACCATTACTTCTCCAAGTATTTTAGCATTTGCTTTTACTTGTTTTGCATAGTCTTTCCACTCTGGGCTTAGATTGTATTTGAAACCAACAGCTTTTGCAGCGATAACATGAACAAGTGGTCCACCTTGAAGTGCTGGGAAGATAGCAGAGTTTAATTTCTTTGCTAAATCTTCATCATTAGTCATAATCATACCACCACGAGGTCCTGCAAGAGTCTTGTGTGTAGTAGTAGTTACAACATCAGCATAAGGGAATGGGCTAGGGTGCTCACCAGCTGCAACTAAACCAGCGATGTGTGCGATATCAGCAAAAAGAATTGCACCAACTGCATCAGCAATCTCACGGAATTTTTTGAAATCAATTTCACGAGCATAAGCAGAAGCACCACAAACGATGATTTTAGGCTTAACAATTTGAGCGATGTCCATAACTCTATCGTAGTTAATTCTACCGTCTAACTCAACACCATAGTAAAATGGAGAGTAGTTTTTACCAGAAAAAGATGGTTTAGAACCGTGTGTTAAGTGTCCACCATGGCTTAAATCCATACCTAAAATTTTATCACCAGCTTTAAGAAGTGCTGCATAAACTGCACCATTTGCTTGGCTTCCTGAGTGTGGTTGTACATTTGCAAAGTTACATCCAAAAAGTTCACAAGCTCTATCGATAGCTAACTGCTCAACACCATCAGCATACTCACAACCACCATAGTAGCGTTTTTTAGGATAACCCTCTGCATACTTGTTAGTAAATACAGAACCCATAGCTTCCATTACTGCTGGAAGTGTAAAGTTCTCAGATGCAATCATCTCTAAGTGGTCAGTTTGACGCTCTAACTCTTTTTCACATAAATCAAATATTTCACTATCATACTCTTTTAAAAAACTCATTCTTAATTCTCCTCATCTTGTGTAGTTTGTTCTTCGTTACTTACTGGTTTCATTGCTGGAAATAATAGCACATCTCTGATTGAATGTTCATTAGTTAAAAGCATAACTAGTCTATCTATACCTATACCTTGACCCGCTGTTGGAGCCATACCATAGCTCAGTGCTTCAACAAAGTCACTATCCATTTCATGTGCTTCATCATCACCACAATCTTTAGCTTCCATTTGACCTTCAAAACGTGAAAGTTGGTCTATCGGATCATTTAACTCTGAGAATGCATTTGCTATCTCACGACCAGCTATAAAAAGCTCAAAACGCTCAGTAATTGCTGGATTTTCATCACTTCTACGAGCAAGTGGAGAGATCTCAACTGGATACTCAGTAATGAAAGTAGGGTCTATTAGTTTTTCTTCAACGAACTCATCAAAAAGTTCACCTTGAAGTTGCCCAAAATTCATTCCTGGTTTAACAGAGATGTTTTTAGATTTTAAGTAAGCGATTATAGACTCTTTATCGTTACAAGATTCTGCAGGAACACCACCAATAGTAGTGAGTGACTCAATAAGTGGGATCTCTTGAAAGTTTTCAAAGTTTACTTCCATATCTCCATAAGGAAGAACAGTTGGAAGGTCTAAGTGCTCAAAAAGGTACTGAAAGTACTCTTTTGTAATGTCGATTAAATCTTTGTAAGTTTTGTAAGCCCAGTAGAACTCAATAGATGTAAACTCAGGATTGTGAGTTGCATCCATACCTTCATTTCTAAAGTTACGGTTGATTTCAAAAACTGCCTCAAATCCACCAACGATTAAACGTTTAAGATATAACTCTGGAGCAATTCTTAAAAATCTATCAATTCCAAGTGCATTATGATGAGTTACAAATGGTTTAGCATTTGCTCCACCAGCAATTGGGTGCATCATTGGCGTTTCAACTTCTAAGAAACCCTTGTCTTCGAAGAAACGACGAGTAAGGCTAATAACTTTTGAGCGTGTTTGAAAAGTTTTACGTACTTCAGCATTCATAATTAAATCTAAGTAGCGTTTACGGTAACGAATCTCTTTATCTGTAATTCCGTGAAATTTTTCAGGAAGAGGACTAATTGCTTTTGTTAGTATACTCAGACTATCAGCATGAAGTGAAAGCTCTCCTTTACCAGTTACAAATGGGTATCCACCAACCTCGATGATATCTCCAACTTCAATATTCTTTTTAAACATAGTGTTGTAAAAATCTTTAGGTAGATTATCACGAGCTACATAAATTTGTAGCATTCCAGACTCATCTTCTATTTTAACAAAAGATGCTTTTCCCATAATACGTAGAAGTTTAATACGACCACTTACTATATAGTGACGTTTCTCATCACGTTTTTCTTCCATATCAACTACATCTGAGTTTACATTTAAGTACTTCTCTACAGTAGTGTTCCGTTTTGAATCGTTTGAGTATGGATTGTGTCCAGCCTCTTTTAGTAGTTTTGCTTTTTCTATTCTTTGTTGAATAAATTTATTTTCAAAAATCAATAATTTTCCTTCGTTAAATTTAGTAGTTTTAGTTGTTTTGGCACTCTGCACAGATACCATAGATCTGCATAGAATGGTCACTCATTTTAAAGCCAAGCTCTTCAGTTATAGAGTGTTGACGTCGCTCAATTTCAGCATCTACAAACTCTGTTATTTTACCACACTCAGTACAGATAAGATGGTCATGATGCTCTTTTGCTCCTAACTCATATTTCTTACCCTGTGCACCAAAAGAGAGTGAGGTAACAACATTTGACTCCTCTAGAAGCGCTAAAGTTCTATATACTGTTGCTATTCCTGTTTTTAGGTCAGGCTGCTTATCTTGGATAAGATGATGTAAGCCTTCTGGTGTTAAATGCTCATCAGAGTTATAAAGTGTCTCTAAAATCACTTCACGTTGGATAGTGAATTTTAAATTATTCTTTTTTAAAAGAAGTTTGAAATCATTTAAAAGTTGTTCATACTCTATAGTTCTATCATTAAAGTTTGTGTTTACATTACTCATTTGTTTTCTCTTTTAGTTGTTTATTTATCTGTTCACTTAACTGTTTTTTTACTTTTTCTATCTCTTCTTTAGAAGAAGTTTTGACAAGCTCTTCTGTTTTTACTTTGAGTGCTTCACTTCCTTTGGAGATAGTAGTATTGATATCTTCACTTATACTGACAGGATCTATCTTCATGATAAAGGCACCAGTTTCAACCATAATAGGGAAAAGAACACTTGTTTTCATAGTAGAGTCAAGAGTCGTTTTCACTGCTTTTATACTATATGCAGCATGTGCTATAACAGCGGCGATAAGAAAAAATTTACTTGCACCAAATACAAACCCTAAAATCTTATCTATTGGACCGAGTCCACTCATAATACTTAGTTTTTTAAAGGCATAACCTATAAGAATCATTAGAAACCAAAAAATTGCTAAAGTAGTAAGAAACCCCATAAAACTAACGGCTGATGGTGAAGAGAAGTTGAAGATAAGAGTGTTGAGATACTCTCCAACACCATCACCAAAACGTGAAGCTATAAAGAGACCACCTACAATTCCAATAAGACCAAAAACTTCTTTAAAGAAGCCGTTTAAAATACCTTTAAGCCCAAGTAATAAGATAATTACAGCAGCGACTAAGTCAAAATAATTAATTTCCATCTGTTATAACCTCTGAGCTCATTCTATTTTTTCCAGCCTTTTTTGATCTGTAGAGTGCTTTATCTGCTCGAGCAATAATATCATCAGGTGTATCGCCCTGATAGTATTTTGTAGCACCTATACTCATAGTTACATTGAGTGTTTTGCCTTTATATATAAGTTGATTAGAACTTATAAGTTTAAGGAGTCTCTGTGTTACTTTCTCACATGTTTCTTTATCTATTCTATTGAGGATAATGATAAACTCCTCCCCTCCATATCTAAATATTTTATCACCATCACGAAGTGTTCTTCGTAAAATATTTGCAATAAAAATTAAAATTTTATCTCCAGCAATATGTCCATATGTATCATTAACAACTTTAAAATCATCAATATCTAAAATTAATAGGTGGAGTTCATATGCAATCTCTTTCTTTGAACATATTTTATCAAGATAACTTGTAAGTGCACGTCTATTAAACACTTTTGTTAAGGCATCAAGGTTTGAGTTGCGTTCTAACTCTTTTACCTGAGTAGAAAGATCAGTAATGATATTGTTTGCTCTTTCTACTTCTGTAGACATCTGCTCTTGAATTAGGTTGAATTTCTCTCTAATTTCAGGAAAGTTAATATGGATTTCAGAACACTCAGCTACAGTCTCTTGGTGAACTTTAGCTAACTCTTCAAAAACATCATTTGTGTCTTTGTAAGAAGAGAGGGTCGTAGTAGCAACATCTTTAAAGGCATTCGTAAATGCTAGTTTTGCATGCTCTGTAGAATCAAGCTTATTCTCTTCTAAACTCGCAATTGTATTCGCTGAGTCTTGAAGAAATGTTACTACTTGGTCTTTTGTAGCATCTTTTTGCATATCAATATTGCTTAATAGCTCTTCGTACATCTGTGTAACGAGAGATTTTAGATCTTCTTTTCGCATTCAAGTTCCCATGCTGTAAAATTACGTAATTATACTGTTTTAAGCATAAATAAAACTTTTATATTAACTTTGTGTGAAATCAGAGATATGTAATAACACTTTTAGCTATTTTTAGATAAAATCCTGCAAAATTATATATTAAGGTATTATTATGAGTACATGGAGCCCCCAAAGTTGGAGAGAAAAACCGATTTTACAACAACCAACTTATCCAGATCAAGTAGCATTAAAGAGAGTTTTAGCAGAACTTAAAAACTATCCGCCACTTGTATTTGCTGGAGAAGCTCGTTCACTAAAAGCACAGCTTGCTAATGTTGCAAATGGGAATGCTTTTTTACTTCAAGGTGGAGATTGTGCTGAGAGTTTTAGCGAATTTCATGCTGATAATATTCGCGATACTTTTAAAGCTATGATGCAGATGGCAGTAGTTATGACTTACTCGGGTGGTCTTCCTGTTGTTAAAGTTGGACGAATGGCTGGGCAGTTTGCTAAACCTCGTTCAAGTGATACTGAAACATTTGATGGTGTAGAGCTTGCTTCATACCGAGGAGATATCATAAACGGTACTGAGTTTACTGCTGCAGCACGTATTCCAGATCCTGAGCGTATGATTAAAGCTTATAATCAAGCATCAGCTACTCAAAACTTACTTCGTGCTTTTGCATCAGGTGGTTTAGCAGATTTACACCAAGTACATAAATGGACACTTGATTTTGCACATCAAGGTGAAGTAAGTAAAAAATATGAAGAGATGGCTGAAGAGATTGAAAAATCTTTACAGTTTATGGAAGCTTGTGGTGTTACATCTAAAACATATAGAACACTAAGAGAGACTGATTTTTATACTTCACATGAAGCTCTTTTACTTCCATATGAAGAGGCATTTACTCGTAAAGACTCTATAACTGGTGAGTGGTATGATACATCTGCACACATGTTATGGATAGGAGATCGTACTCGTCAACTTGATGGTGCGCATGTTGAGTATCTTAAAGGTGTGAAAAACCCTATTGGTGTGAAAGCTGGTCCATCTATGGATCCTGAAGATTTAGTAAGATTATGTGCTGAGCTTAACCCAGAAAATGAAGCAGGTCGCCTAAATGTTATCGTTCGTATGGGTGCTGGAAAAGTTGGTGGGGATAAGGAAAATGGTGGTATGCCAGCACTTATCAAAGCTATAGAAAAAGAGGGAATGAAAGTAGTATGGTCATGTGATCCTATGCATGGTAATACTATCAAATCTTCTAACAACTATAAAACTCGTCCAGTAGATAATATTTTAACTGAGATGAAAGAGTTTTTCCAGATTCATAAAGCAGAGGGAACTCATGCAGGTGGTGTTCACTTAGAGATGACTGGTAAAAATGTTACTGAGTGTATCGGTGGTAGTTTTACTGTAACTGAAGAGGATTTATCTTCTCGTTACCATACTCACTGTGATCCTCGTTTAAATGCTGATCAATCTTTAGAACTTGCATTTTTAATTGCAGACTCACTCAAAGAAGCTAGAAAGTAAATACTCACAGAGTATTTATCTCTTCTTCTTTCTCCTGTATAGTTAAAAGTTCTTCAACTTTTAACTCATAGAGTTCTTCAAGAGTAGCTAACTCTTGAGCTATCACAGTAATCCCTCTCTCTTCATAACATTTTGGATCAGCTAAGCACTCATTTTTCTGTTCTATTTTTTCTTCAAGTTCATCTATCTCTGTTGGTAAAGATTCTAATGCCATTTTCTCTTTGAAAGTGAGTTTAAGAGTTTTTATTTTCTCTCTTTTTGGCTCTACTACTTTGGGTGCACTAGCTGCTTCTTTCTCCATTTGTGCGAGTTCTTTAACCTCTTTTTCCATATCAAGATACTCACTATACTGCTGATGAGACTCTTCTATCCGTTTATCTGCTTGAAATATAAAGAGTTTCTTTGCGATTTTGTCTACAAAGTATCTATCATGGCTTACGATTATAACAGCACCAGGGAAGTTTGTAAGCTGCTCTTCTAAGATGTTAATAGTTGGAATATCAAGATCATTAGTAGGTTCATCTAAAATAAGGATATCGACATCTTTCGTAAAGAGTAGGGCAAGTGCTACACGGTTTTTCTCACCACCACTCAGTACACCCACTTTTTTATCTAAAAACTCACGAGGAAATAAGAAGTTTTTCAGGTAACCATAGACATGCAGGTCCGCACCACGAACACTTACTCTGTCGCCACCATGAGGACAGAAAGTCTCTATGAGGTTTTTATCATCATCGAGCATCTCACGATGCTGGTCAAAGTAACCCACTTTAAATTCACCACGTTTTATAACTCCAGTAGTAGGTTCTATGCGACCTAAAAGAGCTTTAAGCAGTGTTGATTTTCCACTTCCATTTGGTCCAACTATAGCTATAACATCTTTTTGCAGTATACGAGTAGTAAAGTCTCTGAGTAGCTCTTTATCTCCAAGAGTAAGTCCAAGATTTTCTACCTCAAAAAGCATCTTCTGTTTGTTTATACTTTTGTCACGGTTGAAGTGTTTTGCTTCACGTTGAAGTTCTACACTCATTTTACGAATTTTAGCAGGGTTTGTTTTTGCCTCTTCTCTGAGGTTCATAAGTCTCTCTTTACGACCTTCGTTGCGTTTAAGACGAGCTCTAACACCCCGAGCAAACCACTCATTTTCTCGTTTAAGGACACCAAGTAAGTTGTCATGCTGTTTTTGAAGTGTACGAATATACTCTGCTTTTTGAGTGAGGTAGTTAGAGTAACCACCGCTATACTCTTTTAAAACGCAGTCATCAACCTCTACACTTTTTGTAGCGATACGATCTATAAAGTATCTATCATGAGAGATAAAAACAAGAGTAAACTTCTCTCGTAAAAGAAGCTCTTCTAAGAACTCAACCATATAAACATCAAGGTGATTGGTAGGCTCATCTAAAAGTAAAATATCTGGTTTTTGAAGGAGTAGAGAGGCGAGGGCAACACGACGCTGCTCACCACCACTGAGAAGAGATATAGGTTTGTCCTCATAGCGTTTTAGGTCAAAGTGCTGGATAATACGTTCTATCTTATCATCTAAGTTCCAAGCATTATGATGTTCAATGTAGCGTGAGAGTTGCTCATGCTCATCAAGAAGAGTTCTATTCTCAAAGTCATCAGCTAGAAGTAGTGAGAGTTCACTATATCGCTCTTTTGCACGATTTAACTCTTTGAGTCCATGCTCTACAGCTTGGCGAACATTGTGTCCCTCTACAAAAGCAGGACGTTGGTCTAGCATCTTTATCTCAAGATCATTTTTAGTGATTCTTCGACCACCATCAGGAGTAAGTGTTCCGTTAACTATCTTCATAAGAGTAGATTTTCCACTCCCATTTTTACCGATGATAACTATACGTTCACCCTCATCTACATGAAAGTTTACTTCTGTGAGAATTTTCTGTGCTGAGTAGTGCTTTGAGATGTTTTGGAGATTTACAAGTGCCATATTTACTCTGCTTTATCTAGGTTTTCTTTTTGCTTCTCAACTGGAATCCACTTTGATTTTATTTCAGCTTTTTTCTTTGCTCTCTGTGCTACTTTTTTATGACGTGGTTTTTTTGTTTTGTCTTTAACTGAAGTTTGAGCACGGTTTGTATGTGTAAAATCTTTAAGCTCTTGCTCTTTCATCTCACACTTCATCATAAGTTCTATAGTAGCTAGTTGCCCTTCATCTTCAGGGTCTATAAGTGAAATAGCTTCCCCTATCTCATCAACAGTGCGAAGACGTTTAAAGTAGTCTGGTGCTTCAAAAGGGAGGTCGTAGTTTATAAGAGCCTCTATACCTTTAAGTTCCATCGTCTCAAAAATTCTATCTGTAGTGATAAGAATTTGTAATGCTTTAGTATTAAACGCTATCTGTGCATCTTCTATTTGTGAGCTTCTATGATTCCCATGAATACCAAGTGCTTTAAAGGTGTTCTCTTTAAGTGTAGTCTCTAAAGTGTCAGCACTCTTTTTACTTTTAACTATAAGTAAAATTTGTTTATCCTTTAGAGGTTTAAGTAACTCTAGTAACATGCTGTTTTTATCATGTTGTTGGACAAAGTAGGCTTCTTGTTTGGTGCGGTTTCCAACGCTAATATAGTCGTAATACTTTTTAGGTGCAGATGTGTTCTCTTCGCTCAAAAAAGGCTCCTTGTAATTTTAAAAGAATTATAGCTAATTATATTCTTTAATGTTCAAAAGAAGAGCTTTGAGATGTTTTGTGTAACTATCCATAAGTGATATATAGCTTTTACTATGTGTGTCGCTAAGAGAGTCTTTTATTTTTAAGGCAATATCATTGAGTTTATCTGCCCCAATATTAGCAGATACACCTAAAATATCTAACAGAAGTTGATCTGCTTTTTTAAACTCTTGGTTAGAGAGAAGAATATGAAGTTTATGATCTGAGTCACTATATGTTGCAACAAACTCGGCAAGTATCTCATGGTAAAACTCCTCATCTCCTCCACAGATACTAAGTCCTTTATCTCCATCTAGCTCTTCTGTCATTATAACTTCTATATACTCTGAGTCCTCTACTTCTTCATCTCCTGTATATGCATACAATATATCATAGAGAGCTTCCATTCTTAGTGGTTTTTCAAGTTGCTCAGCCATTCCTGCTTCTCGCATTTTTGCTATGTCATCGGCAGCAGTATCTCCACTCAGTGCTACTACTAAAATGTGATTGTAGTTTGGATTTTTTCTTATCTCTCTTGTCGCTTGAAAACCATCAACCCTAGGCATGTGAGCATCCATAAGAACCATTAAAAAGTCATTGTCTTTTTCTAAAATATCAAGGGCCTCTTGACCATCATTTGCTATGATAAGATCCATGCCACTCTCTCCAAGAAGACCGAGAAGAACTTTTTGATTAATTAGATTATCTTCTGCTATAAGAACTCTCTCTCCTTCAAACTCTTTAAAACTCTCTTTTGTGATTTTATCATGTGGGGGAACAGAGCGTTTTTTAATCTGTCGTGTTGGAGTGAGTGTCTCCTCCTCTTCTTCAATCTCCTCTTGGAGAGTACCAAAGTCTCCCTCTTCACTACCCGCTAAATCATCATACTCATCTTCGATAATGGTGCTCTCTTGAAGATCATCTATGGGTTCTCGAAGAGTCTCCTCCTCTATATCTTTTTTTTCAGAGCTTAAACTCTTTGCAGGATTTTTCTTATTTTTCTTTTTAATAAGTATAAATGATAGAAGAGCAATCACTACTACAGATAATGCTATAAATTCATATAAATATTCATTTAACATATAATTCTCTTTTTTTTTCTTTATGATACCTAATTGAAAATTTAAATTAGCTTTATGTTATATAAGTTTTTGTATAATAAATCCATATTATTACAGAGGTGTTTTTGTGCAAGATATTCCACATGTTCCAGTACTTTATAGAGAAGTTATAGCAGCGTTTGAAGATATTGAGAGTGGTATAATTATAGACTGCACTATGGGGTATGGTGGACACTCTTCTATGATTCTTGAAGCAAATCCAAATATCAAACTCATAGCGATAGATCAAGATCAAACAGCGATAGATTTCTCAACAGAGCGTTTAGCTAAGTATGGTGATCGTGTAAGTATTAGAAAAGGTCGTTTTTCAAATGTCATAAAAGAGATATTAGAAGAGTATGAACCAAATGAGATTAAAGGACTTTTAGCTGACATTGGTGTCTCATCACTACAACTCGATCAAAAAGAGAGAGGTTTTTCATATGAGAGTGAAAACCTTGATATGAGAATGGATAAAGATGCACCTCTAAGTGCTGAAAATGTTGTAAATGAGTATACTCAAGATGAATTAGAGAAGATTCTTTTAGAGTATGGTGAACTAAGAAACTATAAAAAAATAGCAAATAAGATTATTCAAAACAGACCTTTCTCCTCTGCTAAAGATTTGAGTGATACACTTAAAAGTGAGATGCCTAGAGGGAAAAAAATTCACCCTGCAACACTTTTAATGCAAGCTATTCGTATAGAGGTAAATGATGAGTTAGGTGAATTAAAGTCTCTTTTAACATCTCTTAAAGAGGCAGAACTTCCTGAAGCTCGAATCGCCATTATCTCATTTCACTCACTTGAAGATAGGATAGTTAAGCAGGAGTTCGTTGCCTGGGCAAAGTCTTGTATCTGCCCTCCTGAAGCATTTCGTTGTGAGTGTGGAAATAATCATGCCCTTGGAAAGATTGTTTCACGTAAGCCTATCATGGCAAAAGATGATGAACTTAAAGAGAATGTCCGTAGTCGTAGTGCGAAAATGCGTCTCTTTCAGATGGATAGAGTGTGAGTGAAAAGGCTGAACTATTAGAGGAGTATGACTCTCTTTTAAAAGTAAAGAAACAACTTAATTTTAACTACTTTTTATATATATTTTTTACACTTACTTTTATAGCTATGTTTGCTTTTCCTAAAGTTTATATTACACAACAGATCTATTTTACAAGTAGAGATATTTCAAAACTAAAACGCGAATATGAAACACTAAAAGAAGAGAATAAAATCATCTCTGCTTCAGTTGAGTCTATAAAATTTAAGAACCAGATATTAGATACACTTTTTTAGGAAAACAAGATGATTAGAAAACTAATAGAATTCTCTATTGAAAAACCATTACTAAACCATATACTCCTCATTTTTATTTTAATGCTATCAATCTTTGCTTATATAAATATTCCCAAAGAGATATTTCCTCCAACCCAGATGGATAAAGTTACCATTAGTGGTGGTTATGTCGGTACCTCTGCAGATGTACTTGATAAAATGGTTGTACAGACTATAGAAGATGATCTACAAAATATTAATGAGCTTGAAGAGATTACAACAAGTATTAAAAATGGCTCTTTTAGTATTATGGCAGATATTAAAGCTGGGTCTGAAAATATTAATGTTTTAAATGATGTTAAAGATGTTGTGAGTGCTGCGAAGAAAGATCTTCCAGCAGATATGAATGAACCACTCGTAAAGATAAAAACACATGAGTTCCCTCTCGTACTTATTGCTTTATCTGGCGATGTAGATAAACGGGTTCTACTCCAACGTGCAGAGGAACTTAAAACACAACTGAGCCGTTTTAAAGATTTAAGTGCTATTACCATTCGTGGTGATGCTGATGAAGAGTTAGATATAAAACTTGATACACAGAAGATTCAAGCTTATGGACTCAAACCCTCTTTAGTTGTAAACGCCATTAGAAACATTAGCTCGATTTTCCCTGTAGGAACTATAAAAGAGAAGTCACATCATCTCTATATATCCACATATAATGGTGAAAAAACTGCTAAAGAGGTTGCAAACAGTATTATTTCTGTTGGTGGTATGAGACTTCGTATAGGTGATGTAGCTGAGGTGAGTTTTAAACTGAGCGATGAGGTAGAACTCTCTCACTATAACGGTGTGAGGAATGTATCTCTTAACATTACAAAGAGTAAAGATGGAAATGCCATTGCACTTGTTCGTGATATAAGGAAGATGCTTAAAGAGGAGGAGATAAAACATACTCAATTACAGTATAGCATCTACACAGACACCTCCGTATGGATAAAAAATCGTTTAAATACTGTATTTTCAAATATCATCTTTGGGCTAATGCTTGTTTTTATTGCCATGCTTATTTTTATTAACCGTGGAATTGCATTTGTAGTGGCTATGGGAATTCCTCTCTCTTTTATGATAGGGCTAATCGCTACAGAGCTTATGGGTGACAGTATGAACATGCTCTCTCTTCTAGGTGCACTAATCGCTCTTGGGATGTTAGTAGATGAGGCTATTGTTGTTGCTGAAAATATCTACCGACATTTAGAAGAGGGTATGGAGAGAAAAGAGGCTGTCATAGTTGGTGCAACAGAGATGTTTCCTGCTGTTTTAACAGCAACTCTTACAACAGTCTTTGCCTTTTTACCGATGCTTTTAATGACAGGAGATATGGGAATGTTCATAAAAATAATCCCAATAATGATTACTGTTTTACTCCTCTCTTCACTTTTTGAAGCATTCTACTTCTTACCTCTACATGCATATGACTTTTTAAAAGTTTCCAAAAAAGAGAGCTTTACAAAGAAGTTTTGGCAAAATATGTATGATGTATATAGTATTATACTTCACTTTTTATTTCGTCGTAGATTTATCTCTCTTGCCGTTATAGTCATTTCTATTCTCTCTTTGACATTTGTGATGGTGAAAAACTCTAAGTTTCAACTCTTTCCTGACTTTGATACAACACAAGTATATGTATATGGAAAGGTAAATATAAACAATGAGTTAGAAGATACTGAAAATATAGTCAGTAAACTAGAGCAGATACTCCTCAAGAATTTAGATAAAGATAATGTCTCTTCTATAACTTCTGTTATCGGTTTTAAAATGGACTCTAAAAATAGAGCTGAGTTAGGTGAGAATATGTTTCATATTTTCATAGACTTAAATGAGCATACACCTGTAAACTTTTTTGATAAAAATATAGCACCTTTTCTGACTGTTGAGGATAGTACTCAAGATAAGATTCGTAAAGATGATGCAAAAGTAATCGCTCAAAGAATAGAGAAACTTCTTATAAATCTGCATACACAAAAAGATGAAAAGAGTCTTTTAGTATTTGAAGAGTTAGTTGTAAAAGTTCCTGGTGCTGGTGTTGTGGCAAATGATATAGAGATAGCACTGAGTAGTAAAGATGGAAGTGATGTTGTACCCTCTTTAGAACAGCTGCAGAGTGAACTAGCTAAGATAGATGGCGTTTATAATATCTCTGATGATGCAGACCTTGGAGAAAAAGAGTTAAAACTTCGAGTGAACCAGTATGGTCAAGAGTTAGGGTTTAATGAAGAGCTTATCTCTTCAGAGCTTCGTGCATACTACTTAAAAGGGGAGTACGGAAAGCTCTTTAATAGTAGTGGGCTAATTCGTATAAGAGTAGAGAGTAAAATAAACAAAGAGATATCTTCAATTAATACTATAGAGCTTCAAGTACCTTCAAGTGATCAGTTTGTAGCACTTAAAGATATCTGTGATTTTGTCTATGTTCAGAGTTTTGTGACACTTAAAAAAGAGGATGGAAAGCGAATCCGAAGTTTTTATGCTTCTATAGATAAAGATATCATTACCTCCTCTGAAGTTATGGAAAAAATGCAGCCATATTTGGATGCTGTAGAAGAGAAGGGAATCACACTAGAGATAAAAGGTGAAGAGAAAGAGAACAATAAAAATAAAAGAGAGATGATGCAGTCTGGAATCATTGCGATTTTTCTGATTTTTATTACACTTGTATGGCTTTTTGATTCTATAAAAAAACCACTGATAGTTATTAGTACTATTCCCCTTGTACTACTAGGTGTTTATATAGGTCACTGGATTATGGGTCTTAATATGACTATGCTTGGTATGATTGGTATAGTAGGGCTTGCAGGGGTAGTTGTAAATGATGGACTTATTATGGTTGACTTCATTAAAAAAGCAAATGATACAGAGGAGTTAATGAGTCGAGCTAAAACTAGACTTCGTCCTATCTTATTAACATCACTGACAACTGTTCTAGGGCTTCTTACACTTATCTTTTTTGCTTCAGGGCAAGCGATGATACTTCAACCGATGGCAGTCTCTTTAGGCTTTGGGATAGCATGGGCAACAGTACTAAACCTACTCTATGTACCACTCCTCTACTCAGTAGCCTACAGAATAAAACCACCAAAATTAAAATAAGGAAATATATATGAATTTAGAAATAATGCAAGCACAATTTGGAGTTCGTCCTCCTGTACAAAAGCCCATACCAGAGTTTATCCTTGAGATGGGAGAAGAGGGGATAAGAAAACTTATCTCTGATCATTATGATGCGATTAAAGCGAGTGATATATACTTTCTATTTCCACAAGATGCAGATGAGTTTGAAGCAGCAAAGAGACACTCTTCAGATTTTATCATCCAGATCTGTGGAGGTCCTGCATACTTTAACCAAAATAGAGGTGCTCCTCAGATGGTAGGACGTCATGCTCCTTTTGCCATAGATGCTAAGGCAAGAAAGCGATGGTTAGAACTCTATAGACCACTTCTTGAAGAGTTAAAAGAGCAGGGTGTTACGGAAACATCTCTCAACTCTTTTTGGGGATATATCAATATTTTCTCCATATGGATGATAAATACACAAAGTTAACTCTTTAGTAAGCAGACTCTAAGCAACAGCTATGTATAATCTCGACCTACAAAACGTAGAAGTGGGTCTTTAGCTCAGTTGGTTAGAGCCCTCCGCTCATAACGGAGTGGTCATGTGTTCGAGTCACATAGGACCCACCACTTATTACACCTCATAAACCCCAATAATACGAACTTTCAAAGAAAATTAAAATTGTTTAAATCATTTAAGTTTTTAATAGGTAACCACTTAGGTGACCACTTTATACTTATTTTGTCATTAATTTCCAGTACTAGTATAAACCAGAGTAATCAAAATATTGTACCAATTCTAAACTTTATTTACAAAAAAACTGTAAACTACATCAGTTGAAGCAATAAATAACTATAAATATAATTGTTGAAACATAAATAAAAATCTAAAATTGAATTTTCAGTTATAAATATTAATTTTAGATAAAAAGATACCTGGTATATACTAAGGGTAGAAAGATTAAAAAGTAAATAGTAAAATCCTATCTTTTAAATCTAAAGGATATATTCGTATTAAAATTGTATAGCACTTTTTGAATTTAATGACCGGAAATAGGGAGTTTAAATATTTAATTTTACTAAATGTGTATTTTTAATAATGATACGAAAATAACCAATATAAAGTATAATGGATGTGTTTGTATTAGGATTGTAGCGTATTTATTGAATTTAATTCCATAAAATATACATGCATCCTTATTGCGAGCATAGACTTTATAATGTGCATTAATATAGTCTTTTATATTGAGTTTGAATAGGCAAACAATAAAGAATACCTAGTTAATCAACAAAAAATGTTCGATAAAATAATTTCTAATTTTGTAAGAGTATAATGTCCCCACTTGTCAAGACCACTTAAACCAACATTCTTATTTCACTTATTTGCATATAACGGAGTATCCGGACATCTCTGCTGTTTGAGATCGGACAGTTGAAGAAGAGATATTTTCTGTAAGTGTATTTTAGCATAAGTGTCCGAATGATTTTTATTTTAAATCTTGTTATGGTTTAGAACACATGTAATATTCATTATCTTTAATACTAGATTTCATTTTTCTCATAGATGGACCACTGAGTTCTACTCTGTGAGATGAATGGACAATTCTATCTAAAATGGCATCAGCTATAGTATTATTATTGAGATAGTTATACCATTCACTCACAGGAAGCTGTGAAGTAATTATTGTAGAATTTATCTCAGTTCTATCTTCAATAATTTCAAACAGGTTTGTTGCATCATCTTCAAGCATTGGAGCTACTCCAAAGTCATCAAGTATCAACAGTTTAAACCTTGAGTATTTTTTGAGAAGATTTGTGTAAGTTCCATCTATTCTGGAAATTCTTATCTCTTCAAGTAGAGATGGTGTTCTCACATAATATGCACGATACCCATCAATAATAGAACGATTTGCAATTGCTTGAGCAAGATAACTCTTACCCGTTCCTGTTTTACCAGTGATAATAATATTTTGTTGTGCATGTATAAAGTTTAGTGCTGCAAGTGAATGTATCTGCGACTTATTTAGTTTTCGTTTTGGAGTGAAGTCTATAGCATCTATTGCTGCTTGTTTATCTTTGATTTTAGATAGTTTAAATGCCATCGCTATTTTTTTATTCTTTAAGAATAAGTCTTGTGCATCAAGGAGCTGATAGAGTCTATCTTCGAAACTGACACTATCATAATTTACATCCTCTATCTGTCTTAGATATGCTTCTTTAAAGCCTTTATAGCTTAACTCTCCAAGTTTATTGATAATAGTTGTATGGTTCATTTATAGATTCCTTTATTTATATTCATCCGCTCCACGGATGTTAGTATGGTTGTCAAAGAGTGATTTCTTAACACTTGTGATGTTATTTGCACTTTTTATAAGATATAGTTTTTTATCGAGTATTGATTTGATAGATTTAGTTGTAATAATTCTCATCTTAGTTGCATACATAAGTGCTAACTCTAACTCTGTATTTCCATATAGTTTTGCCAAAGAGAGTACAGCAGATATTTTTCTATATGCTTGTGGATAATGTTTGACCTCTTCAAATGCATCTTCGACAAACAGACTACTGTATTCACCAATGTTTTTAGCCCATGATCGTAGTCTTAGAGGGTTCATCTTCTCATTAACATATTGATGTTCATTTGGCATATGTTCATGTAGTGTAGAAGTATCACCAACTCTTCTTAATCTAGGATGTGAAGCTATTAATTTATTTTTAGAATATACATACACACTCTGAGTGGAGTACCTAACTTCAACATCCTCTTTGATATATTTAAATGGTACTGAGTAGTTGCATTTTTCAAGTGTGATATGATAATCCTGATTTACTTTAGCAATTTTAAACTGCTTGTATACATATCTATTCATTGGAAGTGGATTAAGATATGGTTGATCAAGCTCATTGAATAATTCTGTTCTACTTTTTTGCAGATGTTTGATGACTTTATCATTGTATCTATCAAGTAAAGGTGCTAATGCTTGGTTGAGCTCATCTACACTAAAGAACTTTTGATGACGAAATCTTGCTAAGATATAGCGCTGGATTGCTTGAACACCTTGTTCAGCTTTAGATTTATCTTTTGGCTTGTACGGTCGTGCTGGTTCTATTGCAACTGAGTAGTATCTATTTAAATCTGCATAACTTTCATTTACAACTATCCCATTTTTATTATTTGAAATAATGGCACTTTTTAGATTATCTGGAACAACTATATTTGGTACTCCTCCAAAGAAGTTATAGCACTCTACATGGGAGTAGATAAAATCTTCTTGTCTTTGTGAGTGTGTCGCATGTACAAAGGTATATCCACTTGCACCAAGTACTGCTACAAATATCTGAGCCTGCTCAATCTCTCCAGTTCTTTGGTTATGAATTGGTACTGTTAAGCCACTATAATCTACAAACAGTTTTTCTCCTGCGAGGTGAACTTGTCTCATAGATGGATTTAATCTTTGTTTGTATCTTCTGTAGTGCAGGCGAAATTGACTATATTGATAGCCATCAGGATTAGATTCTTTGTATTCCTCCCATAATAATTGCAAAGTTATTTTTGTTTTTTTACGGAGTGTCATCTCTTTATAGAGATAGTTCATATCTGGCATAGCCTTTTTAGAGACCACTATAGATGAGTGTTCAGGGAAGAGTTTTAGTTTTAGTTCATCATCATTTAGGATATTTATTTGCTCAATGCTTAGTGAAGAGGTCTTAAATCTTCGTATGTAATCAGAAATTGTACTTTTAGCTACACCTGTAGCACCTTGTATCCGTCGTAGTGACAAATTCATAACACTATGAAGTTGTAAAACATCACGAACTTGTTTCATTGATATTATCCTCATTTAACACCCTTGTAATATTAGTTACAACGAGTGTATTTAAATTTAGAAAATATCTCTTCAGTTTAGTTTTATTAAACTAAAATAAAGTGCCGTTATTTATCTTAAAGTGTCCGAATCATTTCCGGCATCACTGTCCGATTATAAACGGCTCTAGTGTCCGAACTCAATCAGCATTGGTGTCCGATTTGCTCCGTTTTTTGCATGTTGCAAAAATTACTTGATATCAATGAGTGACTTTAATACTTTACAGGTATAATAAAACTATGAAAAGTTATATATTAGTATTTTTACAGTTTTTTATTATATTTTTGATGATACTCCCTGTTGGTGCACCTACAGAAGATCTTGAAATTGGTTTAAGTGTTTTTGGGTTTGGTACTCTTATCGGGGTCTTAGCACTTCTTAAAAATGAGATGGGGAATTTTAACATTCGTCCTGATATTAAAGAAGATTGCACCCTTGTAACTACAGGTATCTATGCATATATTCGCCATCCTATGTATACTGCTGTTCTTATTATGATGGGTGCTATTGTCATCATGTACCCAGTAAAAGCACTCTTTGTGCTCTATAGCGTTTTGATAGTTGTCCTTCTTATAAAAATGTTTTATGAAGAGAGTCTCTGGAAGTGTAAGAGTGAAGAGTATATAAACTATACTCAGAGTACAAAAAGAGTCATACCTTTCATCTTTTAAGGGGTATTTATGGCATTTAGATTTTCTCCTCTTAACACTCTTTCGTGGGTGTAGCACTCCAAAATTTAGCTCAATCACTATGTATGAAAAGATTGGAAAAGTGAGTAGATAATGGAAATAACACTATTAGTAAAATCATTTGTTGGTTTAGTAAGTATCCTCTTCATTCTAATCTTTCTCCTTCTTTATAGTGCAAAAAATAAAAAGATAACAGCCAAAAAGAGTGAGAAAAAAGAGAAACCAATAGTTGATGAGAGTATGGAGTCTTTAGTTGAAATTATTAAAAATAAAAAATCGACTACACAAGAGCTAAAAGTAGCACTTGACAAAGTTCTACAGTTCCATGGCACAATACATGAGAAACTAGGCTCCAGACCACACCCTGACTTCAATCTTTATGCAGAGATAATATTTCGAATCTGCAGACACCCAAATACAAATAAGGATCTTATTCTTCATTTTGATAAAGAGTTAGAGAAAAACAATCCCGCTTATGTGAAAGATATCAATGATTTTCTCTCTAAAGGTTTAGCCTCTAGAGGATTTTAACTAGGCTTGGCGTTTGTTAAACCCAGAACTCCCAAGTTTTGCTTTTGATGTAAAAGAAGTAGAGTAGGATTTGAGATAGGCAGGAATAGCTCGACCTTTTAGCTTCATCATATCTTCAAGCATATACTCTGCTACCTCTTCTGCTTTGAGCTGCTTTACCTCTGTAAGGTAGCTAAAGAGGAGCTCACCTAAACGCTGTAGTGAGATTTTCCAAGTGGAGTCTGTCTGCTCATATATCCATAAACCAAAAGCATAAAAGTTTTCAAACACAGACTCCTCGCCCCACAGTAGGTGAATAGACTTTTTAAAGTTTCCACTATTATATGTTAAATCCCAAAAACGAGCAAAACGTTTCATCACTTGAATATCATTAAAACTTAGTTCACTATTTTTTAAAATGTCATAAGGGGGAATATCACTGTAGAGCATCTCAAAGAGTACGTCATGGCGTTTTATATAAGTTCCAGAGAGCTTTTTAAGTATGCCTATCTGTATCTCACAGCTACTCATGGCCATCAGTTTATCAAGATTGACTCCGAAACTCTCTAAAGACTCTCCTGGAAGACCTACTATAAGGTCAAGGTGAATATGTGCTGTTGTCTCATTTTCTAAAAAGGCTATGTTCTCTTCTATCTTTTGCATTTTAAGTTGGCGAGAGATATTGTCTGCTATCTCTAAGTTAAGAGTCTGTATGCCTATCTCAAGCTGTAGCGCACCATGTGGAAAACTTTTTATCTTCTCTCTAAGTGAAGCTGGGAAGTGGTCTGGAATTACTTCAAAGTGTGCAAAGTAGGGTGCTTCTTTTGAGAGAAAAAAGTCTAAAATACGGTTAGCTGCTTTCATATTGAGGTTAAAAGTTCTATCTACAAACTTAAAGTTACGAGCACCTCTCTGCCAGAGTATCTCAAACTCCTCTAAAACGCTATCGAGGTTAAAGGCTCGTACCTTCTCATCCATAGAACTGAGACAAAACTCACACTCAAAAGGACATCCTCTTGAGATCTCTACATAGATGTAACGGTTTTTGATATCTTCATCTGTGTAGTATTTATAGGGAAGTTGCACTGCTTTGAGGTTAGGAAGTGTCATTTTAATTATTCTCTCAGTCGTACTCTCATCAAGAATACTTTTACAGAGCTCATAAAATGCCACATCACCTTCCCCTTGTATTATGTAGTCGGCATCATCTAAGTTTACTCTA
>JAMORO010000065.1 GCA_027063505.1 Sulfurimonas sp.
CAACAGACTTAAGGTTTTAGTGGAGAAGATAAAGAGTAAAAAAGATGAGCGAGAGGAACTTTTGAGACACTACTTCAGAGAGTTTACAAAAAATTAACTCTATGTGTTAGTAATATCTTCTTCTATAAGGTGCTCTTCTCATTCCACGTGGATGTAACATTGGTGTTGCATACATAGATCTGTTTTGACTTTTTGGCTTTGCAAAAACAACGGGAGGAGCATCTACATTTTTGTGTGTATTTATAGTTTTACTATCAGATAATGAGCTGTTTCTACTTGAAGCGGTGAGTGTGATTGGACCTCTGTTGTACTCATCTTCGGTTACAGTGACACTACCTGAGGGCGCAACCCTTCCTAAGTGTGTTATCTGAACATCTGTTGCATTTAATGTCTTCCACTTTATCTTATAGGAGAGTTTCTCTTTGACTAAAACACTCTGCGCACTAAACAAGATTATTTCAGGTTTTCCATTTTTATTGAGTTCAACTTCTGGAAGCTCATAGGCACTTAAGTAATTTAAATGAAATAGAATGAAAAAGAGAAATAGAGTTTTATTTAACAAAATATACCTTTCAGTTTTTTTACAAGCTAATTTTACTCAATAATTCATTTTATATTGATTAAGTCCCTTTATGATAAAATTGACACAATAAAATATACAGGAGTCTAAAGTGATGCAATTAGATAGATTTGTCCAAGACAACACCATAGGAAACACCCTAGAGGTGCAAGAGTCTATGAGAAATATGATTTGCCCTTTAGATGCTCCCATTCCCTTAAACGAGGGAACCCTACTGAGTGCTCTTAAACTCCAAGGAGAGTTTTTTATTTTAAAACTTCACTATGATGACTTACTTCAAGAGCTTCAAGATGAGAAAATAAAGTATAAAATTTCTCAAGCTTTAAGTGTCATTGTAAGTTATGAAGATGATACACATAATTTCAATAAAATCAATAGCTTTGTAGAGTATATTCACTCTATCTCAGATAATAAACAGAACTCTACTTTTGGAGTGAAAAAAGTTAAAGTGCTTAGTGAATTTCCAATTACTATACTCTTTAGTGGTATCTTACCCATAAACCAACTCAAAATGAGTTTTGGTTCAAAAATACATGAGTTTATAAACGCCGATAAGGAGTACTATGCAGAGCGTTTTGCAAGGCATAGAGATGAAATATCTCAAGAGATTGGCATTTCAATTCTCCCTATATTACCCCAACTCAGTAAAACTATTGATCCCTATGAGGTGCTACTTGTAGATTTGATGGATGGAAGAACTATTAGTAAGTTTGAGGTCACTCAAAATCTTTCAAGAGAAAATGTAGAGCGATACCTACTAAAGCTTTTCTATGTTTTTAAGGTTTTAGCAGAAGAAAAGTGCTATAATAACTCACAAGCAAATAAAAGTTAAGGACTCTATTATGGAAATTTCAAGCCAACAAAACAGCTATCAAGCTATGAACCAGTACCAAAAACCCATTACAACTCCTGTAGAGCCTAATGACCCAAAATATACTAACAAAGAAGTTTATGAAGCGAGTCAAGGTAATGTTATTCGTAACGATGAGAGTGAACTTGCATTAACACCACAGGGACAAACAAACCTAACGAATGCACAAGATGAAAAAAGTGCAGAAGTAGCCCAAGCTTCACAAGAGCAAAAAGATTCACAAAGAGCAACTGCAACTGACTACTTAGCCCGTAAATCAACACAGTCACAAGTAGAGATATACTTAGCAGTTGGAAATGATACTCAAGTCTCCTCACAAGATGATACAACAGCTACTGTTCTTCAATCACTTCGTGATGTTCAAAAGCAAAACAATGCAGTAGAAGCATATGCAAGCTATAAAGAGAATTCACTTTTCTCTGCTTAAAAAAGTTACTCTATTCCTACGTCCATATATCGACGCATAAGAGCTATATCTTTTGTTTTGAACGCAACTTCTAAGCAAGGTTTATTTCCATTTCGCGTAACTTCACCATTGGGCTTGATTATCCCGCTCATTTTACTGCACTCGGTGTTTAAAGAGTCACTAGAAACAACATAACACTGGTTCATAATGGCTAGAGCATTTGTAAGTGTTTTAAAGTTTTCAGTTCTTGCTACACCCCACCATGAAGGAACTGCAATGACATCAGCACCCTCTGCCATCTGCCACAACTCTTTAAAACGCAACTCAAAACAGATAAAAACAGCTATCTTCACACCAGCTACTTTTACGATTTCAAACTCCTTATCACTCCCCTCACTCATGTACTTATGTTCATTTCCAAAACGAAAGAGTCTTGCTTTTGCTCTCTCATAAACTACATTGCCATTATAAAAAATTTTTGCAAAGTTAAAAACTTCTCTATCTCTTTCTTCTATAAGAGTAAAAATAATAATTTTATTATAAGAGACTCTTTTTATCGCTTCTATTGCTGATGGAGCGAATGCTGCAACTGCTTCAAAATTATCATAATCATATCCAGTTAAACATACTTCAGGAGCGACAATGATTGATCCCTCTTTTGCATCTGTTATAAGTGTTAGTAGTGTTTGTAGATTTTTTTGGTAGTTAGAGGTTGTTTGAAAAAGAAGTGAGCAGAGTATCTGCTCATCAGGTTTAGAAGTCATCATCAAAAGAGAGAGAACCTTTTGAGTAGTTTGTTACTGTTCCTTCAAAAAAGTTTGTTTTTTGGTCATTAAACTTTGCAAAGTCATCCACCCACTTAATAGGATTTTCTACATTGTAAAGTTTATCAAAGCCTACAGAAGTAAGTCTATCATCTGCAAGATACTGAATGTACTGTGCTACAATATCATCTGTAAGACCTAAAATCTGCCCCTGTGTGATATACTGACCCCACTCAGTTTCAAGCTTTACAGCCTCTTTAAACATCTCTATAACTTCTGCTTTTAACTGCTCTGTAAAAAGATCTGAACGCTCTTTTCTTAGTGTGTTTATAAGGTTTTGAAAAAGTACTAAGTGTGTTACTTCATCACGTTGTATAAAACGAATCATCTGTGCTGAACCTAGCATTTTTCCTGAACGTGCTAGTGTATAGACATAAGTAAAACCACTGTAAAAGTAGATACCCTCTAAAATTTGGTTTGCAAAACATGCTTTAACAAAGTTAGTCTCACTTGGATTTGTTGCAAGTTCGGTATAGACTCTTGCTATAGCATCATTTTTACCCTTAAGCATCATGTCTCGACGCCACAGTTCATAAATTTCTTCAGAGTTTGTTGAGATACTATCTACCATAACTGCATAACTTTGAGAATGCAATGCCTCTTCAAATGACTGGCGAACGAGTATAAGATTTATTTCAGGTGAAGTCACATATGGATTTACATTATCTATAATATTGTTTGTTTGCAATGAGTCCATAAAAATTAGTTGTGAAAGTGCTTTATCATAAGCAGTTTTTTCGGCATCTGTAAGATTTTTATAATCATTTACATCTCGAGTCATATCAACCTCTTTAGGAAACCATGTATTGTTTAACATCATCTCCCAAAGGTTATATGCCCATTGATATTTAATATTGTTAAGCTCAAAAATACCCGTTGGATTTCCACCAAAAATCTGTCTATCATTTACACTTTCAGTTGAATCTGGGTTATATATTTTTTTTCTATTCATTTTGAGCTCCGTATATTTTCATTAAATGGGATTATACCATTTATTTTCTATAGTGATACATTTTAACGCTTAAATAGATACTATTATTCAGTTATCTCTTAAGTTTTTGTTGGTACACTTTTTGCAAAATAAGTTGTTCTAATCGAAGGAGAGTGAAATGGGTTTTTTTGATAATAATGGTATCCCTCAAGAGGAGTTTACTAAGCTTAAGAGTAGCTATGAAGATCTGCTTTATGAAAATGAACAACTTAAACAAGAAGTAAA
>JAMORO010000066.1 GCA_027063505.1 Sulfurimonas sp.
CTTGTGATGAAAGGAAGCATCATCGCTTTGTCTTTCTCTGAAATACCATCTATTTTTACGAAAGCTTTCTCTATCTTTTGGTTAGCAAGATCAACAAGAACTTTTGCACGACGGATGGAAACGATGGCATCCATGATTATCTCAAACTTTGCTTCCTCTTTACGCTGTTTTGTTTTTGTAGGAAAACGCATAAGCATGATAGACTCACCATCTTCTAAGCTCGTACCACTTAACTCATGGTAAAGGTGCTCAGTGATAAATGGCATAAATGGATGAAGAAGCTTCATAGCCTCTTTAAAGATAGCTCCAAGCTCTACAACAGAAGCTTTATCAGCCTTAGAAAGCTCTATACCCCAGCCACAAAACTCATTCCATAGGAACTTGTATAGAACAAGTGCTGCATCATTAAACTTATACTCATCAAGGTAAGAACGAACCTCTTTAGTCGCAAAGTTTAGACGGCTCATCATATAACGACCAAGGTCAGTCTCAACACAAAAACCATTCATATCAGGAAATACATCTACATTCATTTGTAAGTATTTTGCTGCATTGTAAAGCTTGTTTGTAAAGTTACGGTTTAACTCTAGTTTCTCTTCACTCATTCTGATGTCACGACCTTGAGCCGCAGAGATAGCGAGAGTAAAACGTAGGATGTCCGCACTATACTTGTTTATCATATCAAGAGGGTCAACTACATTTCCTTTTGACTTACTCATCTTGTCACCTTTGGCATCACGAACGAGTGCATGGAGATAGATATGGTTAAATGGAAGTTGCCCGTTAAAGTTCTCGCCCATCATCATCATTCTAGCTACCCAGAAGAAAAGGATATCAAAACCAGTGATAAGAAGAGTATTTGGATAGAAGTCTTTCATATCTTGCTCATTCCAAAGTGCACCTTTTCCAGCTTCACCATTTTCCCAACCTAAAGTTGAAAATGGCCAGAGCGCAGAAGAGAACCAAGTATCTAGTACATCAGGATCTTGAGAGAGGTTTTTACTTGAACACTTAGGACAAGACTCAGGATTTTCTTCAGTAGTTGCATACTCATGGCCACAATCATCACAGTAAAATACTGGTATCTGATGTCCCCACCAGAGTTGACGAGAGATACACCAGTCACGAAGCTCACCCATCCATGAGTTATAAGAGTTTATCCAGTGTGGAGGGAAGAACTGAGCTTCACCTTCATTTGTTTTAGTGATAGACTTATCTGCTACCTCTTTTTTAACAAACCACTGTTTAGAGATGTATGGCTCTACGATGTTTTTACAGCGGTAACAGTGTCCCACTTGATGTTTATGATCCTCTATCTTAACGATGAAACCCTCTTCATCAAGACGTTTAACGATAACTTCACGAGCTTCAATACGCTCAAGTCCTTGGAACTCTTCAGCATATTCGTTAAGAATACCTTTTTCATCGAAAACAGTGATGAACTCTAGGTCATGGCGTTTTCCAACTTCGTAGTCATTCGTATCATGAGCAGGTGTTACTTTTACAACACCTGTTCCAAACTCCATATCAACATGAGTATCAGCGATGATCTTTACAGTTCTCTCTAGTAAAGGTAGTTTTATCTCCTTACCGATGATGTCAGCATAGCGTTTATCATCAGGGTGAACCATAACGGCAGTATCTCCGAAGTATGTCTCAGGTCTAGTAGTAGCTACTTCAACCGAGCCACTTCCATCTGAAAATGGGTATGTGATGTGGTAAAATTTACCATTATGATCTTCGTGTTCAACTTCTATGTCAGAGAGTGCACCATCATGTGTACACCAGTTAACCATATAGTTACCACGGACTATGAGACCATCATCATAAAGTTTAACAAAGGCCTCTTTTACAGATGACTGAAGACCCTCATCCATAGTAAAACGCTCTCTCTCCCATGCAGGACTCACACCCATATGGCGTAGCTGTTCTGTCATGATGCCAGCAGATTCTGCTTTCCAAGCCCAAGCACGCTCTAAAAACTTTTCACGACCTAGCTCTTCTTTAGTCGTTCCCTCAGCAAGGAGTTGTTTCTCTACAACATTTTGAGTAGCGATTCCTGCATGGTCTGTTCCCGGTTGCCATAGCGTTTTATACCCATCCATACGTTTATAACGAGTGATGATATCTTGAAGTGTAAATGTAAGTGCATGACCTATATGTAGACGTCCTGTAACATTTGGTGGAGGCATCATGATAGAGAAGTTTTTTCCCTCTTCTTGAATATCTTTGTTCGCATCTATCTCGAAGTACTTGCGCTCTTCCCAAATTTTATAGTATTTGTTCTCTGTTTCTTGTGGATTGTATTTGTTATCTGACATATTTAGCCTTCAATTATCTGTATTAAAAATTGCGCGATTATATCTCTTATAGTGTTAACAAGTAATTAAGGGGCTTAAAATTTTTTAAAAATTTGTTAAATTCATTATTTTTTATTGTAATTTTCTTATTTTTTAATAAACTTTCCTTTTTTTATCTTAAAATATTCTTAGTCACCGAGATTATAGCTAGAGCTTTGACTCTGATGTTTAGAATAGGACAATGTTTTAAATACTAAAGTAGTTTAAAAAAGGATAGAAGTTATGTATAAAATAGCAGACGATAATCTCCACTTTGTTAAAGAAGAGGGAAGAAATAGAGTTGTAAGTGAAGTTTATATTAGCACACTTTAAAACTCCCAAGCTATAATTCCGCTATGCCTTTATCACGTTTAAATGAAGAACAGTATGCTGCTGCAACTTCTAAAGATTTACAAAACCTTATCATTGCTTCTGCTGGAACAGGGAAGACCTCTACTATAGTTGGTCGTATCGGTTACCTTCTTGGAAATGGGATACAACCCAGTGAGATTCTTCTCCTTACCTTTACAAATAAAGCAGCCGCTGAGATGGTTGCTCGTGTAGCTGAGTACTTTGGAAAAAATGTAGCTTCTAAGATAGATGCTGGAACTTTTCATGCAGTGAGCTACAGATGGTTAAAAAAACATGATAAACGTGTTGTTTTAAAACAGCAACGCGAACTAAAGACACTCTTTAGAAGTGTTTTTGAGAAACGTTCCTTTCAAAATATTGATGCTGATATAACTCCTTATGGAGGAAACCACCTATATGATATGTACTCCTTCTACCAAAACACTGAACTTGAGAACAATTTTGAAGACTGGGTAATAGATAAATATGAAGAACATGCTCAATTTGCTCTTATCTATGCCGATGTTGTTGATGAGTTTGAGCAGCTTAAACGTGACTATGGTTTTGTAAACTTTAATGACTTACTGTTAAACTTCAGAGAGATATGTAAAACAAAAGAGTTAGGGTATAAAGAGGTTCTTGTTGATGAGTATCAAGATACAAATGCACTTCAAGGGACACTAATAGATGCAATGAAACCTCCCTCTATTTTCTGTGTTGGAGATTATGATCAGAGTATCTATGCTTTTAATGGGGCAGATATCGGAATTATTGGTTCATTTACAAAGAAGTTTCCTAATGCAGTTGTACATACTCTTACAAAAAACTACCGCTCTTCAAGACCAATCCTTTCACTTGCTACAAAAGTGATAGAACATAACGAACGTATCTATCCAAAACAGTTAGAAGTGACACGAACAAATGAATTTCAAGCCCCAAAACTCATAGCGTTTGATGAACTCTTCGATCAGTATCATGCAATAGCTGCAATGATTCGAGATACACAAACACCACGAGAGGAGATAGCTGTTATCTTTCGTAACAACTCCTCGGCTGATGGTATAGAAGTTGGTCTTCGTGAGCTTGATATACCTTGTAAGAGAAAAGGGGGAACATCATTTTTTGATTCTCGTGAGGTGAAAGCTGTTTTAGATCTCTATACTCTTCTTGTAAATGAGTCTGATATGATGGCGTTTATACATCTCTTTGAGTTTGCACGAGGCATAGGAAGTGCTATGGCTAAAGAGCTCTACCTTGCTCTGAAAAACTTAGGGCAGGGGAGTATGTTTTATGGACTTTATGCCCCTGATGAGTCGATGAAAAACCCTTTTGAAAAACGAAAACTCAATCATCAACTTGGACTCTTTGATGACTTTATAGAACTTGGAGCAGTAGGGAAGTATGCAAAGCTCGGTTTTGAAGCAAAGTTTATGAAAAACCCTGTACTCAAACATCCGCGACTTACAAAAGATAGTGCAACATTTTTACATAGTTTTTATCTACTGTTTCGTGATTTAAAGGGTGTAAAACGACCTCAAACTGTAGTAGATAAGATAGTAAAATCAGAGCTTTTTAAATATATTGCAGATGTTTTAGCGACAAAAAGAGCACAACTTAAAGATGGAAGTATAGACGAGAAGCAGAAGACAGAGGCTCTTGTAAGAATAGAGCGTAAAAATATACTTTTAAAAGAGCTCACAAAGCCATACTCTGAGCATGAGCGTTTCCTAAACGCTATGATACTTGGCTCTTCGGACTTAACACAAGGGGAGGGTGTAAACCTTCTGAGTGTTCATGCAAGTAAGGGTTTAGAGTATAAAGAGGTTTATGTTGTTGACTTAATGGATGGACGTTTTCCAAACCGTAAACTTATGCAGAGAGGGGGAAGTTTAGATGAGGAGCGTCGTCTCTTTTATGTGGCTGTTACTCGTGCAAAAGATATGCTTTATCTTAGTTTTGCGAGATATGACAAGATAAAAAAACAGAACTTTTTAGCGAGTCAGTTTTTGTATGAAGCGGGACTTGTACCAAAAGATGATGCTTATCGTGCGATGGTTATGAAACATGCGGAGAAAGAGGAAGAAAAGTAAAGTTTTGTTACCTTTAAAAGAAATTTTTCTTATCTGATTTAGTTATTGAGCTCTCATCTTTCTAGTCTCTATAAAATAGCTATGTCCAAGGTATATGATATAGAAAACACTTGCGAAAAACACCACAAATGGAATGAGTGAAATAAGATAAAGTCCTAATGTTTTTAATCGTAGTGTTGAAGCATGAAAAAACTTTATCTGAACTGCTTCATCTTTAGAGCATATAGTGGAACTAACATCATAGGTCATAATTTTATGAAAAAAGTAATAGAGTGGTAGGTTAAATGCAATAATGTTTACGATTGGAATGAAGTATAGGGGTATAAAAACTATAAACATTATAATCATAATTGCAGCCCATTGTAGCATCAAAAAGAGAGATTTAAAAAGGTTTGAATGCCCAATAAGCTCTACATCTTCATAGTGGCGTTTTTGAAGCTCTTTTAAAATGGTGGGTGTTAAAAAACCAACGATAATAAGTGCAACAAAGATAGAGAAGTAGAGTGTTAAAAATCCACCAATAGTATAGACTAAAAATGAGGCTATCCATGAGGTGATGGCATGGCTCATTAGCCACTGAATAAGAGCTGTTCCTTGTAGTGTAGCACTAAACGTATCGGTATTTGGTATACCATTTATTATATTTGTTTGTGTTGAGTGTACTTCCATAGAACCTAAAGAGTCTAACCCAATTCCTGCAACAACAAAGAAAAATAGATACATTACAAACATACTCAATATAAAGGGAAGAATAGAGTACTTAATCATCTTTCCTGTAAAAAGATCTTTTATACTAAGCAGTAAAACACTGTTTTCACTATTCATATTTAGAGGTTTTCTTCTATAATTTGAAATACTTTGGTCATATCTTTATCTTCCATCTTTCCAGACTTATAAAAAAGAAGTTTTCCTGTTTTGTCAAAAACTAAAATATTTGAAGCATCATCTGCAACATTCCACTCTTTTACAAGTACTGAACTTTTATCTTTTACATAGATAGTATCTGGAAACTCCTCTTGTTTACTCTGTAAAATTTTCTCTATTACAAAGTTTGGTTTCCAAGTAGCTGCTAGGTTTATAATAGCCATACTTCCAAAAGCACCTTTTTCACGATACTTTTTCTCTTTTAATGCAGCTGAAAAGTGTTCATTAACACCTTTCTCATCAGGGTCAACATAAAACATCACATAAACTTTATCTTTTATAGTGTTAGAGTTCCAAGTTGAGCCATCAGCTACATTTCCTCCATTATCACCTTCAATTGTGATGTTTTTAGGTGTTTCCCCAACTGTAATAGCACTTAAGTTTAGTGTAGAAAAAAGCACTAGCATTAGTAGTTTTAGTTTCATTGTTTACTCCAAAGTTTTTGATTTAGTTTAAGTTCTTCCACTATACCTATGGCAAGATGAAGAGTTTCAACATATTCCATCGCTATTTTATACTTTAAAAGTGAATGAAAAACAGATGGCTCAAAAAGATCCTTATTATAAGCGATAGCTATATAGAGTTTCTTGCTTGTAAAAGAGATAAAAAGTTTTTTCTTTGTTCTCTTTTTATAGTTAAGAAGTTTCTGCATAAGGAGTGGGGTTAAGATATACCGAGCTTCTATTTGGTCTGTTCCATAGACTACAAACTCTTTTTCAAATGCTACACTATCCATCTTGATAAGTTCATCACGACCAAAATTATTTGACTGTAACCAAGAGCCTATAAAACTACCAAAGGTACTCTCTGCACTATCTGGAAGGATTACAGTTGTCCCTTTAAAGTTTTTATTAAATTCACTAATAATAAAAAGCCCTTGAAAAAGAGTATTCCAAGATGTTCGACCTTTAGAATCACGATGGCGTTTTTCAGCATGAAAGTCTGAAAACTCTATATTTATACCATCTATTTTCCCTCGTACATAGTCATTACCGCTGACTCTATCGGGTTTTGTTGTAAAGAGTTTTGAACGGCTAAAGTGTTGCTCAGCTACATGCATCTGTGCTACATAATGTAACTCACTATCTATCTCTTTTATAAGAGGATCAATCACATTAGCTTTAAACTCTTTCGTGTAGTCTTTTATAAGGTACTTATAGAGAAAGCTTCCTCCTCCAAAGTATGCAAAAGCTAAAAAAATGATGAAATCAAAGTTCACATAATTAGAAGAGGTCAGGGATATTAAAATCACAAGTGCAAATAGAGTATAAATAACACCAATAGTAATAATACGCTTTTGTAGTTTCTTTCTATCCTCTTCAAGCTTTTGGAGTGTAGGAAAAAGAGTTTTATAGTAAAAATCAGTAAGTTCGCTTAAACCTTTCATCTCATATTAGTTAAACAGTTCTTTAACATTTACATTTTTGCGTTCATGTTCGCTAATCTCAAATACGTCCTTTCTACTGTAACCCATAGCATTTGCCATAAAGTTTGTAGGAACCTGTTCAAGGGCATTATTATAATCCGTAACTGCTTGGTTATATGCTCTACGTGCTGCTGAAATTTGAGCTTCTACTTCATTAAGAGTATGTTGTAAGTGCATTACATTTTCATTTGCTTTGAGCTCTGGATAGTTTTCAACTGCTATCATAATGGAGCCAAGTGCTGCACTCATTTTAGCATCTAGAGCCATTTTATGCTCGTTGGAGATATTTGGTTTATTTGCTTCTGCTCGAAGTTTTGTAACATCTTCAAGTATAGATTTCTCATGTTCCATATACTTACTTACAGAAGCTACAAGGTTTGGTATGAGGTCATAGCGTTTTTTAAGTTGTGTATCGACAGAAGAAAAAATATTTTCAACTTGGTTTTTCTTGGCAACTAAAGAGTTGTACATTAAAACTAAAACAATTGCTAAAACGATTAAAATAATTAGAGGTGTAGACATAAAAATCCTTTTATTTTTTTAGAAGTAGGTGAAGATAACCATAGTACTTGATAAGTTTAAGGTTTTTATCTGCATCTATATCTGCTTGAAGTGTTTGAAGATACTCTTTAAAGGCATCATCAGTAAACTCATCTAGATAGATTAAGTCACTATGCTCTTCACAGTTAAAGCGTACGATCTTATGTGTTGGTGTTTCTGTTTGTAGTATCCATATTTTCATACAGATAGTATACAAAAATTTATCTGTAAAATAGCGCTGTTTTATAAGTTATTTGTATTTATCACTACTCTATACCCTAAACCATAACAGTTCTCTATAAAATAATCCTCTATCTTATATTTTGTGAGGACTTTTTTCTTTAGTCGTGAGAGTAACTGCACGATGTTGTTTTGTGGTGTTTCACTACTCTGTGTTTGAAATATTTCTTCTTGTATATCGAGTGCATTCATATAGGTATTTCTATTTTTTAAAAGAAGTTCTACTATCATTCTCTCACTTTTTGTAAGTTTGATTTTCTCGTTCTTATAAACTATAGCACTCTCTTGAGGAGTCCAGAAAAAGTTGTTTTTAAGTGCTATAAGATTTGAATCTGTAAGTGTAATAAATATCTTTTTAAGGATTGTATCTATCCCTTCAAGTGAAACAGGTTTTACAAGATAACCACTAAGATTAAGATTTACTGCTTGTAGTAGCTTTTCCTTATCTGAGTAAGCACTTATCATAATTATAAGTGTTTTTAAATCATTCTCACGAATTTTTTTAGCTACACTAATACCGTTTATCCCCTTTATAGATATATCTAAAATTGCTACATCAATAGCTGTCTTTTCATAGATTTTAAATGCTTCATTTCCATTATCTGTTGTTATAACAGTTCTAAAATACTCTTGAAATATTTCGGTTAAGTTTTCTCGTACAATTGGGTCATCTTCTACATATAAAAGTGTGAAGTCTCTTTTCATAAAATTATCCTAAACATCGTTCCATTTTTGATGGGTATTGCTTCTATGGAGCTTTTAAGATGCTCTTCTAAGATAACTTTTGTGAGGTAAAGTCCAAGACCATTACCATTCTTTACCTCTTTAGTAGTATAGTTTTCGTTAAATATCAGTGGTAGGTTCTCCTTTTTTATACCACCTGCATTATCAATAATATCAATATAGACTTTCGTATCTTTAGTATAGCCCATAATTTTAATCATAGGTATGTTAACACTGTTATTTATAAGTGCCTCTTTTGCATTTTGAATGATATTTAGCAAAATATGGATGAGCTCATTTTTATATGTTAATATTTTATTTTCAATGCAAATATCTGTCTTTATTATTATCTCCTTATGGAGAGTATCATCCATACTAATTGTTATACTTTTTTGTATGATTTTTGTAATGTCCTCCTCTCTTGGAGTTGCATTAGGTTGAAAAAAGTCTTTAAAGTCATCTATAGTCTCATTTAAAAAACTAACATTAGAGTTAACTAAATCTAGTTTTTGCTCTATCTCTTCTGTTGTAATAATTTTATTTTTTGTTATTTTAAACTGCATAAGAGTTGTGATAGATGCTATTCTAGCTAAAGGCTGTTTCCATTGATGGGTAATAGCACTTATCATATCTCCTAGTTGTGCTTTTTTATTTTTAGTGATGATAAGCTCTTTTTGTGTACGAATCTCCTGTTCTAGTCTATGAATATGGTAGTAGATAAGATAGGAGAAGAGCAGTGCTTCTATAACTATACCAATACCTGATGCATGAAAAGTAAAGAAATTTAATGCTATAAGATTTGACATACTTAAAAGAGTGATACTCATTCCTAAAATATAAATAGTGTAGGCAGTAATAAAAATTTTTGCTAAGTAGTGCTGTGATTTAAGGAGATAGTAGGCAAAGTAAATCATAATTAAAAAAGAGTAGGTAAATGTAAAGTGGAGCATCTTCATAGCAAATTTAAGATCATAAAAAAGGGCAATAAGCAGGTTAATAAGTGTGAGATAGATAAGAGATAAAAGTAGCTTGTCTATTTTTTTATGGAGCTCTTTTGTCTGAAAGGTTGTTCGTATAAATAGTGCTAAAAAAAATGAAACAAGAATGGCAGAGAGATTAAACCAGTAGGTAATCTCTCCGTAAATATAGAGGTTATTATAGAGTGAACCATAAAAGTAGACAAATCCAACAGAGGCATTTATAAGATATAGAGCATAGTAGATAAACTCTTTGCGTTTGTTAAAGAGAAATAGCATAATATTATAGAGTGCTAGTGTTAGAAGAATAAAAATAATACTATTAGAAAGAAAAGTTTTGTTTGTTAAGGAGAGGAGAGAGTGTCTCTCATCATAAATTTTGAGATTAAAAAGAGGACTAATCATAGGAGTGTTCTTTATATAGATTGTTCCTACACTTTTTGCTTTGAGTAAAAAAGGATAGAGAAGGGTACTTCCTATAAGTTTATTGCTCTCGTGTGTTTGTGAAATAGAGTACTTAGTTTGGTCAATATAGTTATTGTTCTTATAAAAATAGATAATAATCTCTTTTGAAAAGTAAGCATAATCATTGTGTAAAAAAAGTTGTCTATCTAAGACTGTCTGGTTTTTTAAGCCTAGTTTATACCAAACAGTACCAACATTACCAAAAAAAGAGTTGGTATTTGTAATAACTTGAAACTCTTCTTTTTGTATATCATCGAAACTAAGTGCACTACTCTTGTCTATAAAGTATTGGATTTCAAAGTTTTCTATATCTGTTGTATCATATGTAACCAAAATAGGTTTAGCCTCTAATATGGAGAGAAAAGATAAGAGGATAAAGAGATATTTGAAAGTATTTTTATACATATTGACCTACTACAGAGTTTCTTCCAGATGCTTTGGCTTCATATAAACGGCTATCTGCTTGGTTTATGGTAGTTTCAATAGAGCTACAAGAAAGTATGTCAGCAACACCTAGAGAAATAGTTAGTTTACCAACTCTTGTAAAGGTAAAAGATTCGACTGTTGCTCTAATATTTTGCGCAATTATTGTTGCCGATTTTGCATCTGTTTTTGCCGAGATGATTATGAACTCTTCTCCACCCCATCGACCAAGTATATCAGATTTCCTAATACTTTTTTGAATGATTTGTGTAATCTCAATAAGTATCTCATCACCCACTTGATGCCCATAAGTATCATTAACTCTTTTAAAATAATCTATATCTATGATAATAATGGCAAAATTTTCTTGATACTCTACAAAGTAGCTATAACTTTTCTCTAAAGTAGTATCTAATTTAACTCTGTTATAGATGCCTGTAAGTTTATCTGTGTTAGCTAGTTTTTCGAGCTCTTTTGTCTTTTTTGAGACCTCTTCTTGAAGTTTCTCATTAAACTTATGAAGCATTATTTGTGCACTTATATCAACAAGTATTGCATCATAAGAGAGAATATTTCCTTTTGTATCTACTAGAGGAGAGATAATAATCTCAACCCAGTAAGGATCGCCATTTTTTTTAATATTTTTTATCTCCCCACTCCAAGAGTGTCCGCTACTAATTGTTATCCATAGATCTTGGTAGAGCTCTTTGGGTGTCTCCTGATCTCGTACTTTTTGAAAGGTATGATTTGTAAGCTCATCTTTAGTGTAGCCACATAGTTTACAGTATGCAGAAGAGACCGAGTTAATGACTCCATGTTTTGAAACATTTAATGAACAGATATTTTTATTAAAAATCTTGTTTTTGAGGAGTAATTCAGTTGTTTTTATTTTTAATATTTTTCGTATTCTATACTCAAAAAGCAAAAAGAATAGAAGGAAAATAAAGAGAAGTATGAGACTTTTTTTAAAGTACTCATTATGTAGAAAATTGTAAATAAAAGAAGATTTATCTTTTTGATCTTTGAGAAAAAATTGAATATCATTGGAAGAGTCATAGATAAACTTGTTGTAGTTCACCTCTTTTACTGGTAGTTTATATCCAAGAAGTCTATATGTCGTCGCGATCTCTTGAAGTTTATCGGGGTTTATATTTCCAAAGTTTATGTTTTTTTTAAAAGCTAGTTTTTTAAGTGTATCTGCTTCAAAACGTAAAGCTTTAAAAGTTCTATTTTGGGTATTATACTTTTTAAGAATTATATGTATAGTCTCATCTATATGTGTATAGGCATAACGCCACCCTTGTAAAGTTGCTTTACGAAAATCTTCGACTAGTTTAGGATCTTTAGTGAGTAGATTTTGTGAAGTAAAAAGAATATCTGCATAGAAGTCATACCCATAATCTTGTGGATCAAAAATAGTATATTTAATATCTTTTTCACTCAAAGTAAAGGGTTCATTTGCTGTATATGCAACCATCAGGTCAGCATAGCCATTCACTATGTCTATGGGGTTATAAGTAGTCTTTATTTTCTTATAAGTACTATCTTTTATTCCCTCTGCATGGAGCATCGCATAGATGGAAGCTATCTGTGTTTGGTCCTCTGTAAGCATTATCTTTTTATCTGTAATATCTTTAAGGGAAGTGATGTCATCACGGTTTTTACTCAAAAGAATAAGGGGAGACGACTGGTGAATAGCAGTAAGAAAAATGATTCCATTTTCTGCTTCAAGAAGTAGAGCAGAGTGTCCTACTCCAAATTCAACTCTGTTATTGATGACATCCTTTGTGAGATCTCTACTACTATCATGCTCTATTATTTCAAGGTCAATACCAACTCTCTTGTAGTAGCCTAACTCTTTAGCAATATAGTAGCCAGCAAATTGAAACTGATGTTTCCAAGGAAGCAGAAGAGAGACTCTTTTTTGAGGGTATTCTTGTGCTTGAAGTATAAGAGTTAGTAAAATAAAAAGGAGTAAAAATCTATGCATTCATAGAGTATATCATAAGAATGTAGAGCAAATATGACATTTTAAATAATCTTATTTTTTATTACATATACTCTTTGCCGCAAGGTAGCCACTAGCCCAGGCCCATGCAAAATTATAACCACCCCTTTTTCCAACAACATCGAGAACCTCACCTGTAAAGTAGAGGTCTTTACACTTTTTACTCATCATAGTTTTTTCATCTATTTCAGAAGTGTCAATACCTCCACCACTTACTTCCGCATGACGAAACCCATGTGTTGCATGAATTTCAAAACGCCAGTTGAGTATGAGGTTGGCAACTCTTTTGGCAGTTTTAGTGTGTACTTCTTTTGCATCTGTATTTGGTGAGATACCAAGTGTCTCTAATATTCCATGAGCAATTTTTAGTGGAATAAGTCCTGCTAAGATATCTACTATTTTTAGTTTAGGATAATTTTGTGCAACTTTACCTATATGTGCTGCAAGTTTTTGCATAGTAAAATGAGGGAGAAGATTTATACTTATATCTACAGCTTGATAGTGAAGGAGTGCTTCACTCGCAGTTTGAGAAAGATCAAGTATAGCAAATCCTGAAACACCATAGTTTGTAAAAAGGAGATCTCCTGTAATAGTTCTCTCTTTTGTACTATTTATAAGAAGTGTTATTTCAGTATTGAGCTTTGAGCCACTCATCTTTTTTGCTATTTGTGAATTAAGATGGAGTTGTACAAGACTAGGGTAAGCTGAAAGGATATTATGTCCATATGCAGCTGCAAAAGATTCCCCATCTGCATTTCCACCAAGATGTTCAGCTGCACGTGATCCTGTTGCTACTATCACTGCATCAAACTCCTCTTTAAGAGCTTTTATATCTGTAATCTTTGTATTGTTATGAAAGGTAACCCCTAACGAACGACTATAACTCTCAAAAATTTGGGCAACACTTTTTGCTTCATTACTAAGGGGATAAGCACGACCATCTTCTATAACATTAAGAACTAGTCCTATCTCTTTACAAAATTTTTCAAATCGCTCAAATCCAAACTCTTCAAGTGCGTACTTAACAAAGCTTGGATTTTCTCCAAAGTAGTCATTAACACTTAGGTTACGATTTGAGATGTTACATCGTCCATTACCACTTACTAAAATCTTTTTAGCAGGTTTTGTATTTTGTTCAAATATCTCTACACGAAGACCTGCTTTGGCACAAAATATAGCACTAATAAGTCCTGATGCTCCGGCACCAATGATAGCTACTGATTTTGCCATTATAGACTCACTATCTTTGCACCAAAACCACCTAAGTGTTGTGGTGCATCACTAAAGCCTTGAACTCTAGGGTGAGCTTTGAGGAAATTTTTGACAGCAAAGGAGAGTTTTCCTGTGCCAATACCATGATACACTATGACTTCATCCCATCCATTTATAAGGGCATCATTTAAAAACTTATCTAAAACATCACAAGCCTCATCTGCTCTTAAACCATGTAAGTCACACTTGAGGCCTGCTCTTTTCTCTACATTTACATTTATATCTGTTCTTGGAACTCTTTTGATTGCTTGTGTGTGTTTAAGATGCTTTGTTTTAACACGAACTTTCATTCCATCCATCTCTATCATTGCCTCTTTTTCACCTTTCATAGAGATGATAGTTCCACGACTTGAGTGGTACTTCACAACATCTCCTATATTAAATACAACATCGCGTTTAAGTGACTCTTCCTCTTTTTGGGGGAGTTTTTTGTTCGCTTTATTCATCGCTCTATGAATCGCTTTTGAATCATTTGCTTTTGCTGCTGCTTTTGCCTCACCAATAGCAACTTCATAGCTACGTTTAAGTGCTGCTTTTTGTTCTTCTATCTCACGAAGTTGTGCTTCTCTAGTCTCTTTGAGCTGCATCTCTTTTCTCTTAATATCTTCAAGTTTATCATCTACAAGTTTATGTTTATGTTTGAGCTCTCGCTCAAGTTGGCTCCCTCTCTCTATAAGTAGAGAGAGCTTTTCCGAGTTGTCTCCATAAACTTTTTTTGCTTCATCTACTAAGATAGCGTTTATACCGTATCTTGCAGCTGTTTCAAAGGCATAAGATTTTCCAATGATTCCATGCATAAATTCATAAGTAGGTTTTCGATGCTCCTCATCATAGATAGCAGCCATAAGCTCTACATCATCACGGTCAGCCATAAGAGCAGCAAGGCGTTTATGGTGTGTTGTAACAACTACTTTTTGACGACGTTTAATAAGGTCATCAAGAATAACTTTAAAAAGAGCAGCGGCTTCATCGGAGTCCGTTCCAAGCTCTATCTCATCGACACCGACAAGAGCCGAAGTCTCTTTAAATATTCGGGAGAACTCCTGCATACGTCCAGCAAAAGTAGAGATGTCATTTTTAACATTTTGTGGGTCATCTATGATACTAAGAACTGTTTTAAAACTACCAATATGAGACTTATGTTCATCTAGTTTCATAGGGATGATGTACTTTGCCATAAATGCAGAGGCTAAAATACTTTTTAAAAGCATTGTTTTCCCTCCTGCATTTACTCCTGTAATCATTAGGATGTTTTTGGAAAAGTCTACATTTATAGGTTTAGCATTGTGCAGAGCAGGGTGTATAAAACCACTTAGCACTATTTTAGAGTCTTTTTGACTCTTAATAAGTTGCATATTTTTACTCTGGGCAAAAAGTACACGTGCTTGATAGTTGTCAAACTTTGTAAACTCTTTATCTATAAACGCTATGAAAGGTTGAAGCTCTGCAAGTTTCGATGAAAACTCCTTGGCATACTCATAGAAAATTGTTTCACGCTCCTGCTCAATGTATCGAATCTGCTCTTTAGACTTTAGAATACTATCGGGGCTTACAAAGAAAAAACCACCACTAGATCTCCCTACAACTGCACCTTTGAGAACATGGTTAAAACCACCACGAACTAAGAGACAATCTTCGTTGTTTACAAAGTGAACTTGAGTATCTACAAGGTAGCCAGCTAGTTTTGAACTCGACATCATTCGTTTAAGTGAGCCACTCATATTGTTTCTATGCTCTTTTATTCGAGCTGAAAGTCCAAAGAGTGTCTCATCAAGATTCTCTTCAAATTTACCATCATGAGTAAAATACTTTTCTACTTCTGTAAATTTCTCAGGGATCTCAAATTTAGCCATCCATTCACCAATAAGGCCATCAATATTTCGGTTTCTAAAGTATCGAAAATAGCGTACAACTTTAACAATTTCAAAAACTTGTTCAAAATTTAAAACACCATGTTTCTTAAGGTGGTTTTTGATAGTAGTAAAATCTGTAACTTTTGGAGGGGCTTTAAACTCTAGTTTATCAAGTGCTTTTATATACTTAAAATGAAGTTCTTGGTCACCCTCTATGTAAAGGGAGTGAGTTCGAGAGAAGAAACTTTGGAACTGCTCAATATGTTCAATGAGATCGAGCTGTTTAATGAGTAGCTCGATTTTACTCTTTTTACTATCTATTCGCATGTAGATGCACTAATCATCTCTGCATAGTTTGGGGTATCTTTTTTTCCAATGAAAGTATATGTTCCAATGCTCAGAGTATAGTTCGTCGCATTGACATCTTTTGCATTACATCTTATAGTTTTACCCTGTTTAAACTTTAGTACAGCATTTAGCATCTGCTCTCTTTGGTTTGTATTGTAACTATTAAAAAGAATTGCTCCAAGTATAACAGCTAAGAGTACTATAGTGATAGTGATTTTTTGCTCTTTTGTGACTTCTGTAAAATAGTGAAGAGCGAGAAAAAATAGCCCAGTTATTACAAGTCCTGCAATATATGCCACTATGCAATTCCTCTGATTTGGTATGTAATATCACCAGCACCAAAGCCAATGATAAGCCCTTTGTCTAATACCTGTAGATTTTGTGCATCTTTTACTACCGTGATATGGTTGTTAGCACGTTGTATAGTATCTGCCATTGTAAGGTTATATGCTTTAAACTCATTTACAAAGTCTATCTCTTGTGGTGCTTCACTTGCAGCCCAAACAGGAAGGATAATAAGCTCATCTGCCCCATTAAAACACTTAGTAAATGCTTCAAGATTATCTATAGTACGAGAGTATTTATGTGGCTGCCATATAGCAGTAATTTTTTCAAAGCCCTTAAGCTTTGCATACTCTTTTACAGATTCAAATGTTGCTTTTATCTCTGTAGGATGGTGTCCATAATCATCAATAATAACAGCATCATCTTCTGCTCCAACAATATCAAAACGTTTTTTAATACCTTTAAAGTTTAAAAGATTTGCACGAATCTCTTCTATATCCATTGACTCACTTGCAGCAAGAATTGCTAGTGCAGCATCAAGTGCGATATGCTTTCCAAATCCCCATACAGCAAAACTTCCTAAATCTTTAAACTTAAATCTTGTGTGTGGTTCATTATTTATTAATTCGTATTCAATCTCTGTTATATCTTTACTTGGATATAGCCACTGTGCCTCTATCTCATCTTTTAGAGTAGCAAGAAATGGATCTTCAGCATTTAAAACTTTACATGGTGCTGAGTTTATAAAACGTTTATATGAATCATAGAATCTATCATAATTATAATCATAGTACTCCATATGCTCAGGTTCAGCATTTATGACAATAGCACAGTGCGGATTTGAGTTAATAAAACTACCATCAGATTCATCAGCTTCAAAGAGCATAACATCTGTAGTCGCATCATAACGAACATTTGAACCGAAGGCTTTTGATTCAGCACCAATGATGGCAGAACCATTCATAATAGCTGTAAGGATTGCAGTTGTTGTACTTTTCCCATGTGCTCCAGCAACAGAGTAAACTTTTCTATCATCTAATATTTTAAGGAGTGCTTCTCGACGAGCAAGTACTTCTATACCTCTCTCTTTGGCTGCGATAACTTCTGGATTGTCAGGGCGAATGATAGCAGAGTGAACAACTAAGTCTTGATTATTGATAGCATTAGCAGAGTGGGGTACACTTACATTTATACCCATTTTACGGAGCTTTTGTGTGATGATACTGTCTTTAATATCTGAGCCACTTACTTCATGACCTTTATAGTGCATATATTGTGCAAGTCCAGAGATTCCTATACCACCGATTCCGATAAAATGGATTTTCATATGTTTATTTCCCCTCTACTTCTTTTGCATTATCTAGCAAAATTTGTGCCTCTTTTGTAAAGCCAGAGATATAAAAAGTTCCATTAGACTGAGTCGTTTCGATGTCTGCCATTTTTTCCATAAAACCTTCAAGATTTATACCTTCTGCAGCTGCAAGCCAGTGGAGTTTGAGTGACCAAGCAAACTTGTCATCATTTGTCATACCACTTAGTACTTCAAACAGTGCAGCAGCATCTTTTACTTGACCTGCAGAGTAGTGCTCCATAGCATACTCATAGAGAGCACGAGTTGTTGCAAAATCTTGTACTTCACTTAGATCCATCTTTCTATGAGACTCTAAAGTGTCTGTAAGTTTCTCTAAGGCTAAGTCTAAAATATTTGCATAATATCCTTGAATAGTCGCTTCATCAAACACTTCATGTGCCTCTGCTTCAAGAACATAAAGTCCTGCTATGTCACTTTTACTTTGTGCTTCTAAAACTTTTGCTTTTAAATCTTCTACTTTATTCACTTAAACACTCCTTGATTCTCTGTAATGCATTTCTTGTTTTTATTTCATTTTCTACTAAGGCTATACGAATATATCCTTTTCCAGGGTTTTCACCTTTACTGTTTTCTCTTGCTAAAAATTCTCCTGGAAGTACTTTTACATTGTACTTTTCATAGAGCTTTTTTGTAAATTCTAGTGCATTATCTACTTTTATCCAGAGATAAAAAGTAGCATTAGGAATCTCTGTTCCTAAAATTTCTTTAGCAATTATAAAGTTTTTTCTATAAACTTCACGGGAACTCTCCACATGAGACTCATCACTCCAAGCATCTGCTGCAGCACTTTGCAGAGGTAAAGGGGAGGCACAACCAACATATGTACGATACTTCATATACTCACGAAGTATCTCTGCATCTCCTGCTATAAAACCAGAACGAAGACCTGGAGCAGAAGAGCGTTTTGAGATAGAGTTAATAACTAAGATATTTTTAAAAGTAGTATTTCCCACATGAGTTGCTGCTTCAAGTAGCGAAGGGGTTGGTCTGTCTGTATATATTTCACTATAGCACTCATCATTGAGAAGTACAAAGTTATGTTTGAGTGCCAAGTATACCCACTCTCCAAGCTCATCAAGAGTGAGTGTCGCTGTTGTAGGATTATTTGGAAAGTTTAAAATAACTAAATCACATCCAGCAAGTTCTGCTTCATCTATCTCTGGTTTGAAGTTATTTTCTGCATTAAGATTCAAATGAATTACTTTAGAACGAGTAGCTATAGCTGCACCTTCATAAATCTGATAAAAAGGATTGGTATAGGCCATTACAGGATTTTTTTTGTCAAACAGAAGAAACTGAGGAAAGTTAAAGAGTACTTCACGTGTTCCAAAAGTAGGGATGATTTGTGCATCACTCAGTTGTGTATGAAAGCGTCTTAGGATAAAACCTCTCATGGCTTCCCGAAGATTTGTCTCTCCACCTGTTTTTGGATACTTTTTTAGCAGTGCTGTATTTGCACAAAGAGACTCTTGAATGAAAGAAGGTGTTTCAAACTGAGGCTCACCAATAGTTAAAATAGAGGCATCAAATGTTTGGTTAGGTACAATATTTTCTAGTAAACTGTTTAGTTTTTCAAATGGATATGGTTCAAAATTCATGCGCAATTATAGCTAAAAAAGATTTATTTATGATTAGGGTTTAAAATATCGCTTTTTGTTGTATAATTTTGGAGATTGATATTTAATAAAAAGGATCAAAAATGAAAATAGTCTTATCTGCACTTTTAGCACTTCTTATTGTTGGCTGTAGTGATGAAAAACAAGAGATACAAGAAGAGGTGAAACCTACACCAGCGGTTGCATTAGATAAAAAAGTAGTTGAAACTAAGAAATTAGAAGAGAAAATATCGCTTAAAACTCCTGAAAAGATAGAAAAAAGTACTCCTGTAAAAGTTCAGATAAAGAGTGAAAAGAAGATAGTTGATGGTGCAAAAATCTTTACAAAATGTAGTTCATGTCATGGAAAAAATGCAGAGAAAAAAGCACTTAATAAATCACAAATTATTCAAGGTTGGAATAAAAAACAACTTACTACAGCTATTAATGGCTACAAAGATGGTTCATATGGTAGTAGTATGAAGGGTGTTATGAAACCACAAGTAATGAAACTTACAAATGAAGAAGTAGCAGCAGTCGCTGCATACATATCTAAGTTATAGAGTTAAGTTTATAACCAACTCCGTAGATACTCTCTAGAGTGTCTTCAGGTAGTTTTTTTCGAAGTTTAGATACTAACTTACGAATGTTTTGAGAATCAATACTCTCATCTTCATCATTAAAATAGTTTACTATATCTTCATTAGAGTATATTTTCCCCACTTTTGTACTTAAAAGCATTAAGAAAATTATTTCATACTTTGTAAGGTATAAACTGTTTTTATTTTCTATAAGGCTTTTTGTCTCTTTATTAAAATAGGTAGTTTTATCAAAATATATATTTTGATGAGATATCTGAGTCTCTTCTTTAAAATTGATTTTTTTTGCAATAACAAGGAGTACTTTTAATAACTCTTGGTAATCTATGGGTTTTTTTATAAATTGTTCAATTCCAAGGTTAATAAGAGGTAAAAGATACTCTGTTGTATCATGTGCTGAGAGTACTACAACACACTGTTTAGGATAGAGTTCATAGATTTTTTGTGTGAGCACTACACCATTCATTTTTGGCATTTGAATATCTGTAAGTACTAAATCGTATTTATTATTTTTATTGAGGTTTTCTGCATAGTATTCAAAAGCTTCTACACCATTTGACACACTATCTACTCGTTTAAAGAAATACTTTAAAATATCAGTAGTGTTTTCTCTTAGTTCATCATGGTCTTCAGCAAAAAGAATACTTAACTCTCTTGTCTGTTCTATTAGTTCTTTAGAATGGTTCATTTATTCACT
>JAMORO010000067.1 GCA_027063505.1 Sulfurimonas sp.
AGAGGAAGCAGATGGTCATAGATGATGATAACTGCGAAAATAGGGAAGCATAATGAGTGGGCTTCAACTCAAAGATCTTTATGATGGTTTTCGCAATCCAGAAGTCATTAAAGGCTTTGCTAAACTTATAGCAGAGGAAGCTAAAAAACTTCCTCACCCTATCAACATTATGGAAGTGTGTGGTGGGCATACTCATTCTATAATGAAATTTGGTTTACCACAACTTCTACCTGACAATATTAACTTCATTCATGGACCTGGTTGTCCAGTCTGCATTATGCCAAAAGAGAGAATAGATCATGCCTATATCTTAGCTGAACTTGAAGATACTATCTTGGTAACTCTTGGTGATATGATAAAAGTTCCAGGAAGCAGAGGAAGTCTCCAAGATGCTAGAGCAAAGGGTGCTGATGTCCGTTTTATATACTCCCCGCTTGATACACTTAAAATTGCAGAAGAGAACCCAGAGAAAAAAATTATCTTCTTTGCCATAGGATTTGAAACAACAACACCAATGACAACAGCACTCATAGATATTGTACTCAAACGACAGATTAAAAATATCTTTTTTCATATAAATCATGTGACAGTTCCAGAGGTTATGGTTGAGTTGATTGACTCCCGTGATGAACATGTAGATAGTTATAACAACCGAATAGATGCTTTTTTAGGGCCAAGTCATGTGAGTGTAATTACAGGAAGTAAAATCTATGAAAAGTTTCCTAAAGAGTATAATCGTCCAGTAGTTGTAGCAGGATTTGAACCAGTAGATGTGATGGAAGCCATTTTCATGATTGTTAAACAGTTTAATGAGGGAAGATGTGAGTTAGAGATAGAGTATAAACGTCTAGTTACTCACGATGGAAACCTCAAAGCACAAGCACTTATAGAAAACTATTTTGAAAAAGCATCACTTTTTAAGTGGCGTGGACTTGGAAATGTACCTGAGAGTGGCTATAAACTTCGTCCACAATTTGCTGATATCGATGCAGAGCGAATCTATGCTGATATACTTCCTCGTGAAGAGATTGAAGATCATAAACTCTGTATCTGTGGTGATATATTAAGAGGGATGGCAAAACCTGATGAGTGTACTATCTTTGGGACAGCATGTAAGCCACAAACGCCACTTGGAAGCTGTATGGTAAGTAGTGAAGGTGCTTGTGCCGCATACTATAAATATGGTAATTTACTAAAATAAAGGTTTAGCTCAAATGAATAAACAGATAACCCTAGCCATGGGAAATGGTGGTGAAGAAAATAATGAACTAATAAGTAAGGTTTTTTATAAAGCATTTAAGAACGATATTCTTGAAAAATCTGAAGATGCAGCAGTTATTCATGCTGGAGAATTGGCATTTAGTACAGATAGTTTTACTGTTAGTCCACTCTTTTTTCCTGGCGGTGATATTGGAAAACTAGCAATCTGTGGAACTTGTAATGATCTTGCAATGATGGGTGCTAAACCAAAATATCTTACTTGTAGTGTTATTATTGAAGAGGGATTTTCAACTCGTGAGTTAGAAAAAATTGTTCGTAGTATGAAAAAAGAGTTAGAGAGTAACGGTGCTATAGTTGTAAGTGGTGATACAAAGGTTGTCCCTCGTGGAAGTGTCGATAAAATCTTTATCAATACTACAGGTATAGGTGAGATTCAGAAAAAAGGAATTAGCTCTAACTCCATTTCAAAAGAGGATGTAATTTTAGTTAGTCGTGATTTAGGTCGACATGGTGCAACTATCTTTGCTGCACGTGAGGGGATAGAACTCTCTAGTAGTTTGGAGAGTGACTGTGCATCACTAACACATCAAGTTCAAGCTCTCATAGAAGCTGGAGTGAAAATCACGGCACTGAGAGATGCAACTCGTGGTGGAGTAAGTGCAGTTCTTAATGAGTGGGCAAAACAGTCTAATATCTGTATTGAAGTCCAAGAAGATAGTATTCCTGTTTCAGCAGAAGTATATGGAATCTGTGAAATGCTGGGTTTTGAAGCTGTAAATTTAGCAAATGAAGGTACTTTTGTGCTTGCTATCAAAAAAGAAGATGAGCAAAAAGCATTAAATATTTTACAAACTTTTGAAAACTCTTCAAATGCAGTAAAAATTGCAGATGTCTCTGACGAGTATATTGGTAAAGTTGTATTACTAAGTTCCTATGGTACAAAAAGGTTTTTAGATACACCTACTGGCGAACTTTTACCTAGAATCTGTTAAATATTTATGAAAATATTACTTCTGATCAGCTCTTTTAATTCTCTTTCTCAAGCACTCTTTACAAAGCTTCGAGATAAGGGTCACTCTGTGAGTGTAACTTTTGCTATAAATGAGCGACAGATGAAAGTAGAGATTCAAGAGTTTGAACCAGAACTTATTTTGGCACCTTTTTTGAAAGCTTTTATCTCTAAAGATATATATGAAAAGTATCCTACCTATATCTTTCATCCTGGTCCAATAGGAGATAGAGGTCCTAACTCTTTAGAGTATGCTCTCCTTAGTGATACAAAAGAGTGGGGAGTGGTTATTCTTCGAGCTAATGAACTTTATGATGGTGGTAATATTATTGCTCAGAGTAATTTTAAGGTACGTCATACCTATAAAGCTTCTCTGTACCGACAAGAAGTCGTAGAGCATTCACTTGATGCTTTAGATGCTTTCTTTGAGAATCCCACACAAATAGTACAGATTTTAAATCCTTTACATAAACTCTTTAAACAGAATATGAGAACTATTGATTGGGATAATGACACTACCCAAACTATAATCTCTAAAATTCATCTCTCAGATAGTTTTCCTGGTGTACTTGATGAAATTATGGGAGTGAAATGTTATCTCTTTGGTGCTCATAATGAAGAGAGACTTAGAGGTGATACTAAAGAGATTTTAGCTAAACGCGATGGAGCTATCTGCCTAGGAACAAAAGATGGAGCATTATGGATAAGTCATCTTAAAGAAGTAGATGGTTTTAAATTACCTGCGACTTATGTTCTAAAAGAAAAAATAGTAGGGATAAAAGAGCATAGATTACCACTCCTTTTTGATAAGAGTTATGATACATTTTACGAAGTGAGTGTAGAAAAACGTGACAATGTAGCATATCTCTGTTTTAACTTTCATAATGGTGCAATGAGTGCTGAACAGTGTATTCGTCTGAAATATGCTTTTGAGTACTTAAAAGAGGAGTCAGAAGTGATTGTTCTTGTTGGTGGAATGGATTTTTTTAGTAATGGAATACATCTTAACATTTTAGAAGACTCTAAAAAACAGGGTGAAGATGGTTGGAGTAATATAAATGCAATGAATGATCTCATAAAGTCTATACTAGAAGCTGATGAAGTTGTCACCGTTGCATCACTTGGAAGAAATGCAGGTGCAGGTGGAGTTTTTATGGCTTTAGCTTGTGACTATGTTGTAGCTAAAGAAAGTGTGGTTTTAAATCCTCATTATAAAACTTTGGGACTAAGTGGCAGTGAATATCATACATATACTTTACCTAAACGAATCGGAGAGGAGTTAGCAGAAAAACTGCTTAATGATGCTTTGCCTATATCGGTAGAGTATGCAAAAAAAATAGCTATGTTAGATGAAGTTTTTCAAACAAAAAACTACTACGAGGAGCTACATAACTTCGCTTCAAGGCTCTACAGTGAAGATTATATCTGGGATAAGCAAGATAGAGTCGAAGTAGAGAGAGAGCTTATGGAGAAGTGTAAACGCGATGAGTTAAATAAAATGCATCCAGAATTTTGGCAAACAAGTAGTAGTTTTCATACTCTTCGACATGATTTTGTTTATAAACTCTGTCCAGTAGAAACACCTCAAAGATTAAAAGGAAAATATTATGCATGAGTATAGTGTAGTTCAAGCTCTACTTGAACAGATAGAAGGAGTAGCTAAAGATAACGATGCTTCAATAGTTACAAAAATAGTTGTAAAGATTGGAGTAATGAGTGGGATTGAAGCACATCTACTTGAGATTGCATTTAACACTTTTAAAGAAAAAACCATTTGTGATGGAGCAGAGTTTGTTATGAATATTCAGCCCCTAACCATTGAGTGTCAAAATTGTCAGCAGGTGAGTGAATTACAAAAAATACACTACTGCTGTCAAAAATGTGAATCTACAAATGTTAAAGTAATTGATGGGGAAGATATGTTCCTCATGAGCTTAGAGATGGAATAGTTTAAAATAAATTTTAAGGAATAAGTATGCAAGAGTATTGGGAAAGTTATGTAAAACCTATAGAAGATAAAAAAGCGATGATATCATTTAATGCAGGGATGGCAGATAGTGTTCCTAACCCTGAATATATGTATGTTGGTTTTGTAAAAGTAAAGTTAAATTCTCCAAAAGAAGATGGACTTGTAACAGAAGAAGAAGCAAATGATGTTGGATTTATTGAAGACCGTTTAGAGATGGAATCCCTTCGTTGGAGAAGTGGAAAATATATAGGAAGAATTATTACCCAAGGTGAGGTAAACTTTATATACTATCTGAAAATGGATTTCGAGTGGAGTAATACAGTAGAGTCCGCAATGAGCCATTTTAGTGAATATAAGTATGAGTTTGGTTCTCGTATGGATATGGAGTGGGAAGTCTACCAAAAGCTTCTTTTCCCAACTATTAGAGAGTGGCAGATTATAGCTAATCATCACTCTTGTAATAACCTGCAAGAACAAGGTGATTCACTTAAATCAGAGAGAGCAATAGAGCATAAAGCCTATTTTGAAAATAAAGAGAATAGAGAAGAGTTTATTTCACTTATTGAAGGCAAAGGTTTTAATAAACAGAGCGAAATGGAAGTTCCTTTTAATGGAAAAACAATGTATGGGATACAGTTTTACCGTAAAGATATCCCTCACTATTATGAGATAGATAATCTAACAATGCAAATTATAGATATGAGTGAGAGTTTAGCTGGTATGTATGATGGTTGGGAGTGCTCTATGGTAAAATAAAAGTGTATAACGAATCAGTAAAACTAATCTCCTTATTTCTAAACTATTAGAATAAAAAACAGAAATATAGTGTAGATTTCGAGGTGCCCATTGAGGGTATAAAGCGAAACTACTTCTTGAAGTTTTAGAAGGTGACATGTGACAGTGGCATAGCCAGTCACTGTAAAAACTATAAATGAGATAGCAAGTACCTATGAAGTTATTCCTTTGAGTCTCAGAAACTGGAAGAAGCAATTTTTAGAGAATAACGGAATTAGTCCTACGGACTAAAGAGCTTCACTGTTTGGATAGCGTTCTTTTATGTATTGATGATTTACTCTTATAAGTTTAAATTTCTCATAAAATTCCCTGCTATCACAGTACTACGCTGTTTAAACTGATCTGCGATTTGGGGAACGTAAACTATGTCTAATGTTTGAGAAAAAAGTTCTAACCATTGACTAAAAGCTTCTCGTGAGAGATTTGCTATGTTTAAGTGAGGTGCAAAAGGATTTCCTCTGTATGTTGGATCGCCTAATGCTATTGATGCCCAGAAGTTTGTAAGTAACTCTATATGAGGTACCCACTTCTCGTTGTTTAAGTTATCCCCTAGTTTCTCTATAAAAAATGGTCCAACTATCTCATCCTGGAGTACTTTTGCATAAAAAATCAAAACCATTTTATTAAGATTTTCTTTTGTTACTTCACTATTTTGCATCAACTGTCTCTCTATTTAGCTGCTACTATTTCAATAGTAACATCCCCACCGATAACAAGAGAGTCTCCAGCGATAATTTTTGCACGTTTACGAAGTTCTTTTTCACCATTACGCTCTACATAACCATCTGCGACTATCATTTTCGCTTGTGCTCCTGTATCTACTAAGTCTAGTACCTTTATGAGTTTAAATAACTCAATATATTCATCTTTTAGTTCAAACTGTATCATTATAATATTTTCCTACTTTTTTGTTTAAAAGAATCATAGCGTTTAAGTGCTATAATATAGATTATGCAGATAGCTTCAAACTCTCGAGCACAACATAAAGCTCGAAAACTGAAACATGAACAAGAAGGTGAAGAAAATTCTGCTTTAGATATTTCGGCTTAATTACTTACCCTGTTTTGATAAAAAAGCATTTAGCTGATTTGCGAACATCTCTGCATCTTTAACACCAAAAGGTTTTGGCCCTTTTGTTATCTCTCCACTCTCTCGTATCTTATCCATTAAGTTTCGCATAGCAAGATACTGTTTAATGTTATCTACACTATAGAGTTCTCCTCTATGGTCAATGGCATGAGCATTTTTTGTGATAACTCTATCTGCAAGTGGAATATCTGCTGTAATTACTAAATCTTTTTCTCTTAGTAGTTCTACTATCTTGTCATCAGCCTCATCAGCTCCCGCTTCTACAACGAGATAACTCACAAAACGACTCTTTCCAATAGAAACCTTTTTATTTGCAACTACTACTGTCTCAATTTTAAGACGCTCTATCTGTTTAAGTAGTATAGGTTTCAGTAAATTTGGAAAGGCATCTCCATCAACAAATATTTTAAACATTTATAAGCTCCAGTTTCTCTTTTCGTGATAATTTTTTGATTGTATACTCCCTCTTTGAAGCACTACTTCTATCTTCACTCTCTTCACTATACACTAACTCCACTGGTCGACGAAGTTTAGTATACTTCGCCCCTTTTTGCGAACTGTTATGCTCATTAACACGACGTTTTAAATCTGTAGTGATTCCAGTATAGAGAGTATCATCACTACATTTAAGTATATATATAAAGTATTGCATAGTAATCTTTTTAATTAGTTGTGATGATTTTACAACAAAAGCACTAAATAATATCTAAATAATGTGTTAATGGTAACATTCAGTAACAAAAAATTAATCTCTATTTTAAAATATAGTAAATTACAAAAAGTTATATTATAATCTTATAATTGTTTTATCACAATTTCTAAAATATATCTATACAGGTACTAATATGCAAAAACATAAAATAATAATTGTTGAAGATGATGAAATTACATCATTAAATCTAAACCTTTCTCTTCAAAAACATGGATACAGTGTTGTAGCAGTTTGTGATAATGCAGACCAAGCAAAATATAAAGTAAGTACTACAAACCCTGATCTTATAATTATTGATATATCTTTAGATGAGAGTAATGATGGAATAAAACTTGCCAAAGAGATAAAAGAGAAATACAACATTCCTTTTATCTATCTCACATCTTATAGTGATGATAGTATTATTTCTCAAGCAAAACTTACAGAACCTTATGGGTATATAGTAAAACCTTTTGATCCTGAGTCTCTTCATGCAACTATTCAGATGGCACTATTTAAATATGAACAAGAGACAGAGAGAAAAGACAGTATAGATACTCTTAAAGTAGATAAAACGAATCTAGAAAAAATGCTCTACTCTAAACGATCTTCAGACAAACCTATAGTTAACTTTGCAAATAACTACTACTTAGACATTAGTATTTGTGAAACATTTTATGATGATAAAAAAATTAAGCTAACAAAAAAAGAGAATGCTTTTTTACGTCTGCTTGTAGCGCAACTAGGAAATGTTGTCAGTTTCGAACAGGCGATGAATTATGTCTGGGATGGAAGTGGTGCAACTGAAAATAGTGTCAGAACATTAGTATGGCGCCTTCGTAACAAACTTGAAACAGACATTATTAAAAATGCTTCAGGAATCGGTTACTACATAGAGGAGTAAGAGATGAGTAAATGTAAAATAGCGATAGTAGAAGATGATGAGATTACTGCGCTTAATCTGAAAATGTCACTTAAAAAACAGGACTATGATGTTGTAACAGTGGTAGATAATGCTGAGCAAGCACTGCATGAAATAGCTCTTAATCTTCCAGAAGTTATTATCATTGATATCTCTCTTCAAGATAGTAGTGATGGTATCACTCTTGCACAAGATATAAAGTTAAAATACAATATTCCTTTCATATTCTTAACTTCTCACTGTAGTAATGAAATTATTGAAGCTGCTAAAAAAACAAAACCTTACGGTTATATTGTAAAACCTTTCCATCCAAATACTCTTCATGCCTCTATTCAAATGGGACTTTTACAGTTTAAAGAAGAGCAAGAAGAGAGTCAGGATAATAATGTTAAAAAAGAAGCAGATAAAATCTTACACTTTGGTGTAAACTATGCATATCACCCTCTAAAACAGAAGTTCTGTTATAACGGTAAGATACTCGATCTTAAAGATGTAGAGATCGCATTTTTACAGATACTCACTTCAAAGCTTGGTGTCGTAGTTCCTTATGACGAAGCGACTCAAGAGATTTTAGAAAGAACAAAGAAGATTGTAAGTATCCGAACACTTGTATGGCGTTTACGTACTAAACTTGATACTGAGATTATCAAAAATGCTGAAGGTATAGGCTACTATATCGAGGAGTAATTACTACTCGATATTAATACTATTGATTATCTTTTCGATCTCTTCATAAGTATTACAGTAATCATAGGATTTACTCTCAGTTCGTGCCATATCTTCCATTTCACTTGAGAGTTCTTGAACCTCTTTCATTCTAAAGTTTCCACTCGAACCTTTAATGGAGTGTGATATCATAGCAATCTGCTTATAATTTTTATCTTGTATCGCTTTTTGCAATTCTGGAAATATTTTATCCATTTTTTTCATAAAGAGTTTCAGCAGCATCAATAGTTCATCACTACTTAGCATAAGTGCTTTCATAAGTTTTTTTGTATCTAAACCAACCACCTGCTCTTTTACTTTCTTTTTCTCTTTAATCTCTTGGATCTGTTTCTCATTATCTACTTTTAAGTAAGTAAAAAAGAGTTTTTCTAACTCTTTAAGAACAACTGGCTTTCCTAAAAAAGCATCAAAGCCACTAAGTAGTCCTCTCTCTCTTGCACCTTTAACTACATTTGCAGTTAAAGCAGAGATAGGTGTATGACTTATACTTTTAGACTCTTCATACTCTATAATTTTTTCCACTGCCTCATTTCCATTCATAATAGGCATCTGTTCATCCATTAAGATTAAATCATAGCTATTTTTCTTGTAAAGATTAAAAGCTTCAAAACCATTATTTGCTATTTCAAAAGAGAGACCATACTTAGATAAAATAATTTTTATTAGTTCTTGATTTGCTTCATTATCTTCTGCAACTAAAATGTGGCCCTTATACTTTTGAGAAACAGTTGTTTTAAACTCAGAATACTCTTCAGGATTAAGTAACTCATGAAATGCAGTATAAATTTTAGAGCAATAGATAGGAAAACTTAAAGCTGTTATATGGCTATAGTATTCATAATCATCATACTCCTTGCTCATAAGTGCTAAGAATTTTTTATCTAAAGTTTTTATCTTCTCAAGAAAAAGTTTCGTGCTATCTTCATGAACAAATATACAGATATCAAAATCCGTCTCTAAAGTATCAACTACTCTTATATTCATATCAAACATCTCAGCATATTTTAAATATGATTCATGTTTATAGCTTACTTTATTTTCTTGGGCATAAATAACCATTTTGAGCTTTTTAAACTCATCAATATCCTCAAAAAATCGAGTCTGCTCGGAAACTGTACTAATAGGAATTTTCATCCAAAACGTACTTCCCACTTCTACTTCAGATGTAACACCAACTTCACCACCCATCTTTTGAGCTAACTGATGAGAGATGGAGAGACCTAAACCTGTACCACCTTTATTTTCGTGAAGATTATACTGTGCTTGCGCAAAAGCTTTAAATATCTTTTTTATATCCTCTTTACAGATTCCAATACCAGTATCTTCAACAGAGACTAAAAGTGTTGAGTTGGAGTAAGAGGCTTCTACTTTTATAACTCCGCTCTCAGGAGTAAATTTAATCGCATTACTTAAAAAATTCGAGAGAATCTGTTTTACACGAAGAGAGTCACCATAAAGTTCAACAGGAATATTTGGGTCAATAAAAGAAGTTATAGTAATATCTTTTGCATTTGCACTTGCAACAAATAGCTCCATTGTATGACTTAACTCTTCATGGAGAGAAAAGTTTTTATTTTCTAAGGTAAACTCTCCACTTCTTAACTTTGAAAAGTCTAAGATATCATTAATAATACTTAAAAGATTTTCTCCACTATTATGAATAATATCAAGATAGTTACGATGCTTTTTACTAATTTCTTCTTCAAGTAATAAGTTAACAAAACCTAATATAGCATTAAGTGGTGTACGAATTTCATGAGACATGTTTGAGAGAAAATACTCTTTTGCTTGAGAGGCTTTCAGTGCATCTTGTCTTGCATCTATAAGTTTTTGAAAAATAGTATCTGTATAAAATTTTAAAATTCCTTTAAAGTTTTTGTCAAAAATAAAAGAGATTTCATCAAAAAGTTCTTTGGAATTAAGTTTTGCATCATAAGAGAAGTCTATCATTGAACGTCTAAAGTGTGAACATATCTCAAATAACTCATCCGCACTTATTTCACGTTTTTTTAAATAAGTAAGTAATTCTTGCATAACAGGACAGTGACCAATATCAACCTTTCCTACTATAATATCCATAAAGTAGTCAAAAACACCACCCGCATATTTATTTAAAAAGAACTTCTCTTCTATACCGTGTACAATAAGAATTTGCTTTGGACCTTCATAAGAGACCCACTGCTGGATTATCTGTTCTCGATTTTGAGTAAATATATTATGAGCAGCAGTTAGTGCTGGAACTAGAACTTGCATATTAACTCCCTTTAGAGTGGATTAATTAAAAAATACGAAGCACTCATTAACAGTGTTAATTTAATCAGTGATATCACTGTTGTTCCAAAAATATTTCCTATTTGACATGAACTACATGCAACATATTTCTTTCCTTCATACTGTGCATAAAAGAAGTAGACTATATTAAAGAATACAACTGCATATGATCCATATAGTTGATACTCCCACATAGTATCTAAAATAGCTTTCGCACTAAAGAAAAAAGAACCAAATACATTGAGTATCATTATAATCATTATTATATTAATCAGTTTGATAATTTTATCTCTTTGAAACACTGTTGGACAGTAGTCTGATGGGCCAATATCTGCCCCAAACTCTAAACCATTTTCAAACATATCTCTCTGCTCAGGTGACATTTTATGTATAAAAGTGGCACCAAAAGTGTAATCAATTTTTCTCTGCAGTAAGATTGCGAATGATCCTATTGCTTTCATATGACAATCTTTACCATCTCGCCCTTGATACACAACACTAATCTCTTCAAAGCGTGTTATTTCCGATGTTCTTCCCGGATAGTAGGCTGTACTCTCTCTTGTAGTAACTTTACCCTTATGACCAATAAGTCTAGGGTTCATCATCTCTAAAACTTCACCATCTTGATTTTTAACAACTATAACATTATGATAGTTTCCAATTTGAAATGCAGCTAAACCATCTAAATTATTTTCACTCATAGTATCTTTAAGATCATCTATCAATGAAAACAAATCTTCATCAAAGTTTCTAACATCTGTAGAGTACTTTAAACTTAATGGAGTAGGATATTGAACTATCTCTTTTATCATAGAAAAAACCTTTGTTATTTTAGGAGGAGAGGAGAGACTCTACAAGTAAGTAGAGTCTTTCATGGAGTTAGTGGCTTTTACTTACCACTACAAGCATTTTGATGTTAATTGCTACAAATCTGATAAACTGCCAGATTACACAAGTACGCATCTTTCTTGCAAATGATCCAGGGATCATAGTACGACTAAATTCATCACTTTTTTGAAAGTTCATTTCTTCTTTTTTCATCATATTTTCCTTTATGTTTATTCTGGGATCAGAGTCCAACCTGGGTTAAGTTTCGCTTTGTGAATAAACATAAAATGTAAAATATGTTTAATCCAGTGTCCAGCAAGACCGATTTCACCAAAAGTATAATCTGTATCACGACCAGTTCCTGGATATTTTTCAAAGTCAGGAACAACAGGGTAAACAGTCATAGCAGCAGCAGTACCACTAAATACACCTTTACCAGCTGATGCTACACAAGCAGCACCCATTTCAGCCATTGAAGCTTCATGTAAATGAGCATTTTTACCTTTTGTAATTAAATCACAAACAGAATGAGCAACCGCTTTACCGATGATACCTGAAGGCATACCCGTTCTTGGAGGAGTTGGATTAATTGGTGTTCCATTTGGAGAGCTCATAGGTTTAGAGATAATATGTGGTGGTGCAAAAGCAATACCAGCAGCAAACATATTTGAGTATGTAGGATTTTGATAAGTTCTTGGCCAGTCACTTGCTTTCCAGTTTTCATAAGCACCCGCAGCATAGTTTGCATCAACTTTCATAAAGCCATTTGGAGCGAAAACTGTAGATGTGATATCTTCACCATCTTTAGCAAAAGCTTTGATTCCAACACCAGCAAAAGGTGGGATAAGCATAGCAAAGTCAAAACTCTCTTCACCTTTACTTCCATCTAATAGTTCATATTCAACTTTGCCATTTTCTACTTTAGATGTATGCGCACCAATTAACCACTCAACATTACGCTCAGCAAAAAGTGATTCAGCAAAAAGTTTTGAAGATACTACATATCCACCAACTTTCATATGAAGTCCACCCATACCGAAGTCACCTAAAAATGACTCATTTGAGATCCACTTAATATCTGCCATATCACGTACACCAGCTTTATTTAACTCATGTTCAATGTTGAAGATGTACTCAAATGCAGCACCTTGACATGTACACATACCGTGACCAGTACCAATTAAGAACTTCTGACGCTCGCCAGCTTTCATCTTCTCAATACTTTTTTGTAATTCATGTGATGCATGAACAGCATGATCCGCAGTACATACAGAAACAGTATGCTCACCCATCTGTCCAGCGCCATCACCAAGACCTGGAGTTGCATCAAAATTAAGTTTTGGTCCAGTTGCATTTACTATATAATCATACTCTAAATTTTCTACTTCACCAGCTTTAGATGGTTCAGTAAACTCAATAGTCACAAACGGCTTATCACTAGACTCATTTCCCTCTGGGTTTAATGATACAGCTTTTGCTTGTTTATATGTAATTCCCGCTTTTGCATATACTGGTGCAAGGTCAAAAGTAACCTCTTCTTTAGTCATTTGACCAACACCAACCCAGATATTAGATGGAATCCAGTTCCATTTACTATTTGGAGTCACTACTACTACTTCATGTTGTGAACCTAACCACTTTGCAGCAAATGTAGCAGTCGTATGACCTGCAACACCACCACCTAAAACAATTAATCTTGCCATTTGAATTTCCTTATTTTTTCGTCTAAAAAAACTTTATCAAAAAGTTATTACAATTTTATCACGTAGTAGAATATTATAACTTATAATAATTATTCAAGATAATTATATTGTTTTAAAACTACCTATTATAGGGGGTTGTGAGATGTTTGAGAGATTAAAAGAAGAAGAAGTTTAAAAAAATAATATTTTATAAAAAATCTATCTGTGTAGATTTTACACATTAGAAAAAGAGTCTAAGTTGTAATTCTTAAAAAAAAATTTAGAATTACAACTTTTAGATGTTAATTATGTTCTATTAACAAGATGGAACATTACCGCTATCACTTGCATACTCATAGAAGAAGTCATAGTAATGTGGTAGTAGTTTATCTTTTATATCACCCGTACCCGGACATAAGTTTTGAATTTCTGACTCTAGTTCACCAGCTTCATTAATTTCACTCCACTCATCTTGTGAATGTTTTGCTGCCATTACTGCACCACTAACTTTACATGAACCCTTGAGCTTTTTTTTGTAGAGTTTCATCCCTTTAGCTGCATCAGCACTTGCTGTAGTAGTTCCTAAACTTAAAAGAATAGCTGCACCTAATGCAATTTTAATAATTTTATTCATAAATTAACTCCTAATGTAATTTGACATATTTTAGCATCAAATCCATTAAAATTATAAAAATTATAAAAAAAACATATATATAATGAACAACAGGGTAGTTCTGAAACACTTTTTTATAATTTTTATAATTTTTCATTATGTTAAAGAGTAATTTAACATATATACTAATAAAATTATTTTATATTTATTATAAGGAATATTTTAATGATGCAAAAAAATGAGATAGAAAAACTTTTTCAAGATATGAAAAATAAGAACTCAATGAGCAGACGTGATGCATTAAAGTTTATGGGAATTAGCCCAGTTGCTGCAATGGCACTCTCTTCAGCAGGTGCAACACAAGCCAAAGCTAGCTCTTCTGATGTAGAAGCACATATAGTAGTTGTTGGTGGTGGTGCAGGTGGTCTTATGGCTACAGTTAGACTAAGAAGTGCAGCTTCAAATGCAAAAATTACTTTAATAGCACCAAATGAAGTGCATCTTTATCAACCAGGACAAGTTTTTATGGCAGCTGGTCTCTATACAGAAGCAGATATTCAACGTGATAACAAAGATTTTGTACCTGATGATGTTACATGGGTAAAAGATGAAGTAGCTACATTTGATCCTGATAACAATAAAGTTATCACAAAAGGAAATAAAGAGATTAAGTATGACTACCTTGTAGTTGCTACTGGTCTAGACTATGATTACGAAGGCATAGAGGGAATGAGTGCTGACCTTGTTGGACAACATGGAATTTCAAGTGTTTATTTAAATGATCCAGTTGCAGGAACTGCTAAAGGTGGTGTAGCCACAGCCCAATGGTTCAAAGATGTAAGAGCAGCTGCTGAAAAAGCAACACCAGAAGCTCCTATTAATGTTATCTGTACACAACCTGATACTCCTATTAAATGTGGTGGTGCCCCTCAAAAGATTCTCTACCTTAGTGATGACTACCTCAGAGGAAATGGTCCTGTTGGTGGAGCAGATGTAAGCAAAAATGCAAAGTTTAATTTCTGTAAAAAAGGTAAAACACTTTTTGGTGTTCCATCTTACAATAAAACACTTGTAGAAGAGATCACTCCAATGTATGGAAATATTACAGATAAATTTGATCATGTTCTTAGAAAAATTGATGCTGCTGCTAAAGTTGCAACATTTGAGCATACTTATACTACTCAAGGAGAGTATGATGAGGATTTAGAAGAGTACGATATGGTAAAACATACAGAGATGATAGATATGTCATATGACTTTATCCATGTAGTACCACCAATGAAACCTGCAGCTGCTGTTGCTGCCTCTAAACTTGGTTGGCAAAAAGGAAGTGGTAAAGGCTGGTTAGAGTGTGATAAGGAAACACTACAACATAGACGCTATAAAAATGTATTTGGAATTGGAGATATTTTAGGTATTCCTAAAGGAAAAACTGGTGGTTCTGCTCGTCACCACGGTCCTATTCTTACTGAAAACCTTATTGCTGTTATGAATGGTAAAAAACCAAAATCAAAATTTGATGGTTACACAGTTTGTCCTCTTAAAACACAATATGGTGAGATTATGCTTGCTGAGTTTGATTACAAAGGAGTAGCTCCGAGTTTTCCTATCCTTGATCCTTCTCGTCCAAGATGGATGTGGTGGGCATTTGACCTTTATATACTTAAGTTTATGTACTGGAATCTAATGATGAGAGGCCTAATGTAGGCACTCTTATGAGAAAAGAGTTTTTAATTTTTCTATCGCTATTTCTTTTTTTAGCACTTAGTATGCATTTTTCAGCTTGGATTTCTGCTCCTTTTGAGCAGATTCAAGCACTTCAGAATAGTCCACTCGGACTTTTTCATCCACTTTATATTACATTTATTGTTTATCTTTTTGTTTTAATGGTGAAGGGATTTATATATCTTATAAAGAAGTTTTTCACAAAGAGTTAAAAGTCTTTAAAGACTTTTAACTCTCTCTATCATTTAGTATCTATATCTAAAATAAACACGAATATCTTGTGCTGTCTCTACTGGATCTTGTCCAGCAGCTATAGCTTCAGACATACTTAATGGTCTTCCTGCATCTCCAAAGAAGGCATTTGAACCAGTATAATCATAATCTAAATATGTATACCTGATTTGCATACTAAAGACTTTATCTACTATAGGCTGAGTCCAGTATGCTTCGTAAGCACTTCCTCGAACTGCCATTTTAGAACCAACCATCGTATCTTCTCCGTATGTAAATGGTCTCCAGTATTTTGAACCATGATTATACTCTACTCCAAATTTTCCACCTGTAAGGTTTGGTGTTTGTACACCTAACCAGAATGATGTTCCCGTCTCTTTATCTAGACTTCCAAGCATAGCCTCATTACTATCTGGTCGTGTTTGAGAGGCTGCAAAGGAAGCAAAAAGAGTTGTATCATCTAAAAAATCACTAATCTCATCACCTATCCCATCCATTTTAGCTGAAATTGCCATACCATCTACATCACCATAACTTTTAAGTACAGGTGTAGCTCCACTCATATCATTTCCAACTGCATTAAATGTTCTATAGTACTTTGTCATAATAGAGTACTGTCCATCATCATATGGTTTAAAGATAAGTCCTATTAGGTCCATGTTATCTAAACTACCGGCACTTGTATCCTGAACATAGTCTAAACCAGTCTGATCAAATCGTGAGGTAGCAGCAGTTAAACCACGTCCTACACAAAGTTTTACATACATACCTGAGACATACTTATCTAGCTGCCAGCTTCCACTAAAACCATCAAACTCCATATTTATAATATGACCTATCGGTGATTTCGCTTTGTCATCATCTCTTAAGTTTATAAGATACCCATTTGTAGCTGGACGACGTCCAATACTTACTGTAAAGTGCTCACCATATGCTGTTGGCATCCATAACCAATATGCCTCTTTTACTCTTAATGTATCATCCGTAAGATTCTCATTTATCACCCAATCAAAAGCATTATATGGTGTTTGTGTCGCACTTGTATTATATTGTGCTCCAAAAGCTTTTTGAAATGCTAACTGCCCTTTAAAAAGCATTGTCTTTGTCGGTGCATATCCCATACCTAACCATAAACGACTTGAGTAAAGGGCATCATTTGAATACTTCTCACCTGTTGCAGTTTTATAATTTAAGTTATCATAAGCTGTTCTAAAGTCAACATCAAACTTAATATTGTCTTTCGCCGCTAGTTTTTTAACTTCAGAAATTTTTTTATTCTGTTTCTTCTGTTTTTTTTCTAATTTTTCGATTTTTTTTGTAAGTGCATCAAGCTGAGCTTGCATATCTGTCTCAGTAGTAGCATTTGCCAGAGTTGCAATTGCTAATAATGCAACAACTGAATGTGTAACTGTTTTTTTCATACTAATTCCTTATACTTATAATAATTATAAACTATAGCATAAAATCATCTAAATTATAATAAATGTAAGAAAAAGTAATATAAGTTATTTAAGTATTTTACTTATTATCTCATATACATTTTTTGAAAGTGACTTAACCGAAGCTATTCGCTCAAGCTCTTCTTTCATTAATGCCCTATTTATAACATTTAATCTTGAGTATATTTTAAAAGCACCTGCTAATCCTGAAGCCATCTGTGCATTAATAGTATCTATCTCAATGATTTTATCTGCTATAAATTTATATCCACTTCCATCTTTTGCATGAAAGTACTTATAGTTTCGACTAAATGAACCAATAAGGGCACGTACTAAGTTTGGAACTTTTGCATCATAAACTGCATCATCTTGCAATCTCTTTACTCTCTCTAAAACGCCATTACGACTTGATGATGCTAAAAGCCCAAAGTACTTATTCATCACTAAGGTTTGCTCTTTATACTTCCCGTAGAAATCACTAAAAGCTATCTTCGCAATATTTTCATCACCATCTTCTAAAATATCAAGAGCAACGACTCTATCACTCATACTCTCAGACTCTTCATACTGTTTTTGAGCTAATGATAAAACTTCCTGAGTCTCAAGAGATGAGAGAAGCTTCAGTACTCTATTTTTAAGTGAACGAGCGCCCATACTCTCAGCATCCAGTGTAGCATCTGTTTTATGATAGCGTTTATAGAGTGAAAGCAACTCCTCTTTATAATGTATAGCTAGAGTTTTTTGCAGTCTCTCTTTAGCTTTATATATTGGCTCAAAATCCACCTCATCTTGATGTTGCATAAGAGTTGAGACGGATGGAAGTTCTAAAAGAAGTGCTTTATATGAGAGGTCTATCTCTAAATCAAGTAGATGACCAAAACTCTCAACAAACCTTTTATCTAACACTTCACCTGCCATAAGTGCTTGAAGTGTTTGTAAAGCATAGTTTTGTGCTGATTCATACTGAATAAAGCTATTTTTATCATACTTCATTAAAAAAGAGAAATCAACATTGTCTTGTTCAACTATGATTGGAGCAGAGAAGTCTCTGTTTATAGAGAGTAATGGTTTAGATTTTAAACCTTTAAAAGTAAAGATCTCTTTTTCTTTTGAAATTACAAGAGTTTCTGTTAAAAATTCTACACCCTCACTAGATAAAAGAGCCATTTTTAGCGGGTAAAAGAGAGGCTCTTGCTCTTTTCCATCAACACTCTTTGGAACTATCTGTTCTAATTCTAAAGAGTAAACACCATCGCTAAAACTTTCACTTACTTTTAACTTTGGTGTTCCACTCTGATGATACCACTTCTTAAACGCTGTCAAGTCAACTCCTGAAGCCTCTTGCATAGCCCATAAAAAATCATCTGTAGTTACGGCTTGACCATCAAAACTCTCAAAGTAAAGGTCAGTTGCCTTACGATAATTCTCCTCTCCTAAAAGAGTATGCACCATTCGGATAACCTCAGCACCCTTCTCATATACAGTAGAAGTATAAAAGTTGTTCATAGATATGTAAGACTTTGGCTGGATTGGGTGTGCAGTTGGTGAAGCATCCTCTACAAACTGACGTTCACGAAGGGCTTTTACATCCTCTATACGCTGTACTGCAGCAGAGTTTAAGTCAGCAGAGAAACACTGGTCACGAAAAACAGTAAGGCCCTCTTTGAGTGTTAGCTGAAACCAATCACGACATGTTATACGATTTCCAGTCCAGTTATGAAAGTACTCATGTGCTATAACAGACTGTATCCCCATAAAGTTTGCATCACTAGCTGTATCTGTATCTGCTAGAACATAGGCAGAGTTAAAGATATTTAAACCTTTATTTTCCATGGCACCCATATTAAAACTATCTACTGCTACTATATTATAGATCTCTAGGTCATACTCTCGACCATACTTCTGCTCATCCCAAAGCATAGCCTCTTTAAGTGACTCCATCGCATGGTAACACTTAGACTCATTACCTAAATCACAGTAGATATTTAACTCTACTCTCTCCCCTGAAGCTGTTGTAAAGAGATCACTAATACTTCCAAGATCTCCTGCAACTAGTGCAAAAAGATAGGCAGGTTTTTTATGAGGATCTACCCATGTTACACCATGGCGTTTATCAAAACTATCATGGCATTGTGCCTTATTTCCATTACTTAAAAGTACTGGATACTTCTCTTTATCTGCTACTACTGTTGTAGTAAAAACACTCATTACATCAGGTCTGTCTAAATATGGGGTGATTCTTCTAAAACCCTCTGGTTCATTTTGTGTACAGAAGATAGAACCTGATTTATAGAATCCTTCAAGTTCTGTATTTTTTTGAGGATAGATTTTATTCACAACTTTTATACTAAACGCCATTGGAACATTCAGCAGGGTAAGGCTCTCTTCTTCAATAATGTAACGACTCTCATCAATCTTCAAGTCATTTATATAGAGCTCTAAAAGTTCTAAACTAACCGCATCCAAACAGAGGTTTCTCTCCTCTTTTTCTAGTTTATTTATCTTCATAACATTTGTTACAACTGTCTCATCTTCACCTAGTTCAAAGGTAAGATTTACACTCTCTATACTAAATGCTGGTTTTCTGTAATCTTTTAAATATATCGCTTTCATTTCACTCAAAATAGACTCTTTATAATTTTTTTCTAATCATATAGTAAAAAACTTAGTCTATTCTAACGAAGAGTTTAGTAGACCACTCAAACTCTCTAAATATCTTTATAAACACTTCATCCAAAGGAGCTTCTATAAAAAGCTCCTCTTGTGTGTAGGGGTGAGTGACCTCTAAACTTATAGCATGAAGAAGCAATCTATTCATATCATAGCGTTTACGAACAAACTTATTATGCTCCCCTCTTCCATACTTTGTATCACCTAAAAGATGATGATTTATATGTTTCATATGACGTCTTAGCTGATGCTTTCTACCTGTTTTTGGTTTAAGTTCAACGAGGGAGTAACGAACAGTATCATACTTTCCTACAGTAGCATCTATCTCAACTGTTGCTAAACACTTAAACGCTGTTAGAGCCTCTTGTGCCTCTTTATACTTACTTGCATCTTTATCGCTTATCTTATCAAGTTTCTCTCGCAAGGCATGATCTATGAGCCCAGACTCAGGAGAGTAGCCACGACCAACCCCAATGTAAGTTTTCTCTATAGTATGCTCACGAAACTGCTCACTCATCAGTTTTGCAGTGTGTGAGTCAAGTGCAAAGAGTAAAACACCACTAGTCGGTTTGTCAAGTCTATGAACAGGATAAAC
>JAMORO010000068.1 GCA_027063505.1 Sulfurimonas sp.
CAGAAGCTAAGCCCCTCTTCGCTGATAATACTTATCCTTTCAGGATTGGAAACGTAGGTCGCTGCCTAGTTGGTTGTTTTTACTCTTTATCCCTCTTTTACTTTATTATCTATCTGTTGACTTTTATCTTTTGCATTACTACTCTATTTCCCTTTATTTAGCACTTTATTATATAATATCATCTTTTTAAGTATAAGATTTTTTTATTTTATTACTCTTGGAGTGAATATATTGTGATAATTATGTTACTATTATTCACACTGTGTTAAATTTATCACAATAGCTTACTAAAGCTATTTGAAGAGAAATATAATAAATAATATTACTATTTATTAAAAAGAGCACTAAAATGTACTTTAGATGATTAGTTTCTTATAATAGTTATATATTAATCTGATAATTTCATTCAAACCTATTAAAATCATCATAGAATCTTATATACCTAACTTTTATTTTAAGTTTTATTTAAAAATAACTCTCATATAATGTTCACAGTCGAGATGGAAAATTCTATTTCAATATTTATTACTCTGAGGAGAGAAAATGAGAAAAACAATTAAATTAGCAGTAGTAGCTGCATTAGCTTTAGGTACAACATCTGCATTCGCAACAAATGGTTCAAATATGATTTCAACTGGTGCAAAATCATCTGGTATGGCTGGTATTGGTATAGGTATGAGTCATGGTGCTGAATCAGCATTATCGAATCCTGCTTTAATTACATCAGTAAAAGGTAGTGAAGTGTCATTTGGTGGTACTTTCTTTATGCCAGATGTTTCTACTGATGGTGGTTCTGCTGGTGTTATGTCAGATGATAGTGCTGCTGATATGAATGTTATTCCTACTGTTGCTGTAGCTACAAAAATAAATGAAAACTTTTTTGTTGGTGTTGGAATGTGGGGAACTGCTGGTATGGGTGTTGATTACAGAGATGCTACAAATCCTGGTACTATGAATATAGTAACAAATCTACAACTTATGCAATTTGGTGTACCTCTAGCATATACAACTAATGGTTTTAGTATAGCTGTTACACCGATACTTCAGTATGGTTCATTAGATATGGATTTTAATGCTGATATTAATCAAGATGGTACAGTTACTCATAATGCTGCAGGTGTATCTCAAGATTTACAATTTGGTTACAACATAGGTCTTGCTTATGAAATCGCTGACATAACAATGGGTGCAACATACGTTGCTCAAATTGATATGGATTACACAGGTCAGCCGATGATTACTGAGTTATCGACTCCAGCTACTATAGGTGTTGGTGCATCTTATAAATTTGGTGAAAGTACAATTGCATTAGATTATAAAAGTATTGCATGGTCTTCAGCAAAAGGTTATGAAGATTTTGGATGGGAAGATCAAGATGTAATTACAATAGGTTATGAGTATGCAACTAAAACTTGGGCAGCTCGTGCTGGTTACAACTATGCATCATCTCCAATTTCTGATGCTGGATATGCAGGTACAATGAGCAATATGTTTAACTTATTAGGTTTCCCTGCAATTGTTGAATCTCATATAGCACTTGGTGGTACTTATGCATTTAGTGAGCAAACATCAATGGATATTGCATATGTATATTCTCCAGAAGCTAGTGAAAAATTCGATATTGCAACTAGTGCAACTACAGTATCAACAATAGAGACAAAACATTCACAAACTGCATTAAGTTTACAACTTAACTACGCTTTCTAATCTAAAAGAAATTCTCCTTTTCTTTTTACAGCATCGTCAGATTTCTGGCGGTGTTCTTTTTTTACTTAGCTCTCTTAAAAATCTAGTTTAAATATAAAATTAATACACAAATCTCATATAATTATGCTAGAATTGTTGCAGTTAATTTGTGACTATTTTTTGATAAATAGCTCTAATACTACCTATAAGGAAACAATATGATAAAAAACATAATAAAATCTACACTACTGATGTCACTCGCTGCTTCAGTTTCGTTTGCTGCTCCCGCTTCACACTTCAATGTTATCGATGGTGATATGGAAGATAAATACGAAAAAGAGTTTCTTCCAGCACTTGAAGAGGCTACTGGGTTTTCTCTTTCTGATCCACATGAAAAAATTAATGATGCTTATGAGAAACGTTATGGTAATCCAAAAGATCCTGATTACGATAAAGCTTGGACAACAAACTTAGACAACTTAGGTTTCTTCTCTATCTCTAATGATGTTGCACTGAAGCCTATTTTAGAGTCTTCTCCTCAAGCAGCTGGTTTTCAGCCGTTTAACCTTCATATCTATAAGACAAAAGCTGAAAATGTAACTTATATTGGTCACTTAGCTCCTGAAACTATGCTTGACGTAACTGGTGTTACAAATGAAGCTGATAGAAAAGCTTATATTGATATGTACAAACCTTTAGATGCTTATGTTACTAAAGAGTTCGGTGGTAAAGTTATTAACACTACTTTCTCAAAACTTCCAGCACAGCCAATGATGACTTTTGAAGTTGATGTTGATAGAAGTGGAGATGTTGTTGAGTGGGCTGAAGCTTTCCAAGAAGAGTTAGAAGCTGCATTTGAAGATAAGCACTACATTATCGCAGGATTTAAAAACTTTGTTGAGACTTATGAAGACTTAGAGACTCCTATGAAAGGTTATGACCAGTTCTTCGTATATGGTTTATGTCACTTTACATTCTCTTATAACGTGTTTAACAAAGGTCGTCCTGATGCTGGTGTTTTTGCTCCTTGTGCTATGTACTTCTACATTAAAGAGGGTTCAAACAAAATGATAGTTGGTATGCCACGTCTTTCTGTATGGGGTGCTGTTATGGAGATCAAAGATCCAGTTAAAAATGAGTGGATTAAGAAAATTGATGATGAAATTATTTCAATTATGAAAGGTTTAGGAGCAAAAGAGATATGAGAAAACTATTAGCACTTATTGCTTCAGTAGCAATACTTTCGTTTAGTGGATGCTCTTCTAGTGCTGTAGCACCAGAGAACACTTCATCTGGTCTTGAAGGAACAAAAGTAAGTACCTATTTAGTAGGTGCTTATGTTCCTGTTGATGAAGCAAAATCAAAATTAGAAAATGCTGGTTTTGAAGTTCTTGCAGCTTATGCATCTGTAAAAAAAGGTACAACAATTGTTTTTACAAATGAAGCACTTAAATCAGAAGCTGCAAAACCTGGTCGTGCTCATGCTGCCGTTATTCGTCTTTTTGTAGATGATAAAGAGAAAATGATAAGTTTTACTAACCCTGTTTATTTTGGAAAAGCATTTATGCAAGATGAGTATAATCATGCAGTATTTAACACTGCTTTAGAGAGTATTAATACAGAGTTTTCTGATCTTAAAGGATCAAAAGATGAGTTAGAGTTTGATAAACTTGCAGGATACCACTTTATGATGAGTATGCCTTATTATGCTGATGCAGATGCACTTGGAAAACCAAATGCTACAACTGAAGATGCTGTTAATAAAGCAAAAGCTTACAAAAAAGGGAAAGCTATAGTATTTGAACTTAAACTTTCTGAAACTAGTACACTTTTAGGTTATGACCTTGGTAAACGTACTAAGAAGTTTGTTAAGAAAATTGGTCGTGCTAATGCAGCTATCTTACCATACTGTGTAGCTATTGAAAATGGTCAAGCAACAGCATTAAATGCTAAGTATTATATTGCTATATCTTACCCTCTTTTAGATATGGGTGGATTTATGGGTATTGCAACTGTACCAGGTGCAATTACTAAAGATTTAGAGAAAGCTTTTAAAAAGTAAGTATTTAGATTTGATTTTTAGGGAAGAGATTCCCTGAAGATTAATTATTATAGTTCTACCACACTTACACTTTAGTGCAAGTGGTATCGGCATTTAATGCCAGATCTATATCATTTTTGCTTCGCGAGTTCCCTCTTTAATCTCACCAATAAGATAAGATCCTTCTGCTTTTGCTAAGACTGTGTCAACATTTTTGTCTTCTACTACAAGTATCATTCCAACACCCATATTAAATGCTCTGAACATCTCTGAACGCTCTACATGCTCACTCATAAGTTCAAAGATAGGAAGAACGCGAATAGCATCCTCTTTTACCTCTGCCATTAAGTTCTCAGGAAGTACACGAGGAAGGTTTTCTACTATACCTCCACCTGTGATATGTGCCATTGCTACTATCTCGTTTTTTAGTGCTTTAAAAGTCTTTACATAGATATTTGTAGGTTCTAAAAGAGTATCGATTAGAGTTCTACCATTAAAGTTATCTGAAAAGTTCATTTTCATTTTTTCAAAAAGAACTTTACGAGCTAGTGAAAAACCATTTGAGTGAAGACCTGAAGATGGAAGTGCTATAAGTTTATGACCAGCACGAACAAGACTAACTCTATCCATTTCAGATTTCTCAGCTACACCTACAGCAAAACCAGCAAGATCGTAATCATCTTCAGAGTACATACCTGGCATCTCCGCAGTTTCACCACCGATAAGAGCACACTCAGAGCGTTTACAACCCTCAGCTATACCTGCAACTACATTAGTAGCATTCACTACATCTAGCTTACCTGTTGCATAGTAATCAAGAAAGAAAGATGGAGTTCCAAAGTTACAAAGAAGGTCATTGACACACATTGCTACTAGGTCAATTCCTACAGTGTTATGAATACCGCTATCGATAGCAAGTTTTAGTTTTGTTCCAACACCATCAGTTGCTGCAAGCATAACAGGTTCTTTAAATCCAGTTGGAAGTTCAAATGCACCAGCAAAAGAACCTATTCCGCCCATTACACCAGGAATTTTAGTTGCTTTTACAAGGGGTTTAATATTTTCAACGAAACTATTACCAGCATCAATATCGACACCAGCATCTTTATAACTAATTTGACTCATGTTTTACTTCCTCATCGTGGTGAATATCACACTTTTGAGTAATTGTACAAAGAGGACAGAAGTTTACAAGACCTGCGATAAGAGGAATAACTCCTAAATAAAAGAAATTTATTCCTGTAACAACAGCTGTAATGATTAAAGCAATTCCAAGCACTATTCTGATTGGTTTACAAGTTTTTCTAATTTTATTAAAATCCATACATATTACCTTTATGTTTTATAAATATTTCGTAATTATATCAATATTAAGTAAAAGTAAGCCAAAAGTGGTTAAAATCGCGGTAATAAATAAGGAATAATTAATATGAAAGATTTTATATATAATGAGATGATGGTACATGTTGGTGTATGTACTAACAAAAAACCTGAAAATGTTCTTCTCATCAGTGATAATGTAGCTGATTTTGAAAATGAAATGAAAAAACATGATGGTATTGGTTACACTACTATCAATGCAAAAATTGATGCACTTCGTGATGTGGCAGATGATTCTTGTGATGTTGTAATTTCTGAATTAAATGCAGATGCTGCTGTTCTTGCACACTATAATCGTGTTTTAAAAGAGGATGGTCTACTCGTAACTACTATCCCTTCTTTAGACGATAACATAGATGAAAATAAACAAACTATGAGTATCTTAGGTAAATATACAAAAGTTATTATGCCATTTCATATAGGTGGTGGAGAGAAAGCTCTTTTAGCATCTAAAGAGTATCATCCAACTGCAGATATTATTTTACATAGAACAGATATGTTAGATGGTTTAGAGTACTACAACTGTGATGTACATCCTGCTGCATTTGCAATGGGTAACTATATTCGTAAAGAGTACTTAGGAATTATTAAAAACTAATGGCTTATGAGTATGCTATAGCTTTAACTGGAAGTATTGCTACTGGAAAGAGTACTGTAGCATCACTTATCGCTCTCAATGGTATGCGTATTATTGATGCAGATACTATTAGTCATGAGATATTAGATGCTTCTGCCTCTTGGGTAGAAGAGGCTTTTGGAAAAGAGTTTTTACGCTTAGGAAAAGTTGATCGTCCTAAACTTGGTGAGTTAGTTTTTTCTAACGAAGAGGCTAAAAAAATATTAGAAGATTTTTTACATCCCAAAATTCGAGAAGAGATACTTAGACGTAGTGAAAAACAGGATAAACTAAAGTTTCCTTACCTCATAGATATTCCTCTCTTTTTTGAAAATAACAATTATGATATAAAAGATAGTGTGGTTGTATTTACTCCCGCTGAAGTTCAGTTAGAGCGTTTTATGAAACGTAATGGATATAGTAAAGAGGAGTCACTCAAACGCATCGCCACACAGCTTCCTATACAAGAGAAGAAGGAGAGAGCTACTTGGGTGATAGATAATTCAAAAAATCTTAAACATCTTCAACAAGAGTGTGAAGATTTTGTAGCTATGATTAAAGAAAAATATTTAAAGTAAGGAGTTCCTATGCAACTTGCAAAATATAGTGCTAATGGAAATGACTTTGTACTGTTCTCTTCTGAAAAAAAAGAGCAGAGAGCAGAGTTAGCAAAAGTGCTTTGTCACCGCCAAGATGGTGTGGGTGCAGATGGGCTCATCGTTGTTGTTCCTCATGAGACTCTCGACTTTGAGTGGGAGTTTTATAATGCAGATGGAAGCCATGCAGATATGTGTGGTAATGGCTCCAGGGCTTGTGCACACTTCGCATTTAACCATGGATTTGCAAAAGAGAGTATGTCTTTTATGACTGGTGCTGGTGTTATAAATGCAAGAGTAAAAGATAATAGTTCAAAATCTGGAATGGTTTTAAGTGAACTGACTCCTCCTGAGATAATAGATAAAACTATAGAGTTTAATGGAAAATCTTGGTGGCTTTTAAATACTGGTGTTCCTCATTTAGTTTGTTTGCAAGGTAATGTAGATGAATTTGACTTAGAAGAGGCACGAGAACTGCGCCAAAAATATAATGCAAATGTAAATATTTGTGCACTTGATGGCGAAAACTTGAGAGTAAGAACTTATGAACGTGGTGTAGAGAATGAAACATTAGCTTGTGGAACAGGAATGGCTGCCTGTTTTTATAAAGTATTGCAAGAGAAAAAAGTAAAAGAGAATATAGAAGTTTATCCTACAAGTGGTGAAACACTTTTCTTAGGTGTAAATGATAGAACTATTACATTTGAAGGTAGAGTTGTAAATACATTTAATACTGAGTGGGAAGTTTAAAAAGAGGTTGTTGAAGGCTGCTGAGACTAAAGTCCAGCTGCTTCAACAATTTTAGCTTGATTATCTGCGATAAGAGGTTCGATTACTTCAAGAAGTAACCCACCACTCATTATCTCATTTAAACGATAAAGTGTAAGATTGATACGGTGATCACTCATACGGTTTTGTGGGTAGTTATAAGTACGAATGCGTCCAGATCTATCTCCACTTCCTACTTGTGCTGCTCTCTCTGCTGCATTTTCAGACTGTTGTTCTTGCATCTCAAGGTCATAAAGTCTAGCTTTAAGAACTTTCATCGCTTTTTCACGGTTTTTATGTTGTGATTTTTGATCTTGGTTGGTTACTACTAATCCTGTTGGCAGGTGAGTAATACGTACAGCCGAATCGGTAGTATTTACCGACTGACCACCACAACCAGATGAACGCATAACGTCTATCTTTAGATCTTTATCTTCAATAACTACTTCAACATCATCAACTTCAGGCATTACTGCTACTGTAATTGCTGATGTATGAACTCGTCCTTGAGATTCTGTTTGTGGTACGCGTTGTACACGGTGAGTACCACCCTCATATTTCAACTTACTATAAACCTGTTCACCTTTTATAAGTGCAGTTACCTCTTTGTAGCCACCAGCATCGCTTGGACTAGTTGAGATAAGCTCTATTTTCCAACCTTGAAGGTCTGCAAAACGAGTATATGCATCAAAAAGATCTCCAACAAAGATAGCAGCTTCATCACCACCAGCACCAGCACGAAGTTCCACGATGATATTTCTATCATCATTTGGATCTTTTGGTAGAAGAAGTGTTTTGATCTCCTCTTCTAGTAGTGGTTTTTGTGGTTCAAGCTCTTTGAGCTCCTCTTTTGCCATTTCGCCCATTTCAGCATCACTAAGCATCTCTTTTGTATCAGCAATATCTGCGATTAAAGATTGATACTCTTTTGCTTTTTCGACTATTGGTAAAAGATTTGATTGTTCTCTTGAAAGATCTGTCATGCGTTTGATGTCAGAAGTTATGTCAGGTGAACTCAGCAATTCGCCGAGTTCGTTATAGCGGTTGATAAACGGTGTTAGTTTATCTGCAAGCATTAAATTATGCTCAGATTATATAGCGTTAACAGCTTTATGTAAGCGGCTCACTTTTCTAGCAGCAGTCTCTTTTTTAAGAATACCTTTGCTTACAAATTTATGAATTTGTTGGTTAGCAACTTTTAATGTAGCAGTTGCTTCTTCTTTGTTTCCTGCATCGATTGCAGTACGAACATCTTTAACGATGTTTTTAAGACGAGTTCTGTAAAAACGGTTACGCTCTGTACGAACGATTGTTTGACGAATTCTCTTTATTGATGACTTGTGATTTGCCATTGTGAGTCCTTTTTGGAATTTAAGTGCGCAATAATAGCTTAAAGATAATTAAAATTAAGTTAAAGGGTGGTAAAATACCTGAAATTATAAACAATGTTTACTAAAAAAGTGGGGAAATGAGATTATGAAACTATTTGGAACAGATGGTGTCCGTGGGGAAGCGGGAAGTTTTTTAAGTGCTGAAGTTGCGATGCGTGTTGCTATGGCAGCAGGTATTTATCTAAAAGAGCAAGCAGTTACAAACCGTATACTAGTAGGAAAAGACACACGAAGAAGTGGCTATATGATAGAGAATGCTATCGTATGTGGACTTACTGCAGTTGGATACGATGTAATTGAAATTGGGCCAATGCCAACACCTGCTATCGCATTTATAACAGAAAATATGCGTTGTGATGCGGGAATAATGATATCAGCATCACATAACTCTTTTGAAGATAATGGGATTAAGCTTTTTGATGGAAAAGGGGATAAGTTTCCAACAGAGATAGAAAAAGAGATAGAGAATATCTATTTTGATGATGAGAAGATTCAAGAGGCACAAGAGATAGGAAAGGCTATTGGTAAAGCTAAGCGTATTGATGATGTAATAGGGCGTTATATAGTACAGTTAAAAAATTCATTTCCTCGTCATCTCTCTTTACAAGGAATGCGTATTGTTTTAGATACAGCTAATGGAGCTGCTTATAAAGTAGGACCAACAGTACTTGAAGAGCTTGGGGCTGATGTAATTGTTTTACATAATAAACCTGATGGTTTTAATATTAATGAAGGGTGTGGTGCACTACATCCTAAAAATGTAAGTGAAGCAGTTATACAGTATAGAGCAGACTTAGGTATCGCTCTTGATGGTGATGCAGATAGACTTGTAGTTATAGATGAAAAGGGTGAAGTCGTTGATGGGGATCAACTTCTTGGTGCACTTGGAGTACATCTTAAAGAGCAAGGTGTCCTCAAAGGAGATGGTATTGTTGCTACTGTTATGAGTAACGCTGGCCTAGATGATTACATGAATGCAAATGGATTGAAACTTTGGCGTTCAAATGTTGGGGATAAACATGTTCTTGATATTATGAAAAAAGAGGGCATTAACTTTGGTGGTGAACAGAGTGGACATGTGATTATGCATGATTATGCTAAAACTGGTGATGGTTTGGTAAGTGCACTTCAAGTTTTAGCACTTATACTAGAGAAAAAAGATAAGGCTTCTAAACTGCTTCGTCCTTTTAAACTTTATCCTCAAAAACTAGTTAACTTAAATGTTAAAGTGAAGAAACCTTTAGATAAGATAGATGGTTTAAGTGCAATACTAGACTCTTTAGAAAAAGAGAATGTTCGCCATTTAGTACGTTACTCTGGAACAGAAAATAAACTTCGTGTACTACTTGAAGCAAAAGATGCAAAATTGATGAATAATCGAATGGATACATTAGTCACATTTTTTGAAAAAGTATTAAATGCCTAATCATACACTCCGTTTAGCTGCTGTATTACTCTTTAGTCTAGGAGGAATTTTTATAATTGATCAAAATATAAAAATGCTTTTTGTCGATGGTTACCGTTATTATGGTGAATATATGGATCTTATTCTTGTCTATAATAGAGGAGTGGCATTTAGTATGTTCTCTTTTCTAGCAGAGTATCTAAAGTATATACAGCTTTCTCTTGTAACGGCTGTATTGATATATGTTTTTTATCTTAAAAAGATCTGTTTCGCTCTTCCTGTAGGGATTTTACTTGGAGGAGCATTTTCAAATATTTATGATAGGTTTATTCATGAGGGGGTGGTTGATATGTTCTATTATCATGCATGGCCTTACCCGATAGCGGGACAAAATGGATTTGCAGTATTTAATTTTGCAGATATCATGATTGATTTTGCTGTAGTCTGGCTACTCATCTTAAATTTTAAACCCCATTTGTGTAAAAGATAAAAGCTAATTAAAAGCAGATTTTCGCTAATATTAGCCAAAATAATAGTTATATAGCTATATAAAGAATTAAAAAATAAAGGAAATTGATGGAAATCAAATCAAATAAAATCGACACTGCTAATGCTGAAATTACAGCTACAATCTCAATGGATGAGGTAAATGCTAACATAGAAAAAATTGCTAAACAATTAAGTAAAACTGCTAATGTTCAAGGTTTCCGTAAAGGTAAAGTTCCTGTTGCTATTGTTAAAAAACAGTATGGTCAAAAACTAGTAGAAGATGCTGAAGCTGAAGCACTTCGTGGTGTTTTATCAGAAGGTCTTAAAGAGTTAGAGATCTCAAATGAGTCTTTAATTGGTGAGCCAAATATTACTAAGTTTGATAAAAGTGAAGATAAAATTGAAGTAGCTGTAAAAGTTGCAATGCGTCCTTCAATAGAGCTTGGTGATGTAGCTGCTAATGTACCTGACTTTAAAAAACCAGAAGTTGCAACAAAAGATGTAACAGCACGTATTACAGAGATCGCACAACAGCAAGCTCCTTTAGTTGATATCAAACGTAATCGTATGATGAAAAAAGGTGATACTGCAGTTATCGACTTTGAAGGTTCTGTTGATGGTGAGCTATTTGAAGGTGGTGCTGGAAAAGATTTCGCACTTACTTTAGGTAGTGGTCAGTTTATTCCAGGTTTTGAAGATCAACTTATCGGTGTAAAGCGTGATGAAGAAGTTACTATCAAGGTTACTTTCCCTGAAAATTATGGTGGAGACTTAGGTGGAAAAGATGCTGAGTTTAAAGTAAAAGTTAATCAAATTCAAGTAAAAGAAGATGTAGAGATTAACGATGAGTTAGCCGCGAAACTTATGCCAGGTGAAGAGACTCAAACTGTTGAAGAGTTAACTGCTCAAGTTACAAAACAGTTAGAGGGTGAAGCACTTGCTAAACTTTATAATGAAGATTTAAAACCTAAACTTCTTGAGACTTTAGTTGATACACTTACATTTGACTTACCAGAGTTTGTTGTTGAACAAGAGATTGATATGGCATTAAATAAAAAAGCTGGAACTATGAGTGAAGATGAGATTAAAGAGCTTCGTGAAAATGCAGACAAACTTACTGAACTTCGTGAAACTTTCCGTGAAGAAGCAGCAAGAAGTGTAAGAGCTACATTTATTATTGATGCTTTAGCACAAGAAAAAGGCGTAAAAGTAGAAGAGCAAGAAGTAATGCAAACTATCTACTATGAAGCGATGCAAATGGGTCAAGATCCTCAAAAAGCTTATGATCAGTACAAAGATGCAGGGTACCTTCCAGCGATTCAAATGTCAATGGTAGAAGATAGAGTACTCTCTGGTCTTTTAAACGATAAGATAGCATAGGTTATGAGTTATATTCCATATGTAGTAGAAAAAACGGGACGTGGTGAGCGTTCTTATGATATCTACTCACGTCTGCTTAAAGATAGAATTGTAATGCTAAGTGGAGAAGTAAATGATCAAGTTGCTTCTACAATAGTTGCACAGTTTCTGTTTCTTGAAGCAGAAGATCCAGAGAAAGACATCTATTTTTATATAAACTCTCCGGGTGGTGTTGTTACTGCTGGAATGGCTATTTTTGATACTATGAACTATATTCGTCCAGATGTTGCTACTATCTGTATAGGGCAAGCAGCTTCTATGGGTGCATTCCTTCTCTCCTCTGGTGAAAAAGGAAAACGCTATGCTTTACCTCATGCTCGTATTATGATTCACCAACCTCTTGGTGGTGCACAAGGACAAGCTACTGATATTCAGATTCAAGCAGAAGAGATTCTTCGTATGAAAGCTGAACTCAATGGAATCCTCGCTGAAAATACAGGACAAACTGTAAAACAGGTAGAAAAAGATACTGATCGTGATAACTTTATGAGTGCAACTGAAGCGCAAAAGTATGGTATGGTTGATGAAGTATTAATTAAAAACGATAAGAAGTAAGGGGTTATAATGGGTGGTACATTAAGAAGTAGAAATCGTAGAAATATTGATGATACTCACGATGTGAGTGGTGCTTCTTCAAGAGCAGGTATAGAATCTTTAACACTAGATACTCCAACAAGTGATATAGAGATTTATGCTAAAGAAGTTCTTCATGCCCTCATAGCAGATAATCTTCCTCCAACTCCAAATAACTTTTCACTCTATTTTGATAGACTCTTGGAAGAAAAAAGCGAAAATCTTCGTAAGCAGATACACTCTATGTTAGAGCTTGAAGAGAGTAATGATGCTGAAAATACTATTTTACTAGAGCAGAGTTTAAAACAGGGTTTTGGAAGTATAAAAAATATTTTAAATGTAACGGCAAATTTATATAAAAATATGTCTTTAATGACAAAAATTTTAGATAAAAGAAAAAGAGAGTTAGGTGAAAAACCTGAAATTCAAGAGGCAGTTGGTATTGTGGCTACACTTGAAGGTGATGTAAGTAAGTTAAACTCTATTTTAAAAACTCAAAGTTCTCAGATGAAAGGTATTTATGATGAGACAGCTAAGATTATTAAAAATGTAGAGCATGAGACTATTTTTGATAATCAATTTGGTGTTTATAATAAACGCTATCTTCTACGCAAGGTTGAGCAAGAGATAAAGCTTTTAAATGAATTTAAACACAAAAGTTCATTAATAATGATAGAGTTATGCCGTGATCTTAGAAAAAGTGTCAAAAATGATAAAGCGATTATTCTTATGACAAGAACAATTGCTAGATTACTTTTAAAAACTTCCAGACGCAGTGATATTGTTGCACACTATGGGAATGGCGTTTTTTCAATGCTTCTTAAACATACTGATATTGAAAGTGCAAAGAAAGCGAGTGAGAGACTTATTGATCTTGTATCAAACTCTAACTTCTTTTTAGCCGATCGCGAGATTCAGTTGAAAATCTCTATTGGTGTGACATCGATTGAATCTACTTCATCAGTAGAAGAGATTATAGTGAATGCAATGGATGGTATAGAGAAAGCTTATTCACATAAAGATACAGACTATTCTGTAACACTAAGATCAGCAAAATGAAATTAACGATCGTTGAGTATCCAGATAAGAGACTTCGTTTAAAATCAAAAGCAGTTGTCTCTTTTGATAAAAAACTGCATGACCTTTTAGACTCAATGTATCCTATAATGATAGATACAAATGGTATTGGTCTTGCAGCTATTCAGGTTGCACACCCTATTAGAGCTCTTATTTTAAATATTCCTGATGAAGAGGGTGAACAGTCTGATGAGAATCTCCTTGAGATTATTAACCCTGTGATAACAGATAAAGCGGGGGAAACAGTCTACCAAGAGGGATGCCTAAGTGTTCCAAAATTTTATGAAGATATAAAACGTTTTGATACACTTTCTCTAAACTATCAAGATAGAGAGGGGAACACAAAATCTCTCGAAGCTGATGGGCTCTTAAGTATTGCAATCCAGCATGAAATAGATCACTTAGAGGGCATACTGTTTATTGATAAGTTATCTTACTCTCGTCGTAAAAAGTTTGAAAAAGAGTATAAACGAATGCTTAAAGAGCGCAAAGAGTCTTAAAAGTATGGCAATTTGCCATATTATTTCCCCTTTCTTTACAATCCAGATACTATTAACCACTTGAAATAAAGGTGGAAAATAATGAAAACTTTACTCTGTGCTACCTATGAAGGGCTTGATGCAAAAGTTGTTGCAGTTGAGAGTACTCTCACAAAAGGCTTACCCTCTTTCTCTATTGTAGGGATGGCATCTACTGCTATAACAGAGTCAAAAGAGAGAGTAAAATCTGCACTTTTGAGCAATGATTTTTCCTTTCCTCCTAAACGCATCACTTTTTCACTTGCTCCAAGTGAGCTTTCAAAATCTGGTTCACAATTTGATCTAAGTATGGCACTTCTTATTTTACTTAACACTGAAGAGATAGAGTTACATGAGTGGTTTGTCTTTGGAGAGTTGGGACTTGATGGAAGAGTTAAGGAAAATATTCAACTCTATCCACTTATTTTATCTTTAGCAAATCAAAATAAAATCCATAAAGCGATTGTTCCAAAGGAGTCTCTGCCTAAACTCTCTAAGATTCCTAATGTAGCATTTTATGGAGTGGAGAGTATGAACGAAGCTGTTACACTTTTAAAAAACCAAGAACATGCAATACCTAGCTTAAGTAGTAGTGATATTGGGTATCCCTCTTTTACTGTAAAGGGTGAAAAATATTACTATCTTAAAGAGTATGAAGAGGACTTTTTAGATGTAAAAGGTCAAGAGATTGCAAAAAGAGCAGCCCTTATCGCAGCTGCAGGGTTTCATAACATCATTTTTGAGGGGAGTCCAGGTTGTGGTAAGAGTATGATAGCAAGTAGACTTCGTTATATTTTACCACCAATGAGTACTAGTGAGATTTTAGACTTAGCAAAATTACAAGTTTTAGATGCAAAAGAACCAACATTTAAACCCCATAGAAATATGCAATCAGTGCATCATACTTCTACGAGTGCAAGTGTATTTGGAGGTGGCAGTTATAGAGCAAAAATAGGAGAGGTTGGGCTCTCTCATAATGGGATACTCTTTTTTGATGAACTCCCACACTTTAGTAAGAGTGTTTTAGAGTCTCTTCGTGAGCCAATGCAAGATAAAAAGATACGTATCTCAAGAGTAAACTCCAAAGTTGAGTATCCAGCCTCTTTTCTTTTTATAGGAGCTATGAACCCTTGTCCTTGTGGAAATCTACTTGATGAATCAAAAGAGTGTCGCTGTAATGAACTTGAGATACAGAGATATAAAAATAGGCTAAGTGATCCTTTTTTAGATAGGATAGATTTGAATGTAGTGATGCAAAATGTAACTATTAGTGACAGACCTAGTCTCTCTTCAAAGGAGATGCATAAAGAGATAGTTTCTGTTCATATTCTAACTAAAGAGAGAGGGCAGGTAGGTTTTAATGCAAATCTAAATGATAAAGAGATAGAGAAGTTTTGTCTCTTAGATAGTGAAGCAAAAGAGGTTTTAGATATGGCAACTACTCGTTTTACACTCTCATTTAGAAGTATTAAAAAAGTGCAAAAAGTGGCACGAACTATCGCTGATTTGGATGTAAGTAAAATGATTTTAAAGAAGCATCTACTTGAGGCTTTGAGTTATCGTAGAAGATAACTCAGAAGCTATTAGACATTATAGTAAGTAGCATTTGGATGGTAGACTACAAGTGCTGAGGTAGATTGCTCAGGGTGAATTTGGAATGTTTCACTAAGTTCTATACCAAACTCTTCAGGTTTGAGCAGATCAAAAAGTGGACGGTTAAGTTCTAAGTCAGGACAAGCAGCATATCCAAATGAGTAGCGACTCCCTTGGTACTTGTTCATCTGTACATCTGCAAGTGTTGCTTTCTCTCCATCGGCTATGTTGAGGTCAAGACGTATCTGCTTATGTGCTATCTCAGCAAGGGCTTCGGCAAGTTCAACACCAAGACCGTGAAACTGGTAGTACTCAGTATAGTCGCCTCTCTCATAAATCTCTCGCTCAACTTCACTTAGCTTTGCACCAGCACTTACACAAGTGAGAGCTATAACATCATGTCTATCAGCATGAAAAAAGTCACTGAGTGCACGGTGTGGTGCTTTTCTTTGACGTGGAAAACTAAACTCTTTAATAGCATTTTTTTTGACATCTTCAAGTAATTGTCTATTTATCTCACTCTCACTAAAGTAACCTTCACTCTCATCAAATATAAGTAGTTTATTATCATCAGAACGACAGGGCCAATAGCCGTAAACAATTGTTGGTTCAAAAAGCACTTCATCAAGAAATCGAGCTTTGAGTTTTTCATAAGCAGGCCAAACTACTTCTTCAAGCTGTTTCTCATAAGCCTCTTTTGTCATCCCTTTTGAACTATATCCCCAACGAGATTTAAAAAGTATCTTATGATTTATCCAATCAAATGCCATCTCTACTTGCTGTTGTGTAAGTTTTATCTCACGGCGACCCCAAAATGGAGGTGTCGGAACATTTACATCTCGAGAAGGCATTTTTAACTCTTCAAAAGGTGGAATAATAACCTCTTTCTTCTTAACTCTTTCGATTTTTGGAGCATCAGGGTGGAGGTTTGTGTTCATATTTCCAGCTTCTATACGACTCATAGCTGTTACTCCATCAAAGGCATCTTTACAGTAAAAGATAGGACCATCATATGCAGGACGACAGAAGTCATCTATAAAGTTACGAGTGAGTGCTGCTCCTCCTAGAAGTATAGGAATGGTAATACCTTTCTCTTTGAGTATTCCAAGATTTTCAAGCATAACCTGTGTTGATTTTACTAGTAGACCACTCATCCCAAGTGCAGAGACATGACCTTTTTCCATATCGGCAAGAAAACTATCAAGATCTACTTTAATACCAAGATTATTAACTTTATAGCCGTTATTTGAGAGGATAATGTCTACAAGGTTTTTTCCAACATCGTGTACATCTCCTTTTACTGTTCCAAGGCTGAGAGTTGTGTCAACCTCTTTTTCTACTTTTGGAAGATAAGGATTAAGATGATCTACAGTTTTCTTCATAGTCTCTGCTGATTGGAGGACAAAAGGGAGTTGCATCTGTCCACTTCCAAAGAGTTCACCAACAACCTTCATGGCATCTATAAGAATCTCATTTACAATTACTTCAGGTTTTATTGTTTTACGAGCCTCTTCTACAAGAGGGATCATTCTCTCCTTATCTCCATCCATAAGAAGTTTAGCAATTTTTTCCTCATCACTCATGGCTAGATAAGCCTCATCTACCGCATCATTATCTACAGCTTCTTTAGAGGAGAAGTGTTCTATAAATCTAAAGAGAGCTTCACCATTTGGCAGGCGATTAAAGATTAAATCATCACAAATTTTTTGATCTTCCTCTGGAATTTTATTAAGAGGAATAATATGTTTTACATTGATGATAACAGAGGTTAAACCTGCTTGTACACAGTGATGTAAAAACATAGAGTTAAGATATGGTCGTGCATCTTTATCTAGTCCAAAAGAGATATTTGAGAGTCCTAAAATAGCTCCAACTTCAGGGTGCTTTTTACGGAGTTGTCTAATAGCTTCGATAGTATTGATACCAGCTTCAAAATACTCTTCATCTCCTGAACCTAAGGTAAAGGTAAGTACATCAAAAACTAAATCCTCTTTTTTTATACCGTGGCGGTTTGTAGCAAGGTCGATAATTCTATCGGCAACTTTAAGTTTATCTTCTATACTTTTAGCCATTCCCACTTCATCGATAGTTAAACAGACTAAACTTGCACCATATTTTTTAGCTAACTGACAAACTGCATCAAATTTAGGTTCACCATCTTCAAGGTTGACAGAGTTAAGAATAGCTTTCCCACCTATATGTTTGAGTGCAGTCTCTAGCCCTTTTGTTTGAGTAGAGTCTGGCATCAGTGGTAGTGCAATTTTCTGTGCATACATAGCCATAACTTCAGTCATATCTTTGGTCTCATCACGACCAGCAAAACCGACATTTACATCCACAACATGAGCACCAGCACGAACTTGTTGCTGTGCTACAGAGAGAGTCCCCTCGTAGTTCTCATTAAGGAGGAGTTCACGAAAGGCTTTTGAACCTGTAGCATTTGACCGCTCACCCACAAGTAGAGGTGCAGGCTCTTGCATAAGAGGCACAGTGTTAAAGAGTGAAGCTATAGAGTTCTCATGTGAACCTGTTGGTGCTTTTGGCATTTTATTTGTGACAGCGTTTACAAGTGCTCGTATATGTTGTGGAGTAGTTCCGCAACAACCCCCTAGAAATGAGACACCATCATAGTTTAAAAACTTCTCTTGTTGCGCTACAAACTCATCTGGTCCCATTGGGTAGTAAGTATAGCCTCCTCTGTTTTGAGGAAGCCCTGCATTTGAGTGAACACTAATTGGCTTATGCCAAAGTTCAGAGAGTGTTTTTACATGTTTTAAAACTTGTTCAGGACCTGTTCCACAGTTAAACCCAAGACTTAAAATATCAAAAGGCTCCATAATAGTTGCAATAGTTTGAGCATCTGTACCGATGAGCATAGTTCCACTCAGCTCAATAGTAACAGAAACCATGATTGGAAGCTCAGTTTTCATCTGTCGGTTTGCTTCTTGACAAGCATGTAGGGCCGCTTTTATCTGAAGAGGATCTTGACAAGTCTCTAGTAAAAATATATCAGTTCCACCCTCGATAAGTGCCTTACAAAAGTCAGTATATCCTTCAAACATCTCATCATAAGTGATATGCCCTAGTGATGGAAGCTTTGTACCAGGTCCTACACTTCCTAAACAAAAACGAGGATGCTCAGGTGTACTAAAGGCTTCACACTGGCGTTTTACAAGTGCAGCTCCTGCTTTTGTCAGTTCATAGGCTCTATCACCTATCTGATACTCATCTAAAACCCATGAAAAGGATCCAAAAGTATTTGTGGTTATAAGGTCAGCACCTGCTGTAAGATAGGCTGAAAATATCTCTTCCATAATATCAGGAGCTGTAACATTTAGGATTTCATTACACCCTTCATTCCCTTCCCAAGCTTCTTTTGAAATTTTATCATCGCGCTGCTGGAGCTGTGTACCCATAGCTCCATCAATAATGAGAGGACGTTTTTTTATTGTCTCTAAAATATAATTTTTAGTATTCATCTGTTTTAATCTTTTATGCTAAATTAATTTATATATCTTACCATTTTTGTGCATAAAGAATTCTGTAGAAATTTTTATGCTTTAAAGAGTACCATAATGATTTATGGCTATAATGTAAGTAGAAAATTATAAAGGAGTTTTTATGTTTAAAACTATTTTAATGAGTGGATTGTTAAGTTCTATGCTTCTTCTCTCGGGGTGTGGGGATGACAATAACGAAGGTGAGTCTAGACTCGAAACACAACAGATGTTGGATAATGGTGACTTTGCAGGGGTAATCTCTAAGCTAGAGTCTACGGCAACTACAAGAGATGATTATATCAACTTAGCTTCTGCTTATATGGGGAAAGCTGGCTTAACACTTACTCGCATTATTACTTCCATTACAAGTAGTGATGACACTGAAGATAATGGATTTTCGAGTTTTGTAAAAGGCATCTCAGAATCCTCTTCTCCAACAGCGATTTCTGACCTTGGAAAAGCAAATGATTTTTATAGAAAAGTTATAGGTGATAGATGTGTCTTAAATCGAACTTTAAGTGCTTCAGAGCGTGATGTTTGTCTCTATGTTGGTCTTGCAAATACAAGTCGTGCTGCAGTAACCATTGACTTGATTACTGAAGATATTGCTTCATTCGGTATTGAAGGTGATGGTGAAGAGGATTACAAACTGAAGGCTTCTGCTTGTGCTTTAGAGTTTGCATTTAATGGAAATACTGGTGAGGACTGTAATATTACACAGGATGGTAATGTGACCTTTACAGTCTTAAATAGAACATATGACAAAATAAATATCGATGTTAATGGTACAGTTGAGCAGTTTCAGTACTTAATTGATAATAATCGTACCGTTCTTACAAAAGGTTACTGCTCTAATACAGATTTTTCTACAAGAACAGAAAATACTGTAAATGGCTATTATGTATGTCCAATTAATGAGTCTCCAAATGAAGAAGATATAACTACAACAGGTGTACTTGTTGAGGTTCTCAATGGTGGTTTAAGTGCTCTTAACGGTGCAGCTACTGATGATATTAAAAGTGATATTGATGAGTTTAAGTGTGAAGTTCTTGGTGGTACATACGAGAATGAAGACTGTAATATAAGTTTAGATACACAGATTGATGAGCAGAGTATCATTGATTATCTAAATAAAGAAAATAAATAAACTAAGTGAGTAAAAAATGAAACAAAAAATATTATTAAGCACTCTCCTTGGTGCTACAACTTCTTTAATGGCTCTTGGTGCTGAACAGGCTTTTCTTTACAAAGACCCTAGAATAATGGGAATGGGTGGAGCAAATGTTGCTGTTGGTTCATACTCAACATCAGTTTTTTCAAATCCTGCAGGACTTGCAACTCTGAAGAAGGATGATGGGTTTGTTGTAGATCTTCTTGGTTTATCAGTTTCTGCAACGGGAGATATCGCTGATTTTGCAGATGATATTGGAAATGCGGATACCGATGATGAGATGACGGCTGTCTTAGAAAAATATGCAGGACAGCATTTCCATATAGGTGTTGATAACTATTCGGCTATTTCGAAAAACTCAGATGCTTTTGCTTGGAGTGTTGGTCTTTTAGCTGCATCAGATGTAAATCTTCAAGCACACCCAAATAGTGGACCAGATGGTGTTCTCGCTTCAAGTTCAAGAGGTTATGCTGGGCTTGTTGTAGGTGCTGCTAAACCTTTTACAACTAAGTATGGTCGAGTAGATGTTGGTGTGAGTGTAAAATATATAACACAACAGTCTTACGAGGGCTCTTTACTAGTAAGTGATCTTACTGATGATGACAACGATATTGGAGAAACACTTCAAGATAAGTATGAGAAAACATCTTCTGGAATAGGAGTTGATTTAGGTGTGACATATCACCCTTTTGAAAATAATTATTGGCATCCAGCAATAGGTATGAGTATCTTAAATATCGGTAGTATGGATATGGATGACAACTATGGTGGGCAACCAATGACACTGAATTTTGGTGCATCAATTACCCCAGAAGTTCCCTATCTTGATAAACTAGTTGTTGCCGTGGATTATGTAGATGCACTTAATAGCAATGTTATTAGAGATTATACATACTCTGATAGTGGAGACGTGACATATGAAGATTTTGATGATACTGATGTAATGAAACGTTTACGTCTGGGGGTAGGTCTTGGACTCATTGATAATTCATACTTTGGAACGACAGTTAATGTAGGAATGTATCAAGGAGCATATACTGCAGGTCTTGATATGAGACTTACATTAATTAAGCTTAATATTGCTACATATGAAGAAGAAGTAGGGACTGGAAGTGTAGAAATACCTGATAGAAGATATATGGTACAGCTAGGAATGGGCTGGTAAAACTGTTACAAAACAATCACATAAATTATTCTAATGATAATAATTAGAATAATTTATAATATTTAAACTAAATCAAAGTGAACCCTTAGCTATAATATAGAAAATAAAATATGGAGTGCTTATTATGAGTGAAAAAAAACAAGCTTTAAAAATACCTACCCCGTGGAGAATTAAGCGTTACTATGTATATGTAATAGCAACAATTATTTCCCTTTCTCTTCCTTGGATTATTATAGACGGGAATCACTTCTTCTTACTCTCATTTGATAAGATGAAGCTTCACTTAGCATTTGTTCAGTTTGATATGCAAGAGTTATACCTAATGCCTTTCTTATTGATGCTAATGTTTTTAGGAATCTTTGGTATGACTGTTGTAGGTGGTCGTGTGTTTTGTGGATGGGTCTGTCCTCAAACAGTTTTTCGTGTTATCTATCGTGATCTTATAGAGACTAAAATTTTAGGTCTTCGTGGACGTATAAAAAACAAACAGAAAGAACCAGATATGTCTAAACCTGAAAACAAGGTAAAGAAAGTTATCGCAGTCCTTATGTGGTCTGTTCTTGCGGTTATTGCTGGTGCTGACTTTATTTGGTACTTTGTACCACCAGAAGATTTTTTCAACTACTTGAATAATCCAGCTGATCACATGACTATGATTGGATTTGTTCTTGGTGTAGCAGCATTCCTAATTTACGATATCGTTTTCTTAAAAGAGAATTTTTGTATCTATGTTTGTCCTTACTCTCGTGTTCAGTCAGTTCTTTATGATGATCACACTGTTATGGCACTTTACGATATGCACCGTGGTGGAGATATTTATGAGGGTCATGAGAAAAAGTTTACAAAACAGAAAGAGCTTCAAGCATTTGAACCTACTGCAGAGTGTACAACTTGTGAGCAGTGTGTGACAGTATGTCCGACTCATATTGATATTCGTCAAGGATTACAGCTTGAGTGTATTAACTGTTTAGAGTGTGTTGATGCTTGTACTACAGTTATGGGTAAACTTGGTAAGCCTTCTCTTGTAACATGGTCAAGTGACTATGAAATAGTGGATCAAAAAGGTAAAACGAAGTACTTTAGACCAAAAGTTCTAGCATACATAGCACTTTTAGTTGGTATTAGTATTATTCTTGGAATGATGGGTAGCACAAAAGAGCATATGCTTTTAAACATCAACAAAGAGACTAGACTTTACTCTACAAAAGCACTTAATGATGGAAGAGTAAGAGTTGATAACTCATATGTATTCTTACTTCAAAACACTGAAAATGAGAAGATGAAATTTTACTTTGATATTATTCCTCCAAAAGGTATGGAAGGTAAGATTAAAATTATAAAACCAAGTAAACCATTTATGGCAACACCTGGTGCTAAAAAGAAAAAAGTTGTTACACTAAGAACAACAGAAGTATTAGTATCGGATCCTAGAAAAGATACTATTATCCCTATCACTATTCATGCTTATGCATTTGATAAAGATGGTAAGAAAAGTGAAAAAGTTTCTGTAATCAGAAAATCAACATTTATCTTTCCAAAAGAGAGTATTTTAAAGGCGGCTAAATAATTCACTTTTAACATGAAATAAGATAAACTTCATAGATATATTCTATGGAGTTTTTCATGTGCTTTTTCTGTAAAAAATTTCTTTTTTTTACCCTTCTTCTTTATACTATCTTAGGATTTTTCCTTCTTCCTTTACTTCTAAAACCACAAATTATAAAGAGTGTCGATGAGAGTTTAAATGCTCATATCTCTATTGAAAACATCTATTTTAACCCTTTTATCTTTAAGTTCTCACTAATCGATGTAACCCTACTTGACTTAGAAGAGAGACCTCTTCTCTCATTTGATGAGTTTTTTATAAACATAGACCCGAGCTCTCTCTTTTATGATGCACTACATATCAAAGAAGTTTCTCTCTCTTCACCACATATTTATCTTAACAACTCAAAGGAGAAAGGGATAAATCTTTTACATATTCTTAAACCCTCTGATAAGCTTCAAGAGGAGAAAAGTGAATCATCTCTTCCTCGTGTAATCATTGAAAAAGTCTCTATGATAGATGGGAGTGTAGCTATAGAGGATAGAACAAGAGAGAAGCTCTTTAACTTTACTGTAGAGGGTATAGGTTTTATGCTTGAGAACATAGATACTCAAGAGTTAGATACTCAAGATGCAAAGCTTCGCTTCTACTCTCATTTAGGAGATGGTGGTTTTATAGATTTTAAAGCAAATATTGTTGGTCTTGATCCTTTCAAAGTAGAGGGAAGTCTAGATTTTCAAGCGAGTCAGCTCTATACAGAGTATAGATATATTCAAGAAGATTTAAACCTTGAAGTAGCCGATGGTAAAATCTCTTTTCACACCCTCTATAACTTCAATGCAGCAGATATAAATAGCACAGCAGTGAAGAATTTAAAAATGAGTCTATCAAACCTCCGTATAAAACCAAAAAACCAGACTAGAGATGTACTTACACTCAAAGAGTTTTTTATTGATGATGCAGTTGTTTATCCATTTGCACAAGAGGGGAAGATAGAGAGTGTAGGAGTATCGCAACTTCATATAGATGCTAAACGGGATACTCTTGGGATAATAGACTGGTTAGAGTTTATAAAAGTAAAAGAGAAGGGTAATACTCTAACAAATGAAAAAAATAGAACAACAGAGACTAATAACTGGCAATTTCGAGTAGATAAGCTTGTTTTAGAAAAGATATCACTTCTTTTTGAGGATAGTGCGGTGACACCGGCTGTAAAAACAGACATAAGAGAGTTTGATTTTTATGCGAAAGATATAACACTTGCAGGGAAAAGTGCTATATCTTATAGTGTAAAACTTGATGCAAATGAGAATTTTCACTGTCAAGGGGAGGGAAGTCTCATACATAAAAAGCTAAATCTTACTTTTAATGGTAGCTGTCGAGATTTAGATTTAGTGCACTATAAACCCTATATAGATAAAGCTGCTAAAGAGAGTTTATCTGTATATGATGTAGTGTTACAAAGAGCTACTGCTGGAGTAGCGTTTCATCTACAAGTAGAGGAGGGAGAGAACAATAAAACGAACATTTTACTCAAGGATACCTCTCTTACTCTTGATGGCTTAAAAGTAGCTAAAAGAACTACTTCTGAAAAGCTAATAACACTCAAACATATGGGGGTTGAGGGTATCTCATATGAGAGTAGTAAGAGTGATGTAGAAGTTGGACTTTTCGAGATAGAGGCATTAAAAGTAGATGCAAAACGGTATAAAGATGGGAAGCTTAACTTAGAAAATCTCGTAGTAGCATATCCTGAGAAAAAGAAGAAAAAGAGTGAGAAGAGTCAAGAGAAAGCTCTTACATTTTTACTAAAGAAGTTCTTAGTGGCAGATACAGAGATTGTATTTGAAGATAACTTCTTAGAAAAGAGAGTAAAAAATAGGATACAAAACATAGCATTTCGTGCAAATAATATCTCTCTTGAAGAGGGGACATGGTTTGATTATCGTGTATCAATGCTTGTAAACAAAAAGGGAAAAATTAGTAGTCGTGGAAAAGTGAAACATACCCCTCTACAGCAAAAAGGTCGCTTTAGCATCACAAACCTTGGACTCGTTCCTTTAACTCCTTATCTCCAAGAGAGCAGTTATGTAGCTATCGAAGATGGTAGAGTTTCATTAAAAGGTAAAGTCTCTTATGCACCTTCAAAAAAGAGTCCCGATGTACGAGTTGAGAGCTCCTTTTTGTTAGAGTCTCTTTTTATAAATAACTCTAAAGATAAAACGACACTTCTCTCTGTAAATGATGTTAAAACAGATCATTTTACACTCGAACTCTCTCCAAATCGTTTTTATATTAATGAGTTGGATGTAAACTCTTTTTATGTCAATGCTCTCATCGATCAAAATAGAACGATGAACTTTCAAAAACTGATGAAAAAGGGTAAAAATACTACTCCATCAAAACAAAAAGAGAAGAGTGAACCCTTTCCTGTAAAGGTTTTAAAAGTGAATGTTAAACTCGGAAGTGCAAAGTTTGCGGACTACTCTATTCCTCTTCATTTTTCTACACATATACATAACTTAAATGGTGTTTTATATTCACTCTCAAATGTAAAAAAAGAGACTACTTATGTAGATATAGTGGGGGATGTTAATGAGTATGGTTCAACTTCACTCAGAGGAAGTTTTGATGGCTCAGATCCTTTTCTTTACACTGACTTAGCATTTAGCTTCAAGAACTTAGATATGCACTCTTTAAGTGGTTACAGTGCATCTTTTGCAGGGCATGAGATAGATGATGGAAGGCTTTATTTAGATTTAGGGTATGAGATACTGAACTCTGAACTGCTTGGTAGTAATAGTATTATCATGAAAAAAGTAGTACTAGGAAAAGAGATAGAGGATGAGAATGTTACTATCCTTCCTTTAGGTTTTGTCTTTGGACTTCTTGAAGATAGTGATGGAGTTATAGATATAGATATGCCAGTAGAGGGCAATGTAGATAACCCTGACTTTAAGTATGGAGCTCTTGTTTTAAGTACTATAGGCGGCCTTGTTGCAAAAGCGGTAACATCTCCTTTTAAGTTTTTAGGTAAAGTGATGGGCTTTGATGCAGAGGCTATAGAGTTTGTTCTTTTTGAACCAGCTCGAACAGTTATCTCTCCTCCAGAGAGAGAAAAACTAGACCAAGTCTATAAAATAATGCTCAAAAAACCAAAAATATCACTCGCTATTAGGGGTAGTTATGATGAGGTTCTCGATACAAATACTCTGAAAATTGATGCTCTGATAAATAGAGTGATGAAGAAGAGTGGCATTAAAAATAGAGAAGATCATGAGAGTGCTATGAGTACCTCACTCCTTGAAGATATATATGAAGATATGCGAGATGATGATTACCTTGATAGACTTCAAGAAGAGTTAGAGAAAGAAGATAGTAAAGATTTTGACCATAGATACCATAATAAACTTCTTGAACACTGTATAGAGATACAGCCTATAGCCAAGAGTACTCTTCTAGCTTTAGCTGAGAGTAGAGCAGATGCAATGGTGAATTACTTAGTAAAAGAGAGAGGTATCGCAGCCTCTCGTGTTATAAAACTAGTACCAAAAAGTTCACAGAGTGAGGGTGGAAAGATGGTAAAAGTGCTTATGCGAATAGAGGTAAAATAACTTTTTGGTATAATTGCATTTCTGATTTAAAACTATTCTAATATAAAGGATTTAGATGTTAGATATATCTAAATATAAAACATACACAAAGGGTTTACTTGCCAGTATTGCAGTAGCTATTGTCGCTAGTATCATTACTCACTTTATCTCTTTTAGTACAGCAACTGTAGCGATTATTCTCGGAATGATAGTAGGAAACAAATTTTACAACACTTTTCATGCAGAAGATTCTAAATTTAAAAGTGGTGTAAAGTGGGCGGAAAAAGACCTTTTGATGTTTGCTATCGCACTTATGGGGATAAACCTTAACTTTACTATGCTCGCAAACTTAGGGGTAAAGACTATCTTGATTATCGTTTTTGGGATGATGTTTACTATCACTATGGGTATAGTTCTTGGGAAACTCTTTAAACTAAATCCGAAACTCTCTCTAATGATAGGTATAGGAAATGGTGTCTGTGGTAGTTCTGCCATCGCTGCAACATCAGGTGTAGCAAAAGTACAAAGTAATGATATCGGTATCAGTATAGCACTTGTAAATCTTATGGGAACAATAGGTATATTTTTAGCACCATTCTTGGCACATCTCTTAGGGTTCACAGATATTCAAGCAGGAATTTTCACAGGAAATACTCTTCAAGCTGTTGGTCAAGCAGTTGCTGCTGGTTTTAGTATCTCTGATGAGGCTGGGCACTATGCGACAGTTGTGAAGATGGGAAGAGTTTTACTTCTTGTGCCTCTCGTACTTATCTTAATCTATGTAGCAAAAAGAGAGAACAAAAAAAATGGTGAAGAGATAGAAGCGAAAGGAAAAGTAGGTGTTCCTTCGTTTATTCTTTGGTTTGTAGGTTTCTCTGTTGTCGCTTCACTTGGATGGTTACCAAAAGAGGTGGAGACAATTATAGGGACTGTAAGTCACTACATCACGCTTATAGCTATGAGTGCTATCGGTTTAATGATACACTTTGGAACTATAGTAAAGAGTGCAGGAACAGCATTTAAAGTCTCTTCACTTCTCTTTGCACTACAACTTATGTTTAGTGCTTTACTTATAAGTCTATTATAATTTTATGGTATGATATCTGCGAAACATTGTTTACATTCGCAGGTTGATTACCTGCATGTGGGAATGAAAGCTCAACTGTATTTTACAGTTGAGCTTTTTTTTTGCTAAATTTTTAGTGAAATTGTGGGTTGTACTGGATGGGATCTCTCATAGAGGAGGTACTTGGCTACTTAGCCAAGTTGTTTTAGCATAAGGAGAGGGTTAATCGCCTCTCCTTATTTTTCATACTATATACTTATACACTATCAAGTTCTACATAAGGGTGATTGAAGCTGTATTTTTTCTTTATCATTTTGTAATTTGTAATTATTTTTTTAGAAAAAAAATCGGGCTTACTTTCAGTAAGCGAAGAGCAAGAGATAAAGAGTGCCAATTCTGGTATGAAAGCAGAAGATGCTAATAAGATAGCTGAAGCATACACTAAGGGTGGAGAAGAAGCTGCTAAGAAGATGGCAGAGTCGTTAAGTGAGGGTGCTAAGCTAGATATGAATTTGAGTGCTATTGATGGTGCAGGGATTTTGTCAGGGACTATGGCAGGGGCTAAGACGGCTAGTGATTTAAAAGCGGTTGATGCTCACGGGGGTTCTGAACAATATATTTCTGATAAGTCTGGTTCCACATATAGTAAAGAAATCACAGAGGCTACTGCTGCTCAATCTTTTGATAAGCCGGATATGATGAATAAAAAAGCTGGAATAATTATTGAAAGCAGAAGATCTGCAATGGGGGATGCTGCTGCTGAAAAAATAACTGCATCAATGGTGGAGCAAGGGATACTAGAAGAGGGATCAACATCCAAAGATTTTACAGCCACTACTGGTGATAAAGCAAGAAAGGCTTATGCTCAATCTAAAGCAGGAGCAATGGAGTCTGATGAAAAACTGATGATTGATGATAGCAAGGTAAATGTTTCTCAAAATCTAACTAGCGGTAAAGGTGTAGCTACTTTTGATTCGGCTAACACATCCGTAACAGGTACTCAACATACATCTAAAGTGACTGATGCAGCAACAAAGAATTTACAAGATAGTGCAGAAGCAAATGGTTTAAGTCCAGATGAAATCAAGCAGCAGATGGAACAAACAAAAGCTAATGTAAATGTTGCGAATAAGCTAGAAACAGGATTAGCTGCTACAGTCATTAATGGAAGAGTCGGTAAAGATGGAATCGTAGCATCGGAAGAGAATGGAGGAACTAAAGATAGCTCATTCTTAGCCGAACACATTGACGAGATGGCTATTGCTACAGGTGCTACGATGCTAGGTGCAACTGGATTGGCAGGACTAAATAAATACTCAAAAATCGTGCAACCAGAAAAAATTGCAATGTCTGAAAAAGATATGACAAGCAGAGGTTTTACCCCTAATGAAAATGGTGATATGGTTGGAAAGAATGGAAATATTGTAACTCAAAAAGATGGCAAGTTTTATGATGAGAGTGGTGATGTAATGAAAAAAGATAATCCAAAATATCAAAATGGCATAGTTAAGAGAGGATATGATGCGAGCGTTAGTAAGACAGGAGATTTACTTAGTAGTGTTTCTCCATTTACCAAGACCAAAGAACCCTTGGATGGCTCCACTGATAGCACCAATCAAAATCAAAATGGCAAAAGCAACGACAGTGGACAAGATAGCCCAAATAATAAAGTTCATAATGACTCCTCAAAAGATAATATTGAAGGAAAGTCTCCTTCTAAAGATAGTATATCAAAAACGCCAAAAAGTCGCAAGTCTACTTATAACCCTGCAAAACTAATTGAGGCACAGGGGAAAGTAGAACTTTGGAATGAGTGGTGAGTGAAATCAGAGGAACTAAAAACCTCCTTTAAGGGCACTATGACATAAAAGATTATATAATTTACTAAAATAGTTTTAAAGGAGTTAAACACTATGTCAAATCTGCCTAGTACACTTAACTCCTTTTGGCTTTGGCGAGAAGTATCCTCTAAGCTTGGTGTCTCAAATCCGGCTTATAAGTACTGGAAAAACACACCAAATATGAAACTAAACAACAAGTATGTTTTTATACAAAAAGAGACCCTCCCCCCTAAACATCTTCACATAGAAGAGATTTTGACAGACCTCTCTGGACATCTTCCTATAAAGTTTGCTTCTGATCAACTTCATGTAAATGAACATCTTTTTTCATCAGAGAAGATGCGACTCCATAAAGAGTTTGAGTATAAGTTTGTAGAGGATGTAAAGTTTGTAAACATCAAGAAGTTTTTTCGTGAAAATGGTATCAAGGTAACAAAAAATTCTCTTGTTCAGCTTGGAAAAATGAGAGATTTAGAGTTCTCTATAGACTCTACATTTTATCGTTTAAAAGATGATTATGGTGTGGTGGTTTACGACTGATGAATTCTTTTTTTATAGAGTTTAGAGATCCTCTTTTCTCGATTATCACTTTTTTTCTTATCATCTTCATTATCTCTTTTTTCTCCTACTGGTACAGTAAGTACAAAAACAGTGAAGACTCAAAGTATCTCGATGAGTTTCTAAAACAGTTCCGTACACTCCCCTCAAAAGATGAACTTCAAGTTCTCATTAGTAGTGGAGAACTCTCTGAGAAGTCGTGGCTACTTCTTGCCCACTCATACTCTAAAAATGGAGATTATGAGAAGAGTATAGAGATCTATAATGAACTTTTAAAGATAAACAGTGCAAATAAAAGAGAGACTATGTTTCTCCTTGGAAAGACCTACTTTAAAGCGGGTTTTTTAGAGCGTTCTAAGCAGATATTTTTAAGTATACTAAAAACAAACCCTAGAACACCTCAGGCACTTAACTACTTGCTTCTAGTCTATGAGTATATGAAAGACTTTCAGGCCGCACAAGATGTTTTAGAGCCCCTTGATGAGCTCAAAAAAGATATTAGACTCGATAGTACATACTTAAAGACACTCGCTCTTTTAAATGAGCCGAAGATAGACCCAAAAGAGAAAGCCGTGCAGCTTCTTAGTGAGTATAAAAACCATCATCATTTAGCACATATGATTTATGAGTATATTTTTCGAGTAGATCCCGCTTTAGCTTGGGAAAACTTTGACAGCTCAAAGAGCGAGTACCTGAGTGATATCCTTTGGAATTTGGATTTAAAAGATTTGAATTTAGATATAATTTCACAAAATGGTTATCTTAGAGAGCTCTACAGTGCCAAATCCTATGTCTCAATGGCAGAGGGTAGTTCTGTGTTTGAGTTTGATGTACTCATAAAGCTTCAAGGCAAGTCAAATGCTACTTTGAGTTTTGAGTATATCTGTGACAACTGTAAGGTAGTGTATCCTTTTGTTTTTAACCGCTGCTCCTCCTGTCATGCTATAGATACAGCACGGGTTGAGTGGAGCTTGACAAAAGATTACTATAAAGATTTTAGTGAAGAAAATAACTCTTTTCAATAATTATAAAAAGACTCACGATAAAGAGGAAAAAAAATGAATAAAAATATAGAGATACTAGAGAAACAGCTTGATTATGAATTTAAAGATAAATCGCTGATTATCGAAGCGCTGACACATAAAAGTTATAAACAGCCCTACGATAATGAGCGCCTTGAGTTTCTTGGTGATGCAGTACTAGACCTTATAGTAGGGGAGTACCTTTTTGTAAAGTTCAGAAAGTCAGATGAGGGAAAACTCTCAAAGATTCGTGCTTCACTTGTAAATGAGACAGGCTTTGATAAACTTGCTCGTGCACTCCACTTGGGAGATTATATTTTACTCTCAAATGCAGAGGAGAACAATGGTGGTCGAGAGAAGTCTTCACTCCTCTCAAATGCTTTTGAAGCAGTTATGGGGGCTATCTATCTTGAGGCTGGACTTGATATTGTAGGTAAAATAGCTATAGACTTGATAGAGTCAAATCATGAGGATATCTCACTTGACTCTCTCTTTAGAGATTTTAAAACAACACTTCAAGAGTTAACACAGGCTCGTTTTGGAATAACACCAGAGTACATAGTCCTCTCAAGTCGTGGACCTGACCATCTTAAAGAGTTTGAAGTTGGTGTTTTTATAGAGGGTAGAGAGTATGCTCGTGCTCTTGGAAAGAGTAAGAAAATAGCACAACAAGAAGCAGCAGAGATAGCAGTGCAGATGCTAAAAGAGGAGAAGTAATGAATAGCTTTGGAATGAAACTGCGTTTTAGTACTTTTGGAGAGTCTCACGGAAAGGCACTCGGTTGTCTTCTTGATGGAGTTCCAGCAGGTCTGGAGATAGATGAAGCATTTATTCAAAGTGAACTTGATCGCCGTAAACCGGGAAAGAGTGAGTTTGAAACAGCACGAAAAGAGGCTGATAAAGTAGAGATACTCAGTGGTGTTTTTGAGGGGAAGAGTACGGGTACTCCTATCGCTATGATCATTTTTAACACAAACCAAAAGTCTAAAGATTACACAAACATTAAAGATGTGTTTCGTCCTGGGCATGCAGACTTTACTTACTTTCATAAGTATGGTATTCGTGACTACCGTGGTGGTGGGCGTAGCTCTGCTCGGGAGACTGCGGCTCGCGTTGCAGCTGGTGCTATCGCTAAGCTTATGTTACAAGAGCTAGGGATTAGTGTTAAGAGTGGTATCTGTGAGGTGGCTGGAATTAAAAGTGAAGCTTTTGACTATGAAGCTGCCAAAGGGAGTCTCATCTATGCACTTGATGCAAAGGTTGAGGATGCTCAAAAAGAGGCTATCTTAAAAGCTAAAAATGAGCATGACTCTGTTGGTGGTGTCTCTCGTGTACTTATAGAGGGTGTGCCAGTAGGGCTTGGTCAACCTCTCTACTATAAACTTGATGGTGTCTTAGCAGATGCTATGATGGGTTTAAACGCTGTAAAAGCAGTAGAGATTGGAGATGGCGTTTTAAGTGCTCGCTCATTGGGCTCACAAAACAATGATGCAATTCGTGCTGATGGTTTTGAGTCTAATCATTCTGGTGGTATTTTAGGTGGAATAAGTAATGGAGATGATATAGTAATTAATGTATATTTCAAACCGACTCCTTCTATCTTTAAAGAGCAACACACTGTAACTACGACAAATGAAGAGGTTGACTTCTCTTTAAAAGGGAGACATGACCCTTGTGTTGCGATTCGTGGAACTGTTGTTTGTGAGTCTATGGCTGCATTAGTAGTGGCGGATATGTTACTACTCAATATGGGTTCTCATATGGAAGGTGTAAGTAAATATTATAACTAGGAGATAGAGATGTCTAGAGTTTATAAAGATAATGTAAGTGATGAGTGGTATTTTCCAAGTGATGGATATATCCTGAGTGAAACAGATGCTAATGGAATTATTATATATGCGAATGAACTCTTCTGTGAAATGGCAGGCTACACTTTAGATGAACTTATTGGAGAGCCACATAATATCGTGAGACATCCTGATATGCCTCGCATAGCGTTTAAAGGTCTCTGGGATGATGTACAGTCAAAAGGTTTCTGGACAGGTATAGTAAAAAATATACGAAAAGATAGAGGTTACTACTGGGTTCATGCAACTGCACTACGACGTGTACATAGTGATGGAAGTGTTACATATCTCTCTGTAAGACGTGTTCCAAATAGAGAAGAGGTCTCTAGCTGTATTACTCTTTATGCAGAGCTTAAGTCTCAAGAGTAGCTCTTGAGAGTCTACTTTTAGAAAATTATTTTGCTAAAAGTGGATTTATATTTTCTGTATCTATACCACCGAGTGAGTGTATAATAGCAGGGATCTCTGTATCTAGTTGATGGATTTTTTCAAGTTTATCTGCATCAGTGATATTAAGTGCTGCAGCCCAAGCACCTAGTGTTGGCATACCAATAACTATCTTATTCTCACCCTCTTTTATATAGGCATACATTGAACATGGTGCAAACATCGCAGCTTTAGGAAGTGGGTTCTTTCCATCAAAAATAGTATACGAGAAAGGGATATGACAGAGTGACCATACAACATAAGCACTATATCCAGGAAGAGCATCCTCTTCACTGTTGAGACTCTCTTTCATGTTATAAAAACCAGCAATGATGTAGCCTTTTGTTTCAAATGCTGACTCATATCTCTCCTGAAAATCATCAAAAAAATCATCAATATCTTCAGGCTCATCAAACGCTATCTCAAAGTTCATCATAGTCTTCTTAGCATAGCCTTGAAGTTTTGTGTATGACTTAGTCGCTTTTGGGTACTTACTCTCAATAGCTGCATCAAGAGGAATAAACATCTCTGTAAATTTTGCTCTTACATTTTTATCTTCTATCTGTAAGATATCTAGTGCTGCTTGAGGATAGATATGTGTGATGACTGTTTTATGATCTGCTTTTTTTCTATAGATAACAAGATTAAAAGGAGTAAAACCACCAATACGAGGATCTGTGTTAAAAAGCTCTCTCGCTTTAGAGTCATTGACAAGTGAAGAGAAAGAGAGTTGCTCTAGCTTCGTCTCTCCTACCTGTTGTACATAAACATTTTGAACATTATGGTGTGGATCATTAAGAAAGAAACCAGTTTTTTCTACTGGTTCTTTTGTAAACTCGAAAAAGTCTTTATCAAACTCCGTAGTAGCTGTATCTATAGTATACTCTACAGCTAGTTTAGTGTTGTTACTTGGAGTAAATTTTGCACTCAGAGGTGTTAAAAGTAGACTAGAAAGAGTAGCTAAAATAAGTGTTTTTTTGAGAAGTTGCATTTGTTTCCTTACGGGTGAAGTAGATTAAAAAAAGTCTAAACTTTGAAAAGTGTACAATTTTTTTAATATGTTTAGACCACCATAGTGGTGGCCTAAAAAATAGTTAGAGACTACTCAGTCATATCAGTGATGATAGCTTCGATATAGCCTTGAGCTTCACGAAGTTTTTTAGTACCCTCTTCATCTTCTGTCATGCCAATCGTAGTGATCCAGTTGTCAACAGATAAGAATCCCATGTACATTTTGTTTTCGCCAACTTTTTTATAAAGATAGAAAGAACATGGAGCCCAAGCACCTGCTTCTGGATGATCTTTAGATACAGGATAGATTACATCAAATTTACAGATAGAGTAAGTATGGTAAAAGTCATAAACACCAGTATACCCTTGGTCATCAAAAATCTCTTCTTGAACATTTGTGTAGTTAGGAAGTAAGAAACCTAAAGGCTCCATTTCACCTTCAAATTCAGCTTCAAAATCTTCGATAAACTCTTCTGCAGTTTGATCATCAAGTTCAACTTCCATAGAGAAGTTAGTTGCTAAAGATTTGTTAGGGAATTTAACTGTGTGGTTTAACTCTTTAAATGAACCATCAGGCATTGCAGTTTTAAGTCCTTTTTTGATTAAAGCAGCATATGCCATTAAGTCTGGATCAGTTACAGGAATGTTAGTCGCTCTAGCCATACCGTTGATAGTAAGAGTACTGATATTCATACAACCCTCTTTACCTTCCCAAATAGACATAGTAAGTGGTGTTAATGCACCAAAACTTGGATACTTTTTGATAAGTTTGTATGTTAGTTCATTGTTTACATACATAGCAAGGTTATACACTTTGTAGTGTAGTTTACCAAATCTTGTACCAAATGGTTTATTCATATCGTTGTTACCAGGAACACTTAAACCTACTGAGTCAAAAGCTTTTTCAATAGACTTTGCAGTGATTTTACCATCAGCATTTGGTGTAGAGAATACCTGTACATCTTGTATTCTCTTAGGTTTTTCAACAACAGGAGCACTTGGTGCTTCATTGTTACAACCAACAATAGACATTGCTACTAATGCAGCGAGTATCAGAGAGTATATTTTTTTCATCTGAATTCCTTATTTTTAATTATTCTTGTCGATTTTAGCATTATTAACATATAAAATATATTAATAGTTTAAAATTTCTACTTTATCATCTAGCACTATTTCAGAACTTCCCTCAATGACTCTAGCAAAGATCCCACGATCATTTTTGAGTAGTTTAGGAAGTTTAGAATTTACTGTTGATAATCCCTTACAGAGTGTACAGTGTTGTGTGATTTCAAGAATTGTATCTCCAATCTTGATCTTATCACCATGTTGCAAAGTATATGGATTTATATCAATAAGAATATTTTCTCCTAAAGAACCAGTTTGTAATTTTATGCCATTTTTTATGGAGAGTTCGTAGCTCTCTTTAGATGTAATTAAAATTGAACGCATTGGGTCTTTAGAGTAAAACTTATCATTGAGTATGCCATTAGGGTCTACTTTTATACCTGTTACACTCTCTCTGCCTTTAGATTTATCTGCATCTGTTATGAAGAGCTCTAAGACTTTTCCTTCTGATTTAGTTCTCATGTTTTCTCGGATCTATTATTTCGTTATCTTGACTTTTCTGAAAGCCTATCTTCTCTTTATAAGTATCTAGTTTCATAGAGCTATTAGAATGGCTATAAATATAGTGTAGAATGACTAAAAACTCTGACTCATCGTTATAGCCTACACTTGCATACTTAATATCACCACCATCATCTAAAAAAAGTGCAGAGGGGTAGAAGTCATAACCGATTCTTTTGGCAAGACATATACCACCACTCTTCTCTCCTTTATAGATATACGTATCTTTATGTGAGATATTTATCTGTATAACTTGAAAGTTATTCTCTAAGTACTCTGCGACATCATCATCTTCAAGGGTAAACTCCTGCATACTATTACAGTAGCTACAGCCAACTCTATGGAGATATAGCATTACTTCTTTGTTAGAATTATGTGCATTTTTTAAGATTTTGTCTATATTGATTTCGTTTGAGAGTAGAGAAGTTTGAAGAAGTGCAAGTGCAAAAAAAGTCTTAAAAAGTTTTTTTAGCATCTATTGCACCGAAATAAAGTTATAAATAACTAGCAAAAATGCTAATTATTTAATTTTACCTTTACCTTTACCAGTTTTACCTTTACGGTCAGTCCATGACATTAAAAGTTTGTCACCTTTTTTGAAACCATCTGCTTTAAATTGGAATTTAAAGATAGGGTTTTTAGAAAGGAACTGAGAAGTAGACATGTCAAAAACAGTCTCTCCATTTACAGTACCAGTTAGGTGAAAAATAAAGTTAGCGTTTTCACGATCACCAGTTTTTTTCTCCATCATGTTAAATGTAGACATTTCGTGTTTAGCCATAGCTTTAACTTTTATAACACCATTTTTTAATTTTGCTTTTACTTTCATAATATACCTTTATTAATTAATTTTTATAGTTAAGGGAGGAAAGGGATTAACCTTCACATCCACCAAGTGCAACATCTAAAGATTGTTTAGCTGCATATAATTTACCATCTGTACCTTCAGCAACGACAGTAATAGCACCTGATTTACCCATTTTAATTTTAATAGAGTATTTGTTAATAGAGTATTTGTTTGTAGTAATTGCACATACAGCAGCTTCAGGGTTTGCATCTTGAAATACTGCGATAGATTTAATATCTTTATCACAAGAAAAATCAACAGGGATTGCACCACCATTACTCGCTACTTTTGGAGCTGTTAAAGAAACACCTTCCATTACTAAATCAGTAGAACCGTACATTGCTTTGATAGCATCATCAACAGTGTGAGCTGACCAAACAGCTGGTCTAGTTTTTCTATAATCTTCTGCATTTACACTAGCAGGTACAGCAGCTAAAGCTAATGCACCTAGAGTTACGTTTAAAAAATTTCTTCTTTCCATAATTATTCCTTTTGTTATTTTACTTTACCAGTAGTGATGTAATCAACTACAGTTTTAAAGTTAGCATCTGAAAGGCTTGTTCCACCTTTAGCAGGCATACCACCCTCTGTTCCATGAATAGCGTTTGCATAAACTTTATCCATACCCTTAGTTAAGTATCCAGCCCATTCAGCTGAACCTGGAGAGAGGTAAGATGAGTGACACATAGCACAAGAATTTTTATACTCTTTAACTGGGTCTACTTTTACCTCTTTTTCTACAGGTAAGTTTCTAGTACTATCCATTGGAGGTAAGAAGTCTTTAATCCCACCATTTTGAATATATCTAACTTTTACACTATCTTTTTGACAATCTTTTAGACAACGATCTTCGTATTTTACTTTAAGTGCACCAAAGTTAGTTGGATTAGCATAGTAAGCACGTACATTGTCACGACCATTTGGTCCATCAATATTTGGTTCAAAACCATCTACATTTGGCATTTTAACTTTAAGAAGTTTTGCACGATCGAGTACATACTCATCATCAACTTCTTCACCATCAATCTCAAACTCATTAATATTTAAAATATATGCAGTAAGTGCATAAGTCTCATCAGTACTTAATGATTTACTAAATGGGTGAGGCATACCATCTTTGATGTACCAGAAAAGTGTACTTACTTGTGGCCAGTATGAACCAAATACACGTACCGGACCATCTGCTTCAGGATCTTTCCATCTGTTGTTAGTAAGTGTTTTCTGCATCTCTACAGCGTTTCCTTTAGAGAGTGATGGATAACCACCACCACCTGAACCAAAGTCACCGTGACACATAACACACTGTGCTTCATAAAGCTCTTCACCATCTTCAACTGAACCACTACCTTCTGGTAAACCTGTACCATCTGGCATAACATCTTTATTCCAAGCTTTTAGTTCATTAGCAGTTGGCACACGACCATTGTTAATATTTGCTGGAATGTTAGTGTTTACATAGTAAGGACCAGTTTTATCATTTACAACAGGATAAACAACACCACCATCGATAGTTACTTTGCCATTTAATGTATTTGTAGCAGTTGAAGTATTCGTGTTTCCACCACCACAACCTACAGCAAATAGTGCAACTGTTGCTGCTACAGAAGCAGAAATAATTAATTTACGATCTAATTTGAACATGGTTTACCTCTCCTGTCTCTGTTACTTCCCAAGTCTCTACCGCATTTCTGTGGTAAACTGATTCAACACCCATTACACTAACCTCTTGGTCAATTGTAGGTTGAATATATCCAGCATCATCCATAGCACGAGAAGTTAGGTAAAGTTTATCACCTTTCTTGTATGTATGCATGTAAGACCAACGAGTCCATGATTTTGGAAGTACTAGACCTTTAAGTTTAGCAGCTTTATAGTTGTCTCCACCATCAAAAGAGATGTCAACAGCAGTAATAGTACCCATACCTGACCATGCAAGTCCTTCGATCTCAACAACATCACCATCTTTAAGATGTGACCAGTCAATCTCTGGAGATGGAGAAGTGACAGTTGAGTTAACTTCATTTGCATAGAAATGCTGAATAGCTTTACCAGTTGGTTTTAGTGCAGTATATTTAGAAGTCTCTTCTTTAGCATACCATGGCTCAGCAGAAAAATCTAAACGCTTTAACCATTTAACACATAAGTTCCCTTCCCAACCTGGAAGAAGAAGTCTTACTGGGTAACCTTGTTCTGGACGAAGTGCTTCACCATTTTGTCCCCAAACGATCATAGCATCATCAAGAATCTTATCAATAGGAACAGAACGTCCCATTTCAGAGTTATCAGAACCCTCTGCAAGCATCCAGTTCGCTTCATCTTTAAGACCTAAATCTTCTAAGATAGTTTTGATGTAAACACCAGTCCACTCAGCACAAGACATAAAACCTTTTGCAAATTGGATAGAGTTGAACTGTGGTCCACGCCACTCTTGTCCACCATTAGCAGGACACTCAATAAAGTGAGTACGAGTTACAGATGGATAGCGTTTTAGTTGCTCTAAAGTAAGAACGATAGGCTTCTCAACAAGACCATGAATCATTAAACGGTATTCATTTGGATCTACATGTGCAACACCACCATGTGAACGTGAGAAAAACAGACCATTTGGTGTAATGATTCCCATTGACTCTTGTATAGGTGTTACTGCGATTGATGCTCTAAAGTTCCCTGAAGCAAGAAGTTTAGTATTTCTTCTTAATACATTATGCTCGTATTTTGAAGGTACACCATAACGGTTTTTTGTTACTGGATCACCCCATTTTTGGCCCCATGAGGGATGGTGCATGATTGCTGGGTCATCAGCTCTAGCATTTGATGATACAAGAGATGTTCCAGCAATAGCAGTTACTGACATAGCAGCTGTTTTTCTGAAAAAATCTCTTCTATCAATTTCTTGATTAGATTTTTTATTATCCAAATTGTCTCCTTTGAAAGATTATTATTGCTTAGATTTATAAATAAAATAAACTGTTTTAATAGTTAAAACTTTTAAGCTTTTACCTCCACATTATGCCATTTTATGCTTAAGTGAAAATATATGATTGGAGCTAATAGGGTGTTTAATGAGATAAAAATGTGATATTCGAGAATAATCTCATATAAGGTGTTACCAAATGAAACTTTACTGGGAAATTTCTTTTGGTAAGATATTTAAAATGAGGTATTGGTCATGTTGTGTGTCTATGAAAAATACAATAGTGAAATTCTCGTGAGGAATATCTTTTATATTATCATCATCAAAGTAGATTGACTTTTTATACTTCGTTGCTTTTGTTGGTATATTAACAATTATAGTATCAAGATAGAGTTTGAACTTTTTTGTTGCTGCAAAGTCCTCTTTGATGAACTCATCTAAGATACTCTTGAGACTGTTTTCAAAAAGTTCACTACATAAAATATTCATGAGTGCAACTTTTTGGCTTGTTCTTGAAGCCATGTGGAGATCTCTTTCATACTTGAAAAGTAAAGTTTTGCTTTAAAACCATTAGTTTTGTACTCTTCTAAGGCTTTTTGCATTACTGCTACTTGTTGTTCTCTATCTTTCATGGTTACTCTTCTGCTTCCTCATCATCTTCATCATCATCTTCAACTGGTGCAGTGATTCCATAAAGAGCATTTACCTCTTCATCAAGCATCTTAATATCATCAATAGCATCTTCAAAAGCTTCTATTTTTGCTTCATCTTCTTCTTCCTCTTCTGCAGTAGCTACAGCTTCGTTGAGTGAGTCCATTATCATGTATGATTTAAAAGGTGTTCCGTGGTTATATACTAGCTCTCCACCCATTTTCCCTTGAAGAAAAGTTGTAGCTGTTGCACCAAGAAGAGCTATGATAGCTGCAGTTTCGATAAGACGTTTTCCTAGTTTACATCCAATCATCTGAACAATAGCAATAATACTCATCGCAATAGCAAGATAGAGACCAAGGTTTTTATGAGAGATAAGAGTTGCTTGACCTGCTTCGCTTAGGTAGTCATATATCTGTGGTCCTGCTTGGCTTCCTGTGTACCAAACACCAATCATAGCAATCGCTGCTAAAAGAGTTAGGCGTGCTGCAATCTTTGAGAATAGTTCACCTTTTTTTGTAAGGTAAATTAGTCCAAAAGCAGAGGCAACGACTGGTAAAACCATTGCAAAGTGAGCTGTAGCTGGGTGTATCATCATAGAAGAGTCCTTTTTTTCGAATTATAGTTAAAGCATTATATCAGAGATCTTATTAAATATAATAAATAATTATATTTAAGTTACTTTTTATCCATTGCATCTTTGGCAGATTTGAGTGCTGTTCCAAGTGCTTCTTTGGCAACACCAAAGGCTTGAATACCCATACGTTTTGCCTCTTGTGCTTTTGGAGACTTGAGTGCAATGTCTGCTCTTTTAACCGCCGTTTTTGCAAAGTCTGAAAATCTATCTTTGAGAACTTCCGCAGTCTCTTTAGAGATATGTACTAACTCTTCAAGATCATAAGACATAGCTTTGTTGAGATCGAGAAGAATTTTTCTTGTTGTTTGTGTACTCTCACCAGCTTGTGTTGCTACCACTTGTGAGAAGAGTGTATCTGTCTGATTTAAGTCAGAGATAATAGTGTCATAATCTTCTATAAGTATATGTTTTGCTTCCATAGGCATAAACTCAAGACGTTTTTTAAATCTGTTTATAGATTTTATAAGACCTCCACGCATACCTTTGAGTGTTGCACTTAAAATCTGCTCAGCTCTTGTTGGTGTCGCTTCTGCTACATCAATAGCACTAACAAGTATTGTAGAGAGAATTTTACGAACACGAATAGTATTTAAAGAACCCTCTTTTATAGACTCATAAGTCATCTCTTTAATAACTTCTGTCGTTGATTCTGAAATATCTCCTTCACTATCTTTCTCTAAAGCGGTAATAATAGCAGACTCGACCATCTCACTTAAAATATCATAAAGGTCTATAGATTGAAGTTTTACTTGATGGAGTTTTGAGAGAGCTGAAGGTGTCTCCATAAACTCATCTTCTAAAGCATTAAAGATCTCATATTTTGTATCTTGAAGCTCTTCAGATTTTTTCTCTAAGACTCTCTCTATCGCTTCTTTTTGACTCATAAGTGCTTGAAGATCCTCTTGGAGTGTTTTTGTCTCTAGCTCAACAATAGTAGTAGCGAGTTCACGCATCTCTTGGAGTGTTAATGAACTTGCCTTTATGTCACTCTCATTTACAGCAGTAGTAACACGTTTGCCTATACTTTTATATCTTTTAGAGTAGTTCTCTTTTAAAGTTTCTTGTATTGTATTATTTGACATAAGGATTTCCTCTTAGTATTAGAGAACCATCTTTATATCTTGATGGCGTTTAAGTGCATCAAAGATAAAAGTACGGTCATCTTCATTGTGAACAAGTATATCGAGATTCATACTGATATACTTACCTGTTTTAGACTTGTTTGATGATTCTAGTGAATGATCTCTCTCATCTATTACATCACGGATTGCCTGCTCTAGTGCTGCTCTCTCAGTTGCTATAACTTTGTAGCACCAGTTACACGGATACTCTATAACTACTTTCTGTTTGCTATCGTTGATAGTCTCCACTTTTGCCTCCTGATTTTGTTTCTAGTTGTACATGGCGGATAACCATTCCTTTATCTATGGCTTTAACCATATCATAGATAGTAAGCAACCCTATACTTGTTCCTGTAAGGGCTTCCATCTCTACACCTGTTTGACCAGTAAGTTTTGCTGTTACTATTAACTTAAATCCTGGAAGTTCAGGTAACTCTTCAACATCACAGTTAATTCCACTGAGGTTTAAAGGGTGACACATAGGAATCAGGTCACTTGTTTTTTTAACTCCCATAATAGCGGCAATTACAGCTGTCTGAAGAACAGGACCTTTTTTTGTTTTTTCACTTACAATAGTGTCAAAAGCATCTTGGCTCATCTCTATAATACCACTTGCTACTGCTACTCTTGTAGTCTCTTGTTTATCACTTACATCGACCATCTTAGGTCTTAGGTTATCGTCTAGGTGTGTTAAGTTCATAGTTATATTCTTTGTAATTTTTGTATATTATAGCAAAGAGGTGTTAATAATTAGTTAGGGAGTAATTTAAGAGCTTGTTGATACTCATGTGGATGGTTGAGATTTAAAAAAATTGTTTCATCGCTAAAGGGTATGAAAGCTGTATTTTTATTTTTGAGTAGATAGCCTAATCTATGTTGCTCTGTCTCTAGCATCTTAGTAAAGTCATTGAGAAGAGATTTATGATAGATACCACAGAGTGGCTGTATACCTAATGGTGTTTTAGCAACGGTTGCATCATTAGTAGGGATGTCATGTGAAAAGATTGTTTCTATAGTGGGTAGATCTATAAAGGGTGCATCTACGCTAATGGCGAAGAAAGTTTCACAGTTAAGTTTTTGAAAAGTAGTTACGAAGCCGAGAGTTGGTGCATAAGTCTCATCGATAGGGATATCATAAACATATTTTGCAGGAAAATTAAATTTTGTATCTTCTTTACATGAGATGTAAACATCTGTAAAAAATTTAGAAAGTCTTCTGTATTGAAATTCAATAAGAGTATCATAACCAGCGAAGGGGAGGAGTGCTTTATTCTCACCCATTCGCGAGCTTTTTCCCCCTGCAAAAATGATGCAAGGAGTATCAATCATCTTAGTTTCTTGTGAGTTCAGCTTCAATTCTTCTGTTCTTTGCACGACCTTCAGCCGTATCATTTGTTGCGATTGGATCTACTTCACCTGCACCTTTTGCGATAACTCTTGAAGACTCTACCCCATTGTTGACAAGGTATTTAGCTACTGCATCTGCTCTTTTTTGAGAAAGTTTTTTGTTGTAACTAGCACTTCCTCTACTATCTGTATAACCAACAATTTTAGCACTGTAGTTTTTGTTTTTATTTAAAAAAGCACTATACTTTTGCATTTGAGGGAGAGACTCTTCTTTAATCTCTGCAGAGTTCGTTTTAAAAGTTACATCTAATGTAATAATTTTTGGACATCCATCACTATTTACTTCAGTATCAAGTGGTGTGTTTGCACAGAGGTCTTTCTCATTTAAAACACCATCATTATCTGTATCAGCATTACATCCCTTTGCATCAACGGCGATGTTTTCAAGAGTATTTGGACATGCATCAGCAGCATTTAAAACGCCATCGTTATCTGTATCTACATTACACCCTTTAGCGTCAACCTTGATTCCCTTTAGAGTATTAGGACAACTATCTGCTTTATTTAAAACACCATCTTTATCATCATCTTTCTCTACAACAGCTACTACGACAGGCGCAACTACTGGTTCAGCTTCCTCTACTACTGGTTCAGGAGTTGGCTGGGATGCTGGTGCTGACTTTGTATTGTCTCCACCAAATGAAAAAGTTAACCCAACCATAGTGATGAGGTTACTATCTGCCATACCTGTATTGTTTGTTCTTAGTTTAGCCATATAGATAGCTTCCATTTTAAGTGCTAAATGGTCAGTAAAAGGGATTTTAGCTCCCGCTCCTGCATCTAAGAAAAAACCATCATCAAGCTCATTACTCGGATTTTTTACAGCTTCAAAACCAGCACCAAGTTTTGCAAAAGGTTGGAACATATCCATAGTGTCAAAAGTATATACACCATTAAATGCTACACGAACAACACGTGTATCTTGACCAGCAATCGAGCTACCATTGTCATAATCAACACCATCTGAGTATAGTAAAGAGAACTCTGGGCTTATCTTTGAATCTGGAGTGTTAAATTGAATCTCAAGACCACCCACTGGGTAACCATTGTTTTCTACACCGAAGTTACCTTCCGCAAAATCATATCCTATCATTGGAGAGATCTCAAACTTATGTTGTTGTGCAAGTGCTAAACTTCCAGCAAGAAGAGCTGGAATAAGAAGAAGTTTTTTCATGGGTATTTATCCTTAAATCATATAATGCTGAAATAGTAGCACACAGAAGTGAGAATCTAGTGACTCTTATCTAGGGTCTGTAATGTAACCTGTAATAGCAGAGATAGCAGCAACGGCAGAGTTTGCTAAGTATACTTTAGATGAGCGACTCCCCATACGACCAACAAAGTTTCTATTTGTTGTAGAGATTGCTACTTCATTGTCTCCAAGTATTCCCATATAACCACCAAGACAAGCACCACATGTTGGATTACTCACAACACCACCAGCCTCGACAATAATATCAATATAACCTAAGTGATTCGCTTCACGTAAGATTTTTTGTGTCCCTGGTGTTACGATAAGACGAACATCTTCATGTACTCTTTTACCTTTTAAAATTTCAGCTGCAACTTTTAAGTCAGCTAAACGTCCATTTGTACATGAACCGATAAATGCTTGATCTACTTTGATCTTATCTGCCTCAGCCTGAACTACAGAGTGACCATTTGATGGTAAGAAAGGATAAGCGATAACTGGGTCAAGGTTAGCAACATCAATCTCTATAACTTTTGCATAAACTGCATCTTCATCTGAGTAGTGCTCTTTAGGTTCACGTGCAAGGTTCTTATCTGCTAAAAACTCTCTCGTGATATCATCTACCGCTACGATTCCAGATTTTGCACCTGCTTCTATAGCCATGTTACACATAGAGAATCTATCATCAATAGTAAGATGTTCTATAGTTGAACCTGTGAATTCTAAAGTTCTATAAAGTGCACCATCAACACCAATCATACGGATAATCTCTAAAATGATATCTTTTCCTGTTGTATGAAGTCCTGGTTTTCCCGAGAGAACTACTTTGATAGACTCAGGAACTTTAAACCAGTTGCCTCCGCTTATCATTGCGAATGCTAAGTCTGTTGAACCCATACCTGTTGAGAATGCTCCAAGAGCACCGTGTGTACATGTATGTGAATCTGCTCCGATGATTACATCACCAGGAACAACAAGTCCTTTTTCTGGTAAAAGAGCATGCTCTATCCCCATATCTTTTTCATCAAAAAAGTTTTTAAGTTTATGTTTTTTTGCAAAGTCACGACTAATTCTTGCTTGATTTGCTGATGCAATATCTTTTGCAGGAATAAAGTGATCAAGTACGATAGAGAAACCATCTGGATTTGCGAGTTTCTCTGCACCACTAAGGTTAAATGCTGAGATAGAGATAGGAGTTGTAATATCGTTTCCGATAACCATGTCGATGTTTGAGCGGATGATTTCACCAGCGAAAACTTCGCGGCCTACATGCTCTGAAAATATTTTTTCTGTAATAGTTTGAGCCATAAAATGAACCTCTTATAAGTATATTAATTGCGTGATTATAGCGTAAGAGGTTTAATCTAGCTTTTTAATTCTGTTTTGAATGTAGTGTGCAACTGATTTTAACTCGATGTCATTATATCTTTTACCCCATGCAGGCATATCTGCTTTATCTGTGCCCCAAAATTTCCCGCCATATTTAGCAAATAGAAAAATTTGATTTTCATTAAGAAGTGTTCTTGTGAGATTGTAAGGATAAATAAAAGCATGTCGCCCTTGTGAGTTTTTGGTATATTCACTGACTGCATCACCTTTGATTCCATGACATAGAGCACACGATTTTTTGAAGATCTTTTCACCAACTAGCATACGGTTTTGAAGCTCTTGTGTTGAAAGTGGGGTACTTTGTGAGAGAAGATCTCTTGTTTTTATCTCTATGTTTTTATTAAAAGTTTGGCTGACATAGTGTGCAAGAGAGTAAATCTGTTTATCACTAAGTAGATACTTAAAGGCAGGCATAATATCGGAGTGTGCACCCCAGAAGTGTGCCCCCTCTTTAATGATGGCAAAGGACTGCTTTTGATTTAAAATAGTACGATCTAGTTTTCTTGGTTTTACAAGTAATTTTATCTCTTGATTTGTTTCACCTGAATCAGAGTGACAGCTGATACAAGCTTTTTTGTAGAGCTCTTCTGCCTCTGATGAGAGAAGAAGAACAGAACTTATCCAAAAAATTAAAAGATATCTCATATCTATTTATTTTGTAACTTTAACTTTAATAAGCATGTTAGGATGAATAGCACACTCAATGTTAAACTCCCCTTCCTTTTTTATTTTTACAGATTTTGTAGTTCCTGTAGCTTGCATACCGATGTCAAACTCATTATCTTCATCATCAGTATAAGCATTGTGAGAGAAGGGATCTGAGTTTTTAAAGGTGATGGTATCTCCTACTTTTACATTAAGTGTGCCTGGTATAAATGTTTTATCTTTTTGGTCAACAATTATCTCTCTTGCGAAGAGTGAACCTGTGAGTGTTAAGAGTAGTAAAATTACTGTTTTCATATCTATCCTTTTTATTGTGGAAATTTTTTTGGAATAATTATATCTAAGTCTGGACCAGTTAATGTTTTTGTAAATGAGACAATTTGGTCAATCTCTTGTTCGTTGAGTTCTCTATCTTTCATTGATGTAGATTTATTCTTTACATCCATTTCGTAACGGCCGCCAGAAGCACAGAGTGCAGTTGCTTCTTTAAGTGTTTGAACACTTCCATCATGAAAGTATGGATAAGACTTTGTTACATCTCTTAAGGTTGGTGTTTTCATTACACCATACCAAGCGGCACGTTTTTTGACATTATAACGGCCAAGCTCTTTGCCCTGCAGCTCTCCATCATTAAGACCAATATTATGAAAACTTCCATCTGTAAAGTTAAAACCATCATGACAATCAGTACAGTGTGCCTTATTTTTAAAGAGTTCAAACCCCTTAATAGCATTAGGACTCATAGCCTTTTTATCACCCTTTATATATCTATCAAAAGGAGACTCTGTCGAAACAATCGTTCTCTCAAAACTAGCGATAGCTTTTGCTAAAGACTCTTTTGTTAGACCCTCATTTGGATATGCAATTTTGAAAAGTTTTACATAACCGCTAATAGCGTTTAACTTAGGAATGAGAGTTGAGAGTGGCATATTCATCTCAATATCTGCTTCTAGTGGTCCAAGTGCTTGTTCTTCTAATGTTTTGACTCTTCCATCCCAAAACTGTCTGTTCTGATAAGCAACATTGAGTAGTGTAGGAGAGTTTCGTGGACCTCGTTTTTTCTTAAACCCTAAAGCCTTTGTAACAGGAACTAAGTCTGTCCAACCTCGTTTTGGATGATGGCAAGTAGCACAGGAGATAGTGTTGTCACGAGAGAGACGCACATCAAAGAAGAGAAGTTTCCCAAGTTCAATACGCTCTTGTGTAAGTAGGTTGTCTTGAGGCACTGGAACAGTAGTAGGACGTAGCCACTTTTGTATCTCAGATGCAGACAATGAGCTGACACTCAGTATGAAAAATAGAAAAATTAATAAAAACTGTTTCATAAATATTCCCTAAATAGTGTACTTAAGCGCTTTTTTTGTAAACTCTGTAGAGCAGAAAAACATTGCTATAAAGATAGGATTTAATTTTACCTCGTCATCACTAACCATATCAAATACTTTAAAGTTAAATCCAGCACCATCATTTTGATTCTGTGGTGTTACAGTAAATTCGATAGGAGAGAGCGTTCTAATAACATTTAAAATAAGTTTTCTTTTTTTCTGATTTGGCTCACTTAAAATGTTGAAATCTGGCTCTTCAGCACTTCTGTGAACTGCAAGAATCGTCTCTATTACATCTACTTTATCCTGAAAAACAACTTTGTTCCATTTGATGATAGTATTGTTTGAAGAGATTTGACATGCTTTAAAAGAGAGTGGACTTGGTTTTTTACTTCGCATCGCCTCTATAAGTGCTAAAAGAAAGTTTGTTCCACCAACATTTTCAGCTGCTTTTGTCATAAAAAGATGGACAAGGGCCTTAGTATCTTCATTTTGTTTATTAAAATTACACATTTATTTTTTTTCCTCTTTGGTATATAGGGTTACCTGATTTTTACCGTTTAGTTTTGATTTGTACATCATATTATCTGCATATTTTACAAGGTCTATAGTCTTTCTTGCATGATCAGGATAAATAGATATTCCAATACTTGCACCTATGTGTACAACTTTGTGATTTACAATTATATCTTTATTTAGCTCATTAATGATTACTTGAGCTACTTTTTCTGCTTCTTGGATATTTTTAATGTCTGGTAGAATAACTGTAAACTCATCTCCTGAGAGGCGAGAGGCAATATCTGTTTTTCGAATAGAACTTGTTAAAATATTAGCAACTTTTTTCAGGAGTTCGTCTCCTGCTTGATGTCCGTAGGTATCGTTAATAGCCTTAAATCCATCAAGATCTATAAACATAAGTGCTACACGGTAATTATATCGAAAAGCACGGTTGAGCTCATTTTGAAATTCAATGTTAAAGAGAGTTCTATTTGGTAGTTTTGTAAGTGTGTCATAGAGTGCAAGGTTTTTGAGCTTTTCACGGTTTAAGATAACATAGATAGAGAAAAAATAGAGAAGTATAAAGACTGTAAGAAAGAGAATTTTTAAATAGTTATGTTCTATCTCTATATTACTGAGGTAATCAGACTCTGTATAGGTTACAATATATGCTGCATTCCTATTATTTTGTACCCCTTTAAGTGGTAGAAATGTCAAGATAATATTTTGATAGTTATAAATAATGGCAATTGAGAAGGGTTTCTCTTCCTTAATTTTTTGTTGTATTTTGTACCTTAGCTCTGGTGTTGCTATCTTATCGTAGAGCAGTTGATCATTTATCCGTTTATGTGTGATACTCTCTATATAGTACTCTGTACTCTCCCAACTATTTTGATAATTAATAAGATAATTCTCCTCTATAATAGTATTTTTGGCAATGTTCTTAGATACTAAAATATGGGCATCATATACAAATTCATCTGTAATGTTTTTAAGAATATAAGCAGTGGAGAATCCTATCTCTACACTTCCTAGATGCTCTCCCTCTGCTGTTATAAGTGGATAGACAAAGCGTAATCCAACCATAAACTTACATGCTTCAAAAGCATTCTGCTCTTGGAGTGTTCTATTGGCTAGAACAACAGATGGTTCTATTTTACTAAGATCATCTCCAAACTCTGTAGGTTTATACATTCTTAAGAAGCTTTTATTATCTGGTGTGTGAAAATGTATTTGGGAGATTCCCATATGTTTGAGTCGTTTATAGTTTCGTTTGAGCAGATTGTAGGCTTTCTCTCTTGCCGCTCTTTTTCCTATTTCATCTGAATCTTTGGCTTTTTTTAGTGTATCCATAAGTTTATGATTATGTGTGTACATAGTATGAATATCATCAGACATAATCTTTAAGTATCTGAAAACTGATTTGTACTTTACATGAAGAATCTCACTCTGAACAGTAAGGTAATACTCTTTTTTATCAGTAATCAATTTATCGATCAGAAGTGATCCCACAAAAAGAAGCAGTGAAAAAATAATAGTAAGTAAAATAAGTTTATCTTTTTTATTATTGAGCATTAGACTCCAGTAAAAGTTATCTTATCTATATTATACATCACTCAATGCTGTTTTAATTCTTAAAGCATATATGAACTTAAATTTCCTTAAGCGAATCATAATCACAAAGCTATTATGATGTCGTAAATTAAAAGCGGACAAAAATTGTCTGATTTAAAAAGAGTGATAATCATTCTTAAAAAAAGAGGAAATAATATGCAAGTATATTTAGATAATAATGCTACAACAATGTGTGACCCACAAGTAGTAGAAGCGATGCAACCCTTCTTTAGTGAGCTTTATGGAAATCCTAACTCACTTCATAAGTTTGGAACAGCATCACATCCAGCACTCTCAAAAGCGATAGATCAAGCTTATACTGCGTTAAACGCAGCAGATGCTGATGATATCGTTTTCACATCATGTGCTACAGAGTCAAACAACTGGGTTTTACAGTCAGTATTTACAGACCATATTGTAAACGGAGATAAAAACCATATCGTTACTACGGAAGTTGAGCATCCATCAGTTCTCTCAACATGTAAGTTCTTAGAGGAGCAGGGTGTAAAAGTTACATACCTTCCAGTAAATGATCAGGGTGTTGTAGAGCCACACACTGTTAAAAGTTTTATCACAGAGAAGACAGCACTTGTCTCTATCATGTGGGCAAGCAATGAGACAGGGATGATTAATCCTATTGATGAAATCGGAATTATCTGTAAAGAAAAAGGTGTTCTTTTTCACTCGGATGCTGTTCAAGCCGTTGGTAAAATTCCTGTTGATCTACAAGCTACTCATGTTGACTTTGTCTCATTTTCAGCACATAAATTTCACGGTCCTAAGGGAATAGGTGGTTTATACATTAAAGATTCTCAAGACTTAAGCCCACTTCTTCATGGTGGCGAGCATATGGGTGGACGTCGTTCAGGTACACTTAATGTTCCTTATATTGTAGGTATGGGTTTAGCGATGGAACTTGCTACGAAAAATATTCAAGCGACTATGTCTAGTATTCGTGCAAAACGTGACCGTTTAGAGGATGCTCTTTTAGAACTTAGTGATACTTTTACTGTCGGTGATCGTGCAAACCGTACACCAAACACAATTCTTATCTCTATTAAAGGGGTTGAAGGTGAAGGTATGCTTTGGGACTTAAACAATGGTCAAATTGGAGCATCAACTGGTTCAGCTTGTGCTTCTGAAGATTTAGAGGCTAACACTGTTATGCTTGCTATCGGTGCAGATAATGAACTAGCACACACAGGTATAAGACTTTCACTCTCTCGTTTTACAACGGATGCTGAAATCGATTATACGATAGCACACTTTAAAGATGCTGTTGCAAGACTTAGAAATATCTCTAGCTCTTTTGCAAAACAGCAACCAACGAAGGGTGGCGAAGCGCAAGCTTGCGAAATGCACTAAATAGAAAATTAAACAAATTTAAAAGTAAAAAAAAGGAAAACAGATGGCAAAAGCAGACATATTAGGCGACTCTCTTTGGGACGCATACTCTGATAAAGTAACAACTCTTATGAATAACCCTCAACATCAAGGGGAACTTTTCCAAGGAGAAGTTGAAAAACGTGGTAACAAGCTTATTGTTGCTGATTTTGGTGCAGAGTCTTGTGGTGATGCAGTGCGTTTATACTGGGAGATTGACCCAGCGACAGACACTATTGTAAACTCAAAATTTAAATCTTTTGGTTGTGGTACTGCTATCGCATCATCTGACGTAATGACTGAACTTTGTATCGGTAAAACAGTACAAGAGGCTGTTAAAATTACAAACATTGATGTTGAGTTAGCACTTCGTGATACTCCAGATGTTCCAGCTGTGCCACCTCAAAAAATGCACTGTTCAGTAATGGCTTATGATGTTATCAAAAAAGCTGCAGGTCTTTACATGGGTGTTGATGCTGAGAGTTTTGAAGAGGAGATTATCGTATGTGAGTGTGCTCGTGTATCTCTAAACACTCTTAAAGAGGTTATTAAACTTAATGATCTTCATACTATTGAAGAGATTACTGACTACACAAAAGCGGGTGGTTTTTGTAAGTCTTGTATCAAACCAGGTGGACATGAAGCTCGTGAGTGGTACTTAGTAGATATCTTAGCTGACACTCGTAAAGAGATGGATGAAGAGAAGATGAAAGCTGCTGCTGATGCTCAGGCTGCAGGTGGTGGTAACTTTGAAGAGATGACTCTTGTACAACAGATCAAAGCTGTTGATGCTATCATCGATGAGAATGTACGTCAGTTCTTAATCATGGATGGTGGTGATATGGAGATTATCGACATCAAGAAAAATGATGGATATATTGATATTTATATTCGTTACCTTGGTGCTTGTAACGGTTGTGCTTCAAGTGCAACTGGTACACTCTATGCGATAGAGTCTACTCTTAAAGAGAAACTCTCAAGCAATATTCGTGTTTTACCTATCTAGTCTCATAGTAGCTAGTTTCTCTAGACTAAAAGTATAATACTTTTAGTCTAGATGCTCTCTTTATCCACAACTAAAACACCTATATGTGAACTGTTTATAAGTTGATTTGTCCAGTGTATATTTTTTTCATAAATCTTTAGTTAGCATGTCTTATTGATTTTTCTTCTTCTAACATACTATTTAAAGTACTTATAACCTCTATAGACGCTTTTTCAGCTGCACCAAAATAAGTCATAACATTTTTGGAGTGCTCTGTACAAGTACCTTCTTGTACACATTTTACTGCTTTTTGAATGTTTTTATGTACTTCTTTGTGGGGTGCTGCCATTTTATTATAACTCGGAACCTTTCCAAATTTTTCTTTTCCATTACCTTCTAAATACCATTTGCCAAGTCTACATTCACTATCTGTTGCAAAATTCCCCGTTACTTCTCCTGTAAAAACTGTTTTATATCCATTTGCTTTAAATAGTAGATGGTCAAGTTTACTTAGAACCATAAAAACAGCATAGGTAATATCTTTGTTCTCTTGGGAAATAATTTGAGAATTACTCGAGAGGAGAGACATCTGTTCTTGAAAAATATCCATCTGTTTATTTGATTGATTAGATAACTCCTCCATTGCTTGAGAGTGTTCATGAACTTCTTGAGTGTTTTGTTTTAGGGATGAAACGGATATTTCCACTTCACTTGTTGCTTTTTGTGTTCGTTCGGCAAGCTTACGTACTTCATCTGCAACAACTGCAAAACCACGACCATGTTCCCCTGCACGTGCTGCTTCTATAGCTGCATTAAGTGCTAAAAGGTTTGTTTGGTCTGAAATATCTTTGATAAGGGTAATAACATCAGTAATACTATCAACATTAGAGTTAAGAGTATTTACCTGTTCATAAGTACTGGTAATATGCTCTAAAAGAGAACTCATAGTTCCTGATAGTGTTACGATTTCAGATGAACACACCATAGTATGTTTATTGTTTTCACTATTTCTTACATCTACATCTTTTAAAGCTTGAAGATTGTTCTCTAAATCCTTTTGAATTATAGTGAGATCTCTATCGCATCCATCTGTTAAAGCATGAGTTAACGACTTAATAAGTTCGTTCATAGTTTTGTTAGATTCTGCATATCGAGCTTGCTTTTCTAACTCACCTTTTTGTTCTTCTATCAGTTGTATCTGCTCTTTTAGAGTAACAATTTCTCTCTTTTGAGCATCTAATTCATCTTTGAGCTTTGTATCGTTCGAAAAAAACATTTACTTCCTTTTGTCCAAGCATGTTTAATAGTAACTTAATTATAAACAATAGAGGAAAGTTTATAGTTTTTTGATAGAATGATGTCATGAAAAAAGTATATTACTCTGAGATTACTGATGCTCTTGTATCTGATGGATATATTGTTGTGAAAAATGCTTTTAGTGAAGCATACTGTAAAAATTTATTGGATTTAGCTCTTGATGAATCAGAGTATAAAAAAGCGGGTATTTCAAGTAGTGAAAAACTTCATATAGACTCTACAAAGCGTCGTGATAAAACGCTATGGATAGATGAAGATGGAGCAACCTTAAGTGAGTACTTATCCTTTTGTAGAGGACTTCAAGAGTATTTAAACCGCTCACTCTATCTTGGACTCTCCTACTACGAGGCACATTTTGCTATCTATGAAGAGGGTGATTTCTATGAGAAACATTTGGATGCTTTTAAGGGGAGTAAAAACAGAGTTGTAACTACAGTTTTGTATCTAAATGAAGGGTGGAGTGAAGAGGATGGTGGTGCACTTATAGTTTATGATGAAGATGATAAAAAGATAAAAAAAGTAGTGCCAAACATGGGAACTCTAGTCGTTTTTCTAAGTGATAAATTTCCACATGAAGTCCTCCCTACAAATAAAAAACGCCACTCTATTGCAGGGTGGTTTCGGGTAGATAAGAGATGAAAGATATAAATTATTTAGCACTTGGTGGTACTCTTTTTATCCCTGCTTCTCATAGCTCTTTAAACGCTATTGTTAATGAGCAGAAGTATAGTGGGCTTAAGAGTGTGGTGATTGACTTTGAAGATGGACTGGAGAGTAAAGTGTTTGAAAACGCTATGAATACTTTAGATAGCGTTTTAAAAAACATCTCAACTCTCTCTCCTTATGTTTTTCTTCGGGCAAGAGATAGTGAACACTTAGAAGAGCTTCTACTTTTAGACTCTATCTCTACTGTTACTGGTTTTGTGTTAGCAAAGTTCTCTTTACTTAATGCAGATACTTACTTAGCATTACTACAAGATAAAGAGTTCTATATGATGCCGAGTATAGAGGGGTCTGAGCTTTTTAATCATCAAGAGCTACAGGAACTTAAAGAGAAGATACTCACTAACAAACAGAATGTTTTGTTAGTTCGTTTTGGACTTGAAGATATGTTACGACAGCTTGGAATGCGCCGAAAATGTGATGAGTCCATTTTTGACTTTAGTAGTACCTCTGTTGTAGTTGGTAACTTTATAGCCACTTTTAAGAGTGCTGGATTTGGAGTGAGTGGTGGTGTTTATCCCTGTTTTAAAGATAGAGAAGGGTTTACTCATGATGTGCAGAGAGATCTCAAAGAGGGGCTTTTTTCTAAGACTATTATACACCCAAGTCAAATTGAGATTATTAATAGTCTTTATTGTGTTACTAAAGAGGAGTTCGATGAAGCTACAGATATCCTCTCTGCAACATCTACTCTCTTTGCACAAAATGATAAAATGGCTGAGGTAATTACGATGGAGCCTCATTCAGAGATGATTTTACAAAGAGCGAGTCTCTATGGAGTAAAGGATTAACATGCATGAACATATAGCAATTCTACTTATCACTCTTGTGATTTTAGGGTATGGATATATCTCAAAACTTTTAGAGAGATTTAGTATCTCAGGGCCTATGGTTTTTACCACTATAGGTATTTTACTCTCATCCTTAGTCTCTGGGGTAGTTGATGCTAAACCGAGTACAGAAGTCATAACCATTATCGCTGAAATTGCTTTAATTATTGTTCTTTTTTCAGATGCTTCAACACTAAATCTTAAAGAGCTTCGATGGGGAATCCCCTCTCGGTTACTGTTTATTGGACTTCCTTTAACTATCGTTTTATCTACACTCTGTGCAATGTATATCTTTCCTCAAGAGAGTATTTTGTACCTATTTTTGATGGCACTGTTACTCGCTCCAACTGATGCTGCACTCGGCAAGGCTGTTGTTTCAGATAGAGATGTCCCTTTAAAAATTCGTTCAGCTATTAATGTTGAAAGTGGACTTAATGATGGGATAGTTTTTCCTATCATTCTTGGGGCATTAGTCGCTATAAATCAGTCTATAGATAATGTGAGTGGAACATACTGGCTTGTGTATGTTTTGCAACAAATTAGTGTTGGTGCTATAATTGGGAGTTTTATTGGCTATCTAAATGCTAGATTGTCTCTTTTTTTCATTAAAAAAGGAGATATGGGAAGTGCTTATAAAAACCTTTTACCCTTAGCTATAGCCATTTTTGCTTACTATGTGGCAGAGTATCTTGGTGGGAATGGTTTTATCGCTGCATTTTTTGCAGGACTTCTTTTAGGAAACTATAACGAGAGTTTAAAAGAGAATGTGAATAACTTTGCAGAGAGTGAGAGTGAACTTCTACTTCTTATGAGTTTTATGGTCTTTGGTTTTACTTTTGTTCCCTATGCAGTAGAGTTTTGGGATGTTCGTGTTGTAGTTTACTCTCTCTTAAGTCTTACTTTTTTAAGGATGATTCCCGTGGCTTTGAGTCTTATTGGGACAAAGCTTGATATGGCAACACTTCTGTTTATCGGTTGGTTTGGTCCAAGAGGTATCGCTTCTGTTTTATATATTCTCATTGTCGTTGATAAGATAGAGGGTGTAAAGGGGCATGAAACTATCTTTAGTGTAGTAACTTTAACAATTTTAATGAGTATCTTTTTACACGGTATAACAGCAAAACCTTTCGTTTCTCTTTATGGTAAAAACCATCATTAAAGCAAAGAAAATGTATAATTTTTACTACTTAAACATTAGTCAAAAGAGAATTTATGAAACAGTTTGATAAAGAGCACATCCTCCACCCTTATGCCCCCTCACAACCCTTAGCCGAGATGCAACTTGTAAAGTCTGCTCATGGCGTTTACTTAGAGCTTGAGAGTGGTGAGCGAGTCATTGATGGGATGAGCTCTTGGTGGTCAGTTATACATGGCTATAATGTACCTGAGTTAAATGATGCAGCAAGCAAGCAACTCTCTAAAATGAGTCATGTTATGTTTGGTGGTTTAACTCACGAACCTGCAATTAAGCTTGCTCAAACGCTACTAGAGATTACAGATGAGAGTTTAGAGCATATCTTCTTTAGTGATAGTGGAAGTGTGAGTGTTGAGGTGGCATTGAAGATGGCGTTTCAGTATCACAACTCACAAGGCAATAGAAAAAAAATAAAGATTTTAGCCTTTGAGAAGGGGTATCACGGGGATACTTTTGGAGCGATGAGTGTCTGTGATCCTGTTACTGGAATGCATACGGCATTTGAGGGAATACTCCATAAAAACATCTTCACAAAAGCACCAGAACCCGCTTTTAGTGAGAGTTGGGATGACTCTTATATGAGTGACTTTAAGAGTAAACTAGAATCACATCATGAAGAGATTGCTGCTGTTATACTTGAACCCATAGTGCAAGGTGCTGGTGGTATGCGTATCTACTCGCCACACTTTTTAAAGCGAGTACGAGAGCTCTGTAGTGAGTATGATGTACTGTTTATCTTAGATGAGATTGCAACGGGATTTGGTCGGACTGGAAAGCTCTTTGCCTATGAGCATGCAGGTGTAAGACCTGATATACTCTGTGTAGGAAAAGCACTAACTGGTGGTTATATGTCACTCGCAGCAACACTTACAAGTAAAAAAGTGATGCAGGGAGTAGAAGAGGGAGGTAATGTTCTTATGCATGGCCCAACCTTTATGGCAAATCCTCTCGCATGTGCTGTGGCAAATGCCTCTTTAGAGCTCCTTTTAAACTCCCCTTGGCAAGAGCGAATCCAAGCAATAGAGCTACAGTTAAAAGAGGAACTAGGTAGATGTGAAGCACTTGAAATAGTAAAAGAGGTTCGTGTTATCGGGGCTATTGGGGTTGTCGAGCTTACAAAACCAACAGACTTGGCACTGCTTACTCCGATGTTTATACAACATGGCGTTTGGGTCAGACCATTTTTAAATCTTGTTTATATTATGCCGCAGTATGTTATAAGCAAAGAGGAACTCTCTCATCTAACAGAGGCGATATTTGAAGTTATAAAAGAGTTTGAAAAGATAGAGGGAGAGAGATGATGAAAGATAATATAGTAAAGAGTGAAATACAGTATCAAGAACTCCCAAATGCTAAACCAAGTGAAGCGGATATTCTCATTCAGAGAGTAGCATTTGGTGGGGCTGTGAGTGGAGAGAGTGGAACAGAGAGAGCACCTGATGCTATCTTAGAGATAAGTGAGCAGTTGGAGTACTATGATGAAGATTTAGAGTGGTCTCCTATGAAGTATATGTCTGTTTGTGTGAGTGAGTCTGTGAGTAAATATAGAGAGATAAAACCCTCCACAAAAGCACTGCTACAAGGGGAAAATCAACTCCTTATCTCTCTAGGAGGTGACCACTCTATAACACCTCAGATAACACGAGGTTTGTTAGCCTCTCCCTCTACTATCGTTTTCTTAGATGCACATGCAGATCTCAGAGAGAGTTATATGGGTGATCCATACTCACATGCTACACCGGTGCATCATCTTTTGTGCGATGGGCATAGAGTTATTATGATAGGGATTCGCTCTATCTATGAAGAGGAAGCGATCCGTATAAAAGAGGATGAGATGATAGAGTTTTATGGGGATAGAATGCTACGAGATGAGAGAGTCAAACAGAGACTCTTTGAGAGAATCCGCTCTCTAGAGGGGGATATCTATCTGAGCATAGATATGGATGCTTTTAATCCAGCTTTCGTTCCAAGTGTAGGAACACCACAACCGGGTGGACTTGACTACTACTTTGCTACCGATATTTTAGAAGCACTCTTTTTAAACTCAGATGCAAAAGTTTTAGGGGCTGATCTTGTAGAGCTTATTCCCGAAGCTTCAACAGTCTCACAAACTTTTACAGCGAAAATTCTCCAAAAAATCATCAGCTATTGGGGAAAATCTCAGGGGTTTGAGCATCGTGAGATGTGTGGCTCTCAGATGCAAGTAGAGTATGACTAAGTGCTTAGTTTAACAGAGATAGCACCACTTGAACTCTCCTACTTTGAGCAGATGGGATTTAGTTGGCATACAGACAGCACAAGACCCTATGTTGTAAGAGATAAGATGTTAGCACTTACCCATACTGAAGTGGATGCTTATGTAAACGCTACAAGTGAACTCTACCGTATGTATGAAGCGGGTGCAGAGTATGTGATAGAGAATAATCTTTTTGATGCATTAGATATTCCTAAAAATCTTATCGAGAGTATAAAAGAGAGTTTTGAGAAAGAGAGAGACAACCATCTTTATGGTCGTTTTGATCTGAGTGGAGGGATAGATAACAGGCCTATAAAGCTTATAGAGTTTAATGCCGATACCCCGACACTTTTAGTAGAGTCTACTCTTATTCAGTGGATGATGTTACAAAAGAGTGGCCTCAAAGAGTGTGCACAGTTTAATGCAATCTATGAAGGCATACAGAAGAAGTTTATAGCAATAGCCTCTTCAAAAAAAGGGAGCTTTTCTAAGTTTCTCTTTAGTAGTATAAGTGGAGTGGATGAGGAGATAGAGACCGTTAAACTGCTCCAAAATATGGCAAAAGATGCAGGGCTTTTAACACACTTTACCTACCTTGAAGAGATGGCATTTAGTGAGGATGCTGTTTTAGATGAAGAGGAGAGAGCCTATGAGTTTTGGTTTAAACTTTTTCCTTGGGAGGAGATGCTTGCATTTGAGGGTGGATTAGAGACATCTCTTTTAAATCCGGCATTTACACTACTCTATCAGTCTAAGGGGATGTTAGCGATTCTTTCACAACTTTTTCCAGACTCTCCCTATCTTCTTGAGAGCTCATTTGAACCACTACAAGAGAAAAAGTATGTGAAAAAAACTATGTTTGGGAGAGAGGGTGCAAACATAGATATCGTAGCTAATGGTGAAACTCTTAAGAGTACAGAGGGTGCTTATGGGGAGTACAAAGTAGTCTATCAAGAGTATGTTGATTTCGTTCGTGATGGTGATGGTGAGTACTATCAGGCGGGTGTTTTTTACTCAGGAGAGCCTTGTGGAATAGGCTTTCGTAGAGGTGCAGAGATACTAGATAATATGAGTCAGTTTATAGGACATTATGTTAAAAGTGTATAGTGACTTTCGTTCCCTCTCCTAAAGTAGAGTCTATCTCTATTTTAAAGTTATACTCTTTAACAATGCTATCAACGATGTTTAGTCCCACCCCAAAACCACCTGCATAACTATTGGCTCTTACAAAGCGTTTAAATATCTCATCCAGTTTATCTTTAGCTATCCCTATACCCTCATCGGTAATTGTAAAACTTTTGGCTGTTGTTTTAATCTCTATATTTGTATTTGGTGTGGAGTATTTGATAGCATTTGTAAGAAGATTGTTGATAAGCATTTTTGCTTTTGTTGGTGCGATGGTAATATTACACTCTTGAAGCTCTGAGCTGATTTTTATATTTTTTTTCTCTAAGAGTTCACTCATGTAGTTTATATCCTCTTGGACTACTCTGTGAAATGCTAGAAGTTCTGCCACTTCACTCTTGTTGTCAAAACTTAAAAAACTCAGAGAGGCATAGATATCATAGAGCTGTTTTGTGCTAATGCTAATGTTTTTTGTAATCTTTTCATCATAAAGTTTTTTTGTTTTCAGTCTTGAAGTACTCATCATAAGTGCAGTGATGGGGGTGTTTAGTTCATGTGTTGTATCTTTTACAAACTGCTCTATCTCCTGCATCTTATCTCTGAGGGGTCTTAAAAACATATAGGATAAAAAGACAGAGATGATGACAATAAAGAGGGCCGTTAAGATAACTGTATAGGCGACACTATTTTTAAGGCTTGCCACATTATGGTTACACTGGCTACTCTGAACTACAACATACTCTACACCAAGGTGTCCTGAAGCATGTTTAGAGACAAGTGTAAAACCACCATCTTTCATATAAAAATCTTTTGAGAAGTCTACATTTTGGTTTAGTTTTCCTTGAAGTATAGTTTTGTTTGCATCAAGGAGTGCTACAGAGGTGTTTGGAAATGACTCAAGGGTATAGTTTTTATGCATCATATGGGCTTGAATCACTTTTGAACTTACTGTATCTGCTACTTGTGTCATACGGTAGAAGTTATTGTTCATCTCCATGGAGACCTGTGAGGTGAAAAACCAGTATGCAGCGAGTGCAAGAAAGATAAAAGAGCTTATAAGATAGAGGGCTAAAAATGAGTAGAAGCTTTTTTTGGTTATCTTATTCATAGATATACCCTGAGCCTCTAAGTGTTGTAATCTTCTCTTTTCCTATGATGTCTCGGAGTGTTCTGATGTGAGAGCGAAGTGTTGCATCGCTTGGTGTTGTGTCGAAGTCCCATACATTCTGCATAAGTTCTTCGCTTGAGAGTACTCTCTTTTGGTTTGCTAAAAAGTAGCTCAGAAGTAGACAATCTTTCGCTCCTAAGGAGAGCTTCACCCCATCCTTTGTAATCTCTTTAAACTCTTTGCAAAAGCTTATCTGCTCTGTGATTTTTATCTCTTTAGTTGTATCTATGTTAAAGAGGCGTTTTGTGTTTTCTATGCGAACATTGAGCTCTTCGAGTTCAAAAGGTTTTTTTATATAGTCATGAGCCCCTAAATCAAATGCTTTTTTTAAGTAGGCTGTATCTGTATAGGCAGTGATGAAGATAGTGGGTGTTGTATCGCTGTAGGCTCGAAGCTCCTCTAAAAGTTCAAGTCCATTAAGTCCTGCAACATTAATATCGAAGATAAATATATCAAACTTTTGACTCTCTAAATGTTTGTAGACATCATCTGAGTTAAAAGCATACTCTACACTGTAATTCTCGCGTAAAAAATCAAGAAGTATGTCGGAGAGGACAGCATCATCTTCCATTAAGAGTATCTTCATAAAAAACCTTTTTATCGATGTTAGTCTATTTACAAGAACTATTTGATACAATTATATCAGAAGAAAAAGAGGAAACTATAAAATGCAAAATATCTATATAGGTCGTCAGCCTATTATTGACTTAGAAGATAATCTTTGTGCCTATGAAGTTCTATATAAAGGCTCTAAAGCTGTACAGAGCCGTTATAGTAGTGCTTCAATTATTAATAATGTTCTCAATAAGTTTGGTACAAAAAGCCTTCTTGGAAAACGAAAAGCATTTGTAAAAGTGGATGAAACCTTTTTGATGCATGATATTATTTTTAGTATACCAAATAACTTTTTTATTTTTTCTATTCAAGCTGATGTTCTTATGAGTGAGAGAGTTGTAGAACGGATGCAAAAGCTTTCAGAACTTGGGTACCATCTCTCTGTTGATAATGTTGTTTTTACACAAGAAAATAGCTATAAGTATGAAGATGTTTATGCACAACTCTCTTTTATAAAAATAGATATAGCAAAAAGTAAAGAGAGTGTTTTAAAAAGAGTTATTCCTAGTTTAAAAAGTGCATCTATCAGAGTTGTCGCAGATTATATTAATGATGAAACGGCACATAAAGAGGCTAAAGCAGTTGGCTGTGAATGGTTTCAAGGTTACTTTTTTGCTGCACCAAAAATAATTGAAAATGTAGAGAGTGAGCCCTCTCGACAAGCAGTTTTTAAACTCTATAACTTACTGCTTCAAGATGTAAACATTGATGAGATTACCAATGAGTTTGAGCGAAACCATGAACTAAGTGTACAGCTCTTACAGTTTATAAACTCGGGAGCTTTTCACTTCAAAAAAAGAATCTCTAGTATTCATCATGTACTGACTTTAGTAGGTAGAATTCCCTTATCTCAGTGGTTAATGCTGATGATTTACTCGAAATCTATGTCAACAGAGCAAAAGTCTCCACTTATGCTTATGGTAAAACAGCGCACACAACTAATGCAAGATATCTTAAAAGCTATAGAGCCAAATGTGGGGACAAATATGCTTGGAGAAGCTTATTTTGTTGGAGTTCTTTCATTAATAGATACTGTCTTTGGAGTACAACTTACGACTATTTTAAAACATATAAATATCTCTGATGAGGTGAGAGTAGCACTCCTTAAACAGGAGGACGTTTTAGGTGAAATCTTTACTCTTGTTCGTGGTGTAGAGGCCTTTCATACAGAGGATTTTCATCTATTTGAGAAGCAGTACTCTCTTAGTAGTGGTGCAATAGAAAAAATAGTTATACTTGCTATGGAAGAGTTAAACTACTTTGAAGAGCCTATCGCGTCATGATAAAGCAGATACAGAACATAGATATTCCCGAGTTAGAGATATATAGCTCTCTACGTGAATCTGCCTTTCGAGAAGATGGAAGTTTTATTGCAGATAGCCCAAAGGTAGTCAATCTTCTTTTAGAGAGTGACTTAGAGATAAAAAGTATGCTTGCAACGGCCGAGTACTACGAAGAGTTTACTGCACTTGTAAATGCTAAAAATATTCCTCATAAATACCTCACAACAAAAGAGGAGATGAAAAAGATAGTAGGGCACAAAATACATCATAACTGTATGATGCACGGTATTCGTCCTGCTGATACCCCTTTAGATGCTCTTGATGACACGATACTTATCTTAGATGGTATTACATCGGCTGAGAATGTTGGCTCTATTGTACGGAGTTGTGCAGCACTTGGCGTTGGGTCACTCATCTTTGCAAATGAGACACCACACCCTTTTAATAGACGGGCACTGCGTGTCTCAATGGGTCACTCACATCTTATAAAAACACATGTTCATAGAGATATAAAAGAGACCATTCTCTCTCTTCAAGCCAAAGGGTATAGCGTTTTTGCTGCGGAAGTAACGGTAGACTCCGTTCCATTAAGTCAAGCAGAAGTACCTAAAAAATGGGCACTCATTATGGGACATGAGGGGAGAGGTATCGCTGATGATATTTTAGAACTCTGCGATAGTGTCGTGACTATCGAGATGCAAGAGGGGATAAAGAGTTTTAATGTGGGTGTTGCAGCTTCAATAATGATGTATAGCTTTAAGAATAAGGGTATAATTTCATAAAAAGATAACATTATGAACTTTTCACAACTCCCTCTCTCAAAAGAGATGCTTACAACACTCGACTCTCTAGGCTATAAAAACGCTACTGAAATTCAATCTCAAACACTTCCTCTTATACTTGATGGTAAAGATATCATTGCTGAGGCGAAAACTGGGAGTGGAAAAACAGCTGCTTTTGGGATAGGCCTTTTAGAGAAACTTGATGTAAAGAGATTTCGTGTGCAGACTTTAGTGCTCTGTCCTACTAGAGAACTTGCCGATCAGGTAGCTAAAGAGCTTCGCCGTATTGCTCGCTTTAAACATAACATTAAGATTTTGATGCTCACAGGTGGTGAGTCTTTTGGAAAGCAACTCGGTTCACTCTCTCATCAAGCTCACATTATAGTAGGAACACCTGGTCGTGTTTTAAAGCACTTAAATAAAGAGAGCTTAAACCTTGAAAACTTAAATACTTTGGTTTTAGATGAAGCTGATAGAATGTTAGATATGGGCTTTTTGGAAGAGGTGGAAGCGGTAATGGCATTTGCACCAAAAGAGCGACAGACTCTTCTCTTCTCAGCAACCTATGATGATGCTGTTTTATCGGTGAGTAAAAGAATCCAAAAAGATGCTGTGAGTGTAAAAACAACAGCCGTTGAAGTGGCTAACAAGATAAAAGAGGAGTTCTATGCGACACCTAACAAACTAGAGACTCTTGTAAAAGTTTTTGCACACTATAAACCTCAAAACGCTATTGTTTTTACAAACACAAAAGTAGAGGCCAAAGAGCTTGCAGAAAACCTCGTGAAAGCTAAAGTAGATGCTCTTGCCATTCATGGAGACCTAGAGCAGTATGAGCGTAATGATGTACTCGTTCAGTTTGCTAACAAATCGTGTCCTATTTTAGTAGCAACGGATGTAGCTGCTCGTGGGCTAGATATAAAAGAGCTCTCAATGGTTGTAAACTATGACATTCCTCATGGGACTGAAACTTACACTCACCGTATAGGAAGAACTGGACGTGCAGGAGCAGAGGGAATAGCCATAACACTCTATAACTCTTATGAGAGTGAAAAAGCCGAGGAGTACCAAAATGGTGCACGCGAGTTTTTAGAAGAGAGTAGGCTTCCTGCTGTGACAAACTTTAATATGAAACCCCAATATGTTACTTTAGTGATAGAGGGTGGGAAAAAAGATAAACTCCGTGCAGGTGATTTACTTGGTGCTTTAACTGGTGATGCCGGACTTAAAGGGAGTAGCATAGGAAAGATAGATATATATGATAGACAAGCTTATGTGGCAATAGAAAGAGACTTTATAAGTAATGCAGAAGCACAACTTAAAAGTGGTAAGATTAAAGGAAAGAAGTTTTCTGTTTGGGTTTTGTAATTTATATGATATAATTAATTATATTAATATATAACAATATGGAGATTTTGTGATGATAGATGTCGATCTAGAGAGTCTAAGTAGAGAAGAGTTGATGGTAGCACTTAAAGAGTCACAAAGTAAACATAAAAATCTCGATTATATTATTGGAAATATAAATGGAATTACTTGGGAGTTTGATCTTCTAAAAGATAAGTTTAAATATGTTTCACCAAATGCTAAAGAGATACTAGGCTATGAGCTTTCAGAGTGGAAAGACCTGAACTCTTGGATCTCTAAAATTCATGAAGAGGATAGAAAAAAAACTGCCTCTTTTTGTATAACTGAAATTAAAAAAGGTAAAAACCATTTTATGGAGTATCGTATGCTCAAAAAAAATGGAGATGTTATTTGGGTTTTTGACTCTGTCTCTCTTGTAAGAGATGAAAAGGCAAAGGTGAAAAGTCTTTATGGTGTTATCATTGATATAACAGCACAGAAAAAGACACAGCAGCAACTTGAGACAAAAAATGTTTACCTTCAATCTGTTATGAATAATATCTCCTACCCTATAATGGTTATAAAAAAAGATTTTACTATCGAACTTATGAATGATAAGATGAGGGATTCTGTAGCACATAATTTAGAAGTAGAACAAAAAGATTTTAAATGTTATGAGGCAACTTATAATAGAACAACTCCTTGTGAAAGAGGAACACACAGCTGCCCACTGAGAGATACTCTGCAGAGTAGAAAATCTGTAAAAACTCTACATCACATAGTAGATAAAGATGGAGTTCTTCGCTATATAGAACAGACAACAACACCTCTATTTGATATAGATAGTGAATGCATAGGGATTGTTAAATCTTCTCATGATGTTACCGAGCATGTACTTTTAGCAGATAGGTTTCAAGAGAGAAGTATAGTGCTTGATTATCAAGCGAATCATGACACTTTAACGAAACTGCCAAATAGACAGTTTTTTCGAAAGAAACTAGACTCTGCACTTCAATCAAGAGAGGGTAAAAAAATAGGAGTTGCACTTCTTTTTATAGATTTAGATGATTTTAAATATGTCAACGATACCTATGGACACCTTGTTGGAGACTCTGTTTTACAGCAGGTAGCAAAGCGTATCTCTTCTGTTGTTCGAGCATCAGATACTTTTTCCCGATTAGGGGGAGATGAGTTTACTGTTATAATGCAGAGTGTTGGGATAAGAGTAGATGCTTCTACACTTGCTGAAAAAATATTAAGAATGTTTGATACCCCTTTTATGATAAATGAACGAGAATATTTTCTCTCTTGTAGTATAGGAATTAGTTGTGATATAGATGCTAAAAACTCTGAAGAGTTACTCGAGAATGCAGATCGTGCAATGTATAGAGCAAAAGAGTCAGGAAAACAGAACTTTGCACATCATGAAGCTTAAAAAATTAGTTTTCTTAATACTGTTCTTTAGTATTATAAATGTGTATGCCAAGGAGAAAAGTATGAGTATCTATGAGTTTAATGTAAAAACTATAGAAGGAAAAAATATCTCACTTTCTCGATACAAGGGAAAGGTCTTACTTATAGTAAATGTTGCTAGTAACTGTGGTTTTACCCCTCAGTACAAGGGTTTAGAGTCTCTTTATGAGGAGTATAGTGGAGAAGGATTTATGGTACTAGGCTTTCCTTCAAACCAGTTCCTTTCTCAAGAACCAGACTCAAATGAGAAGATAAAGTTTTTTTGTCAGGCTACGTATGATGTAAAGTTCGATATGTTTGCAAAGATAGATGTTAATGGTGAAGATGCTGACCCTCTTTACAAATTTTTAAAAGAGCAACAGGGTGGTGTTTTGTGGATGGATAGTATCAAATGGAACTTTACAAAGTTTCTCGTAGATAGAGAGGGAAATGTTATAAAACGCTATGGATCTTCTACCAAACCACAAGAGATAAAAGCGGATATAGAGAAGTTGCTTCAGTAGATGAAATTAAAGTACTTAACACACTATCCTCTCCAGACAAGAGAGCAGGTTCAAAAGCTAATAGAGTCTAAAAATTTAGCTAAATATCTTTTAAAAAAATATCCAAAGTCACATACTATGAAAAATGATAAAGCACTTTTTACTTATGTGATGAAGATTAAAAATGAGTATCTCAAAAAGTCACCACCGCTCTCTAAAACTCACTATGATGGTAAAATAAATGTTATTCATAATGCTTTGGGAACACATCACTTTATCTCTAGAGTACAAGGAAATAAGTTAAAAGCAAAGAATGAGATTAAGATAGCCTCTATGTTTAAGAGTGTACCTGAAGAGTTTTTAGAGATGATAGTTGTGCATGAGCTTGCACACTTTAAAGAGAAGGAGCATAACAAAGCTTTTTATAAACTCTGTGAGTATATGCAACCCTCTTATCATCAGGTAGAGTTTGATTTAAGACTCTATCTCACTCATATAGATATATATGGAAAGTTAGAAGAGTATTAAAAGCTATTTTACTTTGATAACAAATTTAGTACCACGAATACTAACTATTCCCTGGGGTGTTTTTAACTCAAAGTCTTCAGGTGCTCTATCTCCAATTTTTCCAGACTCAAAGACTAAATCACCCTTTGTTAAATAGAGTTTAAAGTCATACTCATCTGTTTGTGGTGAAAAAACAAAACTGTTGAGATTTATAAGTGAGTTCTCTCCTAAGTTTAAAACAGAGGCATCTTTAAAGATGATGGTTACAAGAGCATTATTCTTAGTTATAATTGTGCTATTTGCATCTAAGAGGGATCCCTCTTGTAGTTGCACTAGCTCTCCACTATTTTTTGAGAAGACCTCTCCTTGTACCATTTTTACAACAGCAATCTCATCTGCTTGTAAATATATCAAAAAATTAATAAAAAATAAAAATATGTATCGCATAAGAACTCCTTAATTGTGCTCATCTGTATAGTACTCTGAAATCTCTCTCATCTTCTCTTTAATTTCAAAAAAGGCATCGACGAGCAGAGGATCAAAATGTACACCTCTTCCCTCTTTTATAATGGTATATGTTTCTTCATAAGAGAAAGCTTTTTTATAGACACGTTTATTTACTAAGGCATCGTAGACATCGGCTAGTGCCATAAGTCGCCCTTCAAGTGGAATCTCTTCCTTTTTTAAGCCCTGTGGATAACCAGTTCCATCCCATTTTTCATGATGTGTATATGCAATATTTATGGCCATTATAAAAAACTCATTCTCTTCATAACTTTTCATAGCATTTCTTATAATATGGCTTCCTAGATCAGGATGAGATTTCATCACTTCATACTCTAAAAAGGAGAGTCTCTCAGGTTTTTTTAAAATAGAGTCAGGAATTCCAACCTTTCCTATATCATGTAGAGGGGCTGTTCTATACATCATCTCTATACTTGACTTTGAGAGTTGTCGATAGTAGGGGTGCTTTTTTTGTTGGAAGATATGCTCACTAAGTAGTTTTATATATTTTTTTGTTCTTATAATATGTGCACCAGTTTCTATGTCGTGTACTTCAGCAACATGGACCATACTATCAAGTAGTGCTACATGTGACCTGTCTAACTCCTCCCCATATAGTCTTTTATGGTAACTATCAATAATCATAAAAGAGATACTGATGAAAATAAAACTCAGTAGAAATGGTATGTAAAAAAAGGCTGATGAGATATAGACTCCATCGAGTAACATAAAGTATGTTGCAAAAGTATAGAGTACTAAACTTCCTAAAATCAGAATAACCATAAGAATATTTTGGTTTTTTATAAGAAGGTAGAGGAGAAGAAGTCCTAATAGTGTTGCAATAACTATATTTATATATTGATATTTTAGAGGCTCTATTATAATGTCATCATTAATTAGGTTATCAATCATTGTCATATGAATTTTAGAACCTATGGTCTTAACCCCATTTGTCCGAATAAGATGATCATGCAGTCCAACAGCAGAAGAGCCAACGATAACTATCTTCCCTTGTAAGATACTAGAGTCTACTCTCCCTTTGAGAAGATCTACTGCGGAAATTTTCCTATACCAGTTATCAGGGTAGAAGTGAAGAAAAAAAGAGCTATCGTTGTTTGTTATGATAGTTCTATCCAAAATAGTAAATTTATTAGCAGTTATTGTCATTCCGGGGTCAATAATTGAGAGAAGTGAGAGAGAAAAAGATGGGATGACTTGTTCTTTATATTTAAATAGAAGTGGCATACGACGGATGATTCCATCAGCTTCGGTATTTGTATTGATTGAACCAATATAGGGAGCACTTTTTTGAAGAATATTGGTGTTACATAAGGCATACGAGTAGGATGGCAGGGTTAAACTACTTGTTTGAATCACACTAAAAGGAGGAATCTTGCACTCATCATAATTGAGTGGGTAAGGAGTTAGGTTAATCCCTACAAGACTCTTTGTATCTTTTAATACCTTTGCAAAGATGAGATCATTATCAAGGAGTGCTGATGGAAGTGAGACTATACTCTTTTCAAGATGGAAGTAGTCTCTATAAAATGAAGCGATATTTTTAGGGGATGTTCTGTCCTTTTCTGGAAAAATAATATCAAGCCCTATCGCTCCAGGGTGATCAGCACTTATCTCCTGTATTAAGTTTGCCATCACTACTCTTGGCCACGGCCACTGCCCAAACTCTTTTAAACTCTTCTCATCTATATCTACTAAAATAGTGTGAGTTTTTTTATCTTTTGTGTCAGGAAAGTCAATTTTTGTAACGATATAATCATATAGTTTATTGTTAAGTTGATGCAGTGATTCACTTTTGTTTAAAATAATATTTGTTAAAACCACAAAAAAAGCAACAATAATATAGATGTAGGTTATCTTTCTTTTTACTGAATTAATACTTCAACCCTTCTGTTTAATATTTTTGGTGTCTCATCTGCTGTGGGAACTGCTAAATTTAATTCTGAGTTTGATGAGATATCAATTTTTAAGTATTTTACATCTGCTTTTTTTATTATATCTTCAAGCACTCTTGCTCTTTTCAATCCAAGGGCTATATTCTCTTCAACTGTACCGATAGTATCGGTGTTTCCAACAATATTTATATAGGGGTTTTTGAGTGTATCTATCTTGTCAAACATCTCCTCAATGGTCTTTTCTGAGGTTTTATTTAGTATAGCTTTAGTAAAATAAAATACAAATTTGTACTGTTGTTGATTAGAGTTTTTTAGAAGATTTGGTGTCATCGCTTCTAACTCTTTAAGTGTGATTTTTTTTGGTTTGGAGATATCGGCATTTGAACTTAAGGTAACAAGTTCTAAAGGCTTATCAACTTTAATAGACCCTTTTTCTGTACTAACTATGATAGCTGTGTGGGACTTTCTTCCCTGTAACAGGACAACTGAGGTGTCATGGACACATCCATCTTTGGAAACAATACTATTTATTTTACTGTTTGGACATTTATCTAGAGTGTTAGAGACACCATCATTATCTGTATCATGGTCAATAAGATTATGTAAATAGAGCTTTATATTTACACTTCTACTTCTTGTACAGTCAGAGGGAGTCTCTTTTAATCGAAAGTAGTTTGTTTGAATATCTTGAGCATTTATACCCTCATCAATAAGAGCATCTTCTACTTGAGAGGCATACTCTTCGTAGTTATCGCCACAACTTGTATCACCAGTAAGTACAACTGTGAACTCTTCATAGTCGTTAGATTCATCTGTTATTGATGGAATGATTTTTATGATTTTATCATGAAACTCTTCTTGGTAGGCATTTTCGCTAAATTGTAAATCTGCAATAGTAATACTTCTGTCAGACTGCTCTAGCTCAGAAGAAGCAAAAACGAGAGAGGAGGTTGAGATGATAAAGCTAATGCAAAATAGTGGGATTAAGTTGTACATGACTTATATTATAAAGATATATACTTAAAAAAATATGAATCGTGATGTTTTAAATAAATTAGCATACCAAATTAATCCATCCATCTACGAGGATCATAGCCATCTGTTGGTCGAACAATCTCTTTTTTTTCTAAGACTTTATACATCATCGTTGTAGTATCTTCTTTTATAAAGTTGAATTTTTGTAAAAATGATATGAGAGAGGGTTCATTGTATGTCTCAATCTCAAGTCTCTCATAAAGTGCAGAAGCCTCGACTAAGAACTGTTCCATCATCGCTGTTGCAATTCTATGTTTTCTAAAAGCAGGAAGTATGGCAATGCTGAGTGTAGGTGTTGTCTTTCCTTCTAAAAGACGACTCCAAATAGCACCACTAATTGTGTTGTCAACTAAAGCATAGAGTCCTAAATCTTTTGTTGTGAGTCCGTAAAAATCACTATATATTTTACTATCAACATCTTTTGGATGTGCATACTGCAACATATTTTCGATTATTTTATTTTCACTTGAACGTAAAAAGTAGAGAGTTGGTGTCATGGGAGCTCTTTTTTATAAGATTATACTATATAATGACGTTTACAAAAGAGATAGGAAATGAAATTATGAAAAAATTACTACTTATAGCATTGAGTACTACACTATTATTTATTGGATATCTTGCATATATCAATGGTGCAAAGTTCTACCCATTTTTTAAACAGCTGACTCAAGAGAGAGTAGGAACTGAGGTTAATCTTCAAAGTAGTGATCAGAAAAAAGCAGAGTTTGTTGGAAGTGCAAAGTGTATAGAGTGTCATAAAGAAAAACACAGATCATGGAGTCACTCTCGTCACCCTAAGATGATTCAAGATATTAAAAAAGATCCTTCGGTTGTTGTGGCTGACTTCTTAAAACTTCCAGCAGATGCAGATTTCAAACTTGAAGATGCGACATATACTGTGGGTGGAAAGTTTAAACAGCGTTTTATGATGCGAAAAGATATCAATGGCACAGAAGATTATATACTTGGAAATTATCAGTGGAATGTTCAGACAAAAAAATGGCAAAAGTTTAAGCCGTGGAAGTACTGGTACAAAGGGGCTTATCCTCACGATAATCACGAACTACCAACCTCCCGTGCTTGTGATGGATGTCACTTTACAGGTTTTATGTCTACTGAAAAACGTGTTGAAACAGGTGTCTCTTGTGAGTCTTGTCACGGTCCAGCTTCAGAGCATGTGAAAAATCCAGACTCTATGGTTTATCAAGCTGATCTACATGACCCTGTTCGCCAAAATGAGGTCTGCCTACAGTGTCATATGAGAAACCGTGACAAACGTTTAGAAGATCAAAATATGAGTGAGATTTATGGAGATGCAAGAGACTATCCTTTTGGATATGAAGCAGGAAAGGCACTTAGCAAGTACAAAATGGTAGCACCTTTTACTCTAGGATATGAGACAAAAGAGTTCTATGCAAATGGTGCAGCAAAGAAAAACCGTACACAGGGAAATGAGTTTGTTCACTCTATGAAGGGTAAGCACGGAATTACTTGTATAAACTGTCACTCACCACATACTCTTGAGCCTACGGCAGAACATAACACAGGGAATGCTCTATGTATGAAGTGTCACTCTTTTGATTCACCAATAGGTCCTCACCAAAAAGATTTAACAGCACATACAAAACATAAAGCAGATTCAAGTGGTAGTCTCTGTGTAGAGTGTCATATGCCTAAAACTGGTCGCCATACAGGAAAATCTCCTATAACGGTGAGGAGTCATATGTTTGGCTTTACTACTCCTGCAGAGACACTGAAGTATAAGATGCCAAAAGAGACAAATGCCTGTTTTGCATGTCACAATAAAGAGGGTCAAAAAAGAGATATGAAAACACTCCAAAAAGATCTTGAGTCTTGGGGTATGGTAAGCTGGGATAAACGATAGTTGTTTTTTATATAGGATTTGTGCTATAATTTTTGTGTAAATAGTTTTGAAGGAGGATGTTATGCAAGTTGCACAATATACATACACTTCACCCTCTACAAGTCCTGTGCAAGTAGGAAAGCTAGACCAAAACTCTGTGAAAGAGGAGAGTTCTAGTAGTCGTTCGCTACCAACTAGTGTAACGAATGAGACAGCTTCAAAAGCACAAAGCTTTGAGGTATCGCAGACAACAGAGGTAACACCGAGTGTATCAAGTAACTCAATAGACCTTTATGTTTAAAGAGATTAATCTAACTAAGAGTTAATCTCTTCTTTTATCCACAACCACTCACCATAGCCACTATCAGCATTTATATGACCAGCATTTTCTAAGATTTTCATCGGTATTTGTAGTTTTTGTTGTAGCTCTTTAGCCTCTTTTTTACTCATATAAGGATCATCTGTTGAGGTGATAAGCATAGCGTTTTTCGCAAAGAGATTTTTGGGTACTTGGAGTGGAAAAAACTCATATAGTTCATCAATACTGCAGTTATTACTAGGTGGTGCAACGAGATAGAGTTTTTCTATAGGGGAGATTGTCTCTTTATTACAGAGGTGAAACCAGAGTGTATTTGCCAAAGAGTGACAGATAACGACATCAGGTTTAAACGCTATAAGCTCCTCTTGTAACTCTTGCATCCAAATAGCTAGTTTTGGAGCATCATAGTTACTAAACTTTAAAAAGCTAACTGTTCCGTACTCTTTTGCTATCTCACTAGCAAGCCATGACTGCCAGTGTGGGTTGTCACTTCCACCCCATCCATGAAGGAGTAAAACTCTTTTTTGCATTACTCTATAAGCGACTTGAAGTTTTTGAGTGTGAAGAGTTTGAGACTCTCACCTTTCATAGATTTCAGCTCATTAGAGAAACCTTTTTTTGCAACTATAACAAAAATATCTGCTTTGATACCTGCTTTTTCAGCTTCTGTTTGCAGTTGTGTGAGGGTGCTTTTTTTCACCTTCGCATTTACATACTTTGTGACACCTACTATAGTTTTACCACTTTTTGTTCTACCGTAGAGATCAAAAGAGTGCTCTCTATCCCAGTAACTACCAATGCTCTCAAGAGTATCCTCTTTAAATGCTACTTGAAGCAGGGCCTGAGAGAGCTCACTAAAGAGAAGGTTATAAAACTCACCCTCACGGTTAGCAAATCTCTCCTCTATCTCTTTATAGTCTCCATCACGAATCCCTTTAAAGATAGGAGAGACAAAGGCAAACCAGAAACGTAAAAAAGGTGTAGTAAAAAAGAGTTTGTTATCTACACTCTCGTTCTCACTCCAAGATGTAAAGGTATTGTTTGCTTTAGCAACTCGGATGATCCCTCTCTCAACAAGCTCCTCTACGATTCTCTCTCCCGCATCTTTATCTGTTCCAGCTCGTTTAAAAGCAGAGTGAGTTTTCCCATCACCAAGAGCGATACCACTTAAAACTGCATGATAGAGCGGTGCTCCACCTGTAAGCTCTCCAACATCAGTTCTTATGTAACGATAATCACTTAAAATAAGATCTTTAATAAGCTCTATAGCGGGTTTAGTAGTATCTACTTTACCCCAGCCAACACCACCAAAGATAGCAAATTTCTCAACAGCCTCTTCTAAGGTAGCAGGGGAGTGGTCTTTATAAAAAAGTGCAAATTGTTCTTGAAGTGTTTGATCTGAATTAATGATGATAGATCCTTTAAATTTAAATATTTGTAATTATACAACAAAGACTACACAAAGAGTGCACACTTATTTGATACAATACGCAACATATAACCCAAAAAGGATAAAAAATGAAAAAATTAAACATAGCAGCACTACTTTTAGGTGCAGCACTATTCGCAGGAACAGGTACTTTAAGTGCTTCAGATATGAAATGTGGTGCAGGTAAATGTGGTGCTTCAGCTGAAAAACCAGTGAAAAAGATGAAATGTGGTGCGGGTAAGTGTGGTGCTTCAGCTGAAAAACCAGTGAAAAAGATGAAATGTGGTGCAGGTAAATGTGGTGCTCCTAAAAAAGCTCCAGCTAAAAAATGTGGTGCCGGTAAGTGTGGTTCTAAATAATCCTTTTTGGATTATTTAACCCCTCTCTTATATCTCTAACTTCTCTCTATCTTCAGCAAAAATGACCTCGCCCTTATAGCTCTTTCTAATCTCCAATAGCGTTTTATCCTCTTGTCCAATAGTCCGTTTCATTCTATGTGTTAAAAGAATTTTTTTAACCTTTGCCTCTTTGGCAATATGCGCAATATCACTTGGTTTCATATGTAACTCTGTTGCATACCCCTTGGCATACTCTGGAACACCGTGATGCGCTACTAAGAGGTCACAATCCATTGCAAGAAGTTCAATATCTCTGTTTACATTGTTTGTATCACCAGTAATTACGATACTCTTTTCACCTATATCTATACGCAGTGCTAAAGAGGGAACGATTCCGTGATGAACTTTTATAAGGGTAAGATGAAAGCTTTTATATTTGTCTGTAAACTGAACATCTTTGACATCAATAGGCAGAATTTGAAAAGAGTCACTATCGTTTGTGAGGACATCACTCATGTATCTATATGCCCCTTTCTCTCCAAATAGAGTCTCGAGATACTCTGTTGTTGAAGGAAACTGTTTATTTCCATCAGGTGCTAAAATATCAAGATCTGCAATTCGCTTTGAAAAGTAACCGGCTTTTACAAAAGAGGGGAGCTCTACACTATGATCTATATGAAGATGTGTAAGTACAACTGCTTCAAGATCCTCTATCTTCGCTCCTGACTCTTCAAAACGGAGCATAGAGCCACTCCCCATATCTATGATAAGTCTTGCTCTATTATCTATCCAAAGTAGGTAAGAGGTACTCGCTCTTCCATCAAACTCTGGACCACCCGAGCCGAGGACTTCAAACTCTATCTTTGTAGCATAGAGGCTTGAGAGTAGTAGTAAAGTGAGTAAAATTTGTCTCATTTAATACTCCAGTTCATGTATAAGTTGCTTTGCGAGATCGATAACG
>JAMORO010000069.1 GCA_027063505.1 Sulfurimonas sp.
TCACACCAGAACTTGTAAAAGAGATGGTTCAAAAACTCATAAAAGAGCATCTTGACTGGTTGGTTGTTTGGGGTGGTGTCTTTGGTGGACTTATTGGATTAGTTAGTTCTTTCTTGATATAGCCCTATTTACTGGGCTTTAATAAGAAAGTTAATAAAGTTTTACTACAATTCACTTTAAATCTGCTAAATATTGGTAAATGTTGAAAAACTTATATTTATTAAAGGTACGAGTCTATTACGAAAACCTTTCTTTTCCTATATATTAGGAAATCAAGTGAAGTTTAGTGACTATTTTTGGTACCGTTTAATTACAATATGTATATGTTTAGACTTATATTCTTTATGTAAGAATTCTGACTTAATTTATAGAACTATTAAATGATTAAGATATAATGTTTTTAATATTATATAAAAGATAACTAATGGCAAGAATTACAAAAGAAGAAAGAAAAACAAATATTATTTCAGCAGCCTTAAAACTATTTTCAGAAAAAGGTTTTTATATTACAACTATTCCTGATATTGCAGAAAAAGTTGGTATGAGTGTAGGAAATTTTTATAACTATTTTACCTCAAAAGATATACTTGCAAAAGAGCTTGTTATGTATATTTCTGAGTATTTAGGTGAAAGTATTCGTAAAATAAATGATCAAGATATCACAACAGAAAAAAAGACATATGAAATTGTTTCTATGTACTTTAATATGGCAGATGAAAGACCTGAAATGATAGAATATTTTTTAAGAGTTTATCTTTCAAACCGTGAAGTATTTGGTGATGGTTGTGAAGGTATGATATGTGTATCGCCTTTTGTAACAGAGATGATGATGTTCTTTAATGATGGTGTTGAGAGTGGTGACCTGCATGATCAAGATTTCTTCTCCGCGTTTGGACTATTTATGGGTTATCTTGGTGGTATGGTTTTCCTCTTTGGAGAGAAGATCCTTCCAGAGCCTCTAGAATGGTATAAAGAATCAATTTCACAAAATATCTATAATGCCCTCAAAACAAGATAAAAAACCCTCTATAATATGGTTTCAAGGTGTTACATGCAATGGTAATACCCACTCTTTTTTAAACCTTGAGAACTTGGACAAGCTTTTAAATAAATTTGAAATATTATCCCACCCTTCGCTTCCCTCGACTAAAGACTTTGATACTATTACAAATTGCACTTTAGTATGTGATATATTCATTTTTGAAGGTACTTATGATCCTCTTATGAAACGAAATGATGTTCTTATTTCTAAGGTTGTGGAACATTATGCTAAAAATGCGAAATATGTTATAGCCTTAGGTTCTTGTGCTAGTTTTGGAGGGATGTTTAAAGCAAGTGCACCCCATCGAAATAGTGGATTACTTTTTAATGAGCAAGAAAAGTCAGGACCTCTTCTAAATGTACAAACAAAAATCATTAATATTTCAGGTTGTCCTATACACCCAGAATGGTTAGCATATACACTAAGTATGATTGAAAAAGAAAGAGAAGTTGAGATAGATGATTTACATCGTCCAATTGAACTTTATAGCACTCTTGCACATCATGGATGTACAAGAAATGAGTATTTTGAATGGAAGGTAGATGCAGATGGCTTTGGAGAAAAAGAGGGATGTCTTTATTATAAACAAGGTTGTCGTGCACCAATGACTCATGCTTCTTGTAATAAAATACTCTGGAATGGAGTAAGTTCAAAAACAAGAGTTGGAACACCTTGTTTTGGCTGTACAGAACCAGATTTTCCAAGACAAAATCTTTTTAGCACAAAGACAAATATGTCAATTCCAGAGGATGTTCCACTTGGAGTTCCTAAACGCAGCTATTTAACTATGGCAGGAATAGCAAAAACATTTCATATTAACCGACTAGAAGGAAAACTCATTGATTACAAAACAACTGATTGACCAGATAGAGGGTGAGGCTTCTATCTTCTTTGACATGAAAGATGATGTAGTTGATTTTGCAACCATCGCCTTCCCTCATTTTCGTGGTATGGAGTCTATTTTAAAAGGAAAAAGTGCCCTAGATGCTTTGGTTATTACTCCAAGAGTTTGTGGCATTTGTGGACATGCTCACCTTATGGCAACAGTCCGTGCACTTGAAAATGCTTACAAAAATGCAGGTTATCCAATAGAGTTAAGTAAAAAAGTTGAAATAATCAGAGAGTTTACACTTGTAATGGAGATGATTCAAAATCATTTTAAGTGGATATATCTTACTATTATTCCCGAAGTTTCAAAATTAACAGACTCTACGAGAGAATCAACACCTTTAAAAGGTGCATATGCAGCAAGTATCGCTTCAAAAGCTATTGCTATTTTTGGAGGACAGTGGCCTCATTCATCATATATGATTCCTGGTGGTATAACAACCGACCCTACAAATATAGATCTATTAAAAGTAGAGTCTTATGTGGATGAGTTGATAAGTTTTTTTGAAAAAGAGTCTATAGGAATTTCACTTGAACAATTTCTCTCTTTTGAATCATGTAAAGATTTTAATACCCTCAGTAGTGATATTTCTTACCTTGAAAGTAGTTTAGTAACTATGAAGATGAACGAAAAGGGTTTTGCTTATGACAGGTTTTTAGTTATAGGGGAACATACATTTTCAAAACCCTCAAAATTAAAACAGACACGTCCATTTGGTATAGATGCAAAATATGTTAATACCATAGATTCATATTCTCCTGATAAGGTTTCATATGCCAAAAATGCTCAATATAAAGATGAATTTTATGAAACAGGCCCGTTAGCAAGAGCAATAGCTACAAATTTACCTATAGTAAAAAATATGCATCGACGTTTTAAGGATAGTGCATATTCAAGAGTAATGGCTAGAGTTTTTGAGCTAGCAACACTTTTAAAACATGCAAAGGGGCTATTGTCTGAGATAGATATCTCTCAAAAATCATGCCTAAAGAGTGTAGATATTTCAAAAATCACAGCGACAGGAACAGGTGTTGTCGAAGCACCTCGTGGACCACTGCTTCATACTGTTAATATTAAAAATGGTCTAATTCAAGAGTATAAAATAGTCACACCTACTCAATTCAATATAGGAAGTAGCTCAAAATCAAATCCAACACCTGCCCAAAAAGCTATGATAGGAATGACTCAAGCAGAAGCACTCTTTATCTTTCGTACTTTTGATGTCTGCTCTGTATGCACAACACATTAAATATTCTCTTTAGTCCATAAATAATATAAGAAATACATAATTTAATCTGAATTTAAAAAAACTAATATTTATTTAAGTTACTCTTTTGTAGCATAGTGAATGATTATTCATTAACTAAAGAAGAGGAGTTGACTATGGCGGATAGAATAGAGGGTGTAAAGAAGCTTTTTACATCTAAAAGTGCACGTGTAGAAACAAATAGAGGTGATGCTCATTATGAAAAACTGTTTCAATCATGTCAAACAAGAATTGAGGAATTAAAGACTCAAACACCATCAAAGAATCGTTTAGATATAGATGATTTACTCGAAGATCAAGGGGTTAATCGTCGTGATTTTATGAAGTGGGCGAGTGCTGTAACTGGTATGTTAATGTTACCAGCTTCATTTACACCACTTGTAGCAGATGCAGCGTTACTTATGAACAGAGCTCCTGTTATTTGGATTGAGCTTTCTGATTGTGCAGGAAATACTGAAGCCATGTTACGTTCTGATGGGCCAAAAATTGATGAAATCCTTTTAGATATCATCTCTTTAGAGTTTAATGAAACGATTATGGCTGCTTCTGGACATCAAGCTGAAGCACAACTAGAAGATGCAATGCATACTTTTAAAGATAAATATCTTCTCTTTGTAGAGGGAGCAGTTCCTATGGGAATGAATGGACAGTTTGGTACTATTGGTGCAGAGGGTGAAACTATGCATGATCATTTACAACGTGTTGCAAAACATGCTGCTGCTATTGTTGCAGTTGGTTCTTGTGCTACATTTGGTGGTGTTCCAGCAGCTTCACCAAACCCAACTGGTGCAGTTGGTGTGATGGATGTTGTAAAAGGTAAACCTCTTATAAATATTCCTGCCTGTCCTGCAAATCCTGCCAACATGGTTGGTGTTATTATTCACTATATCTTAACTGGTCAAGTTCCTGAGTTAGACTCACTTTTACGTCCTAAGTTCGCATTTGGTTACCGTATTCATGATAACTGTGAACGTCGTGCACATTTTGATGCTGGTGAATTTGTTGAAGAGTGGGGAGATGAAGGTGCAAAAAACAACTTCTGTCTTTATAAAGTTGGGTGTAAAGGTCCTATGACATTTAATAACTGTTCTATAGTCCGTTATAACGAAGGTGTTAACTGGCCTGTAGGTGTTGGACGTGGTTGTATAGGTTGTTCTGAGCCAGATTTTTGGGATAAGTATGCATATGAAAGACCTATGGCCGATGCACATATTAAAGCACCAACGGGTGGAGTTGAAAAAACTGTAGATGAGTTTGGTTTAGGATTACTAACAGCAGCAGGTATCGGTATCGGTATTCATGCAGCAGCAAGTATAGTAGCAGGTAAAAAAGAAGATGGAGGAGAAGCATAATGGCAAAAAAACATATAATAGTAGATCCGATTACTAGGATTGAAGGTCACTTAAGAGTTGAAGCAATAATTGATGAAAATAACACTATCGTAGATGCTTATACATCATCTACACTATTCCGTGGAATTGAGACAATTCTTCAAGGACGTGACCCTCGTGATGCAGGCCTTTTGGCTATGCGTATCTGTGGTGTTTGTACAGGTACTCACTACCAACGAAGTATTGAGGCAGTTGAAGATGCTTTTGATGTAACTATTCCTAAAAATGCACGTATAGTTCGTAACCTTATTCAAGGTGCACTATATGTTCATGATCACTTGGTTCACTTTTATCATCTACATGCACTTGATTTTGTTGATGTTGTATCTGCTCTCTCAGCTGATCCAAAAAAGACATCTGATGAAGCTGTAAAATGGGCAAATGTTTCAGGTACTAATCCTTTTATTGAAGGTGCTGGACAGTTTAAAGAAGTTCAAGATAGAGTTGCTAAATTTGTAAAACAGGGTCGTCTTGGAATTTTTGGAAATGGATACTGGGGTAATAAACACTATAAACTTACACCAGAACAAAACTTAATTGGTGTTGCACACTATCTTAAGGCTCTTGATATTCAAAGAGATATGGCTAAAATGCAAGCAATTTTTGGTGGAAAAAATCCACACCCTCAATCTATCGTAGTTGGTGGTGTAACTTGTGTGCAAGATATTAAAAACCCTGCACGTATAGCACTCTTTAAAACACTTTTAAAAGATAGTACAAAATTTATCAAACAAGCATATCTTCCAGATGTGTATATGGCTGGGACTATGTATGCAGATGAAGCAACAGATTCTTCAGCTACATTTACTGCACATAAACAAGGAAAAGGTGTAGGTGGAACTGGTGGTGGTCTTCTTAACTATATGAGTTATGGTGATTTCCGTCTTGATGATACAGGTTTTTACAAATCTGCATTACTTTTCCCTTCTGGTGTTGTACTTGATGGTGATTTAAGTAAGGTATATCCTTTTAATCCTGAGAAGATTGAAGAAGATGTAACTCATGCATGGTATGATGCAAAAGGTCCACAGCATCCTTATGAAGGAACAACTATACCTAAATATACTGGTTTAGAGAAGAAAGAAGATGGAATGGCTTATCTTAAAACAGATGAGAAATACTCTTGGATTAAATCTCCTATATATGATGATAAACGAATGGAAGTTGGTCCTCTCGCTCGTATGGTTGTTGGTGTTGCTTCTGGTCATGAACTTATCACAAAGTATGTAACAAATTTCCTTAAACGTGGAAATCTACCTACAACTGTTCTTTTTTCAACTATTGGTCGTACTGCAGCTCGTGCTATTGAAACTGAATTAATGGCTGATGAGATGATGAAGTGGGTTGATGAATTAGCTGCTAATGTTGCTGCTGGTGATGATAGTACTTGGCAAGATTTTGATTTTGATACAGTAAGTAAGAAAACAAAGGGTGTTGGTTTAGCTGAAGCACCACGTGGAGGTCTAGGTCACTGGATGAAAATTGAAGATGGGAAAATCTCTAACTATCAAGCAGTAGTACCATCAACATGGAATGCTGCTCCAAGAGACTACAAAGGGCGTTTAGGGGCTTATGAAGCAGCACTTATTGGTACTAAAGTTTCAGATCCTGAGCAGCCATTAGAGATTATCCGTACTATTCATAGTTTTGATCCATGTATTGCTTGTGCCGTACATGTGCTAGATACGAAAGGTAAAGAGCTAGGAGTATATAAAATAGATACTCAATGTAGTATCTAAGGGGAGTTATCATGAAAGCAGGACACAAACAAGTTAAACGTATGACAGCTTATATGAGATTAAATCATTGGGTTGTTGCTTTTAGTATGGTTGCAGCAATTATTACTGGATTATATATAGGGCATCCTTACTATCAAACATTTATTGCTGATCCTGCTGTTACAAAGTATGTAATGGCATGGAATAGATGGGTTCATTTTATGGTGGCAATTATCTTTGATGTAAGTAGTATAGTTATAGCCTATATGTACTTTTTCTCAAGATTTGAGCAGCCATATAAGAAGATTTTGCCAACTGGGAAAAATATAAAAGAGTTTGTTGAAGTTCTTTTAAATCTTGTGACACTCAATCGTCGTAAGAAATTTGATTCAACACATACTGATAGTTTTAATACAATATTTTTTCTTGTATTTCACTTGATGTTAGGATGGATGCTGCTTACTGGACTTCAACTTTATGTTCATGGTCTTGAATCAGGATTAAGCTCGATAGGAAACTGGTGGCCATGGATGCTTCATCTTGTAACTGACTGGACAATTCCAGTTAGTAACTGGTTAATTGGAAGTGCATCATCTACTGCTAGTATAATGGATGTGAGAATATCTCATCACCTTACAATGTGGTGGATAGTTGCATGGATAGTTTTTCATATCTATTACCAAGTATGGCGTACAATCTTCTGGAAAGAGGGAGATATCGGTATTGTTGTAAGTGGTACAAAATTCGTAAAAGAGGATAAAGCTTAAGCTTTATCTCTCCTTCTCCTCATTTAAAATTAATACACACAAAGGATTACAATGGCGTTTGTCCTAGAAATAGAAACTTCTTTTACTCAAAAATATATTAGAAACTACATAACAAGCATAGCAAGAAGATACAATATCAATGCAGATATAAAACAAGAAGAGTCAAAAATAGTGTGTGCTTTTGCATCAGAACATGAAAAACTACAAGAGTGTCTTGAATCAATAGCACAAGAGTTACCTGCATCTCTATTTTTAAAATCTTCGAATAGTTATAGAATAGATAAGGAACCAGAAGCTCTCCCTGAGTTAGAGAATGAGTATCCACTTAATTTAGGACTCTGTCCATCATGTCAAAAAGAGATGTTTGATGTAAGCTCTAAACGCTACTACTATCCATTTAGTTCTTGTAGTTGTTGTGGTGCTAATCATAGTTTTGTAACTTCATATCCTTATAAACGTCAAAATAGCTCTTTTAAATTTTTAGCAGCGTGTAAAAGTTGTCAAGCTGAGCAAATAAGTATTGGATTTAAAGAGGGGCATGAGATAAACTCATGTCATGATTGTGGTGTGCCCGTACGACTTGTAAATAAAACAACTGAACGCTATGCAAATGATTCTGGAAGTTTTAGAACTATGTTTGAAGTGGCAGCAAAAGCTATAAATGATGATAAAAAACTATTGATTAAAACAACATTTGGTTATAGAGTTTTTTATAAAGCAAATAAGTTAAACAGTGAGTCAATACTATTGATGATAAATGCTTCTAAAATTACAGATCATCTCTCCCTTATTACAGAAGAGTATCAGGCATTATTAAGTATAGAGAGACCAATTTTAAATGTTACTGTGAAAAATGAAGAACTTAAAACACTTTTAGGTGTTAATACTTCTTATGTTAAGTATCCTGATGAAGGTTTTTCTATTCTTCTTTGTGCCGAATTACAGAAACTAGGCATTGATTATATAGCATATGAAGAGTGTGATAAAAATTATGATGCAGATATGCTAATGGATTATGATTTAGAAGTTCGTTCTCAGAGTGATATGAGAGTTTTTTTAAATAAAGATGACCTTTTCATAGCGGAGGGAGAACGTGTCTCTTTCCCATCACATAACTTTGAAGAAAAATCTTTAGTGAGTGTAGCACATGAATATGTTGCTTTACCAGAAAAAGGAAAAATGCTTTTTGACAGTATGGAAAACTTTGAGTCAATTTCTGTAAATAGAGCGAATGTACTTGAAGGGGTTAAGGAGCAGTTTCACAAAAATCAAAAAATTTTTCTACAAGATGAAGCTTCATTTATCTCTGTAATTGCAGAACATGATGCATTTGATAAGCGTTGTGTAGGTGCTTATTTTGATGAAGAGCCTTCATTTTTATACTATGATGGTAAAAATGTACTAAGAATTGTTCCTCCAAAAGAGTTTGATGGTTCAAATATTATTGAAGATATAAAAAACCTTCGCGATGGTTCAGATAGACTCATTACTAATTTAGAAAAAAATGTACTAGAAATATATACAAAACTTTCATCTCTACAAGAGAAGAAGGACGTAAAGCTTTTTGAGGCTGTTGCAATTCTACTAGGACTCGAAGATGAATCTATGAGAGGAGTCACAAAAGAGGCTATGAAGTTTGTAGGTAAAGGTGGTATACAAATAGATACTCATGTTACAGATAATCGTTTTGATTATGCTGCATTTTTAGCAAGTATAATTTCATATCAACTAGCAGGAGTAAGTACATCTATACTCTCATACTCAATTTTTGAAAGTTTTGGTGATTACTTTAATGAGATACTTCAAGAGTTAAAAAGTAAAACAAAAGCAACAGAAATCATCTTATGTGGTACTCATTTTTCAAATCAGTCACTCTTCTCTCGTATGCAAAGAAATCTTAAAATGACCCCACCTCTTATGAATAAATGTTACCCAATAGGGAAGGAGAATACCGTTGTTGGTGGAGTCTTCCTCTAGTATTAGAGTTCATCTTCGAGTAGAAGGGATAGTTCAGGGTGTAGGTTTTCGTCCCTATATCTATAAGTTGGCTCATTGTTGTGGGCTCAATGGTTATGTTAGCAACAGTGGAGATGGTGTCTCTATAGAGATAGAGGGTGATAGCTCTAAAGTAGAATTATTTTTAAAACTATTACCTGTAGAGAAGCCACCGCTCTCTCGAATAGATAGTATAGAAAAAAAGGTAGTTTCTCTTTTACATGCACCTAACTTTCATATTTTAGATTCGACAACTAATACTATTTCAACAATGTTGAGTCCAGATATCTCTCTGTGTAGTGATTGTTTAGCTGAAATGAGAGAGAAGAACAACCGTAGATATAACTACCCTTTTATAAATTGTACAAATTGTGGGCCAAGATACTCAATCATAAAAAATCTTCCATATGATAGAGATAAGAGCTCTATGGACTCTTTTAAAATGTGTCATAAATGTCAAGAGGAGTATAATAACCCTCTTGATCGTCGCTATCATGCACAACCTATCTCATGTTTTGAGTGTGGACCAAAGTTGAAATATATTTCACTTTATGGTGAAGAGATAGATAATAATGAAGCAATAGATCAAATATGTGAACTAATTAAAAATGGTGAAGTTGTTGCAGTTAAGGGTATAGGTGGTTTTCATATAGTTTGTGATGCAACAAATACTAACTCTGTAAAATCATTAAGAGTAAATAAGAATAGAGAAACAAAACCTTTAGCTGTAATGTTTCAAAATATAAAGCTTATCCGAAAAATAGCACATATATCAAAAGCTGATGAGAAACTTATACTCTCAAAGGAGAGACCGATTGTTATAGTGCCAAAAAGAGAGAATAGTATCTTATCCCATCTAATAGCACCGAATATAGATAGAATTGGAGTACTTCTTCCATATACACCGCTTCACGAAATCTTACTCACAAAATTAGCTATTCCACTTGTGATGACAAGTGCAAATATTAGTGGAGAACCGATAATTGTAGATGAAAAAACTATTTTTAAAAAGATGCCTTTAGTAGTGCAACATCTTTTGACTTATGATAGAGAAATTATTAATGCATGTGATGATAGTGTCGTACAAAATAGTAATAATGATATGATTACTCTACGTATGGCAAGGGGTTATGCTCCATATAGTCTTTATCAAACAAAGAGAATAAAAAAGAAAATATTAGCATTAGGTGCTAACCAAAAAGTTACTATATCCTTAGCATTTGATAAAAATATTGTAGTATCACCACATATCGGTGATTTAAATTCACTGGATTCTAATGAATATTTTAAAAGAACACTAGAGACTCTCAATAGAATTTATAACTTTGTACCAGATATTATAGTGTGTGATAAGCATGAAGGGTATGAAACATCAAAAATAGCAAAAGAGTATATTTCAAAACATAAAGATGTTATATTAATAGAAGTTCAGCACCATTATGCTCATGCTCTGTCTTGTATGGCTGAGTACTCTTTAGATGAAGATGTTTTAGCATTCTGTTTTGATGGAACAGGATATGGAGATGATTCTACTCTTTGGGGTGGAGAGGTACTTATAGCAAATAGAAGTGACTATAGACGTGTGTATCATTTTAAAGAGTTCGCACTTTTGGGTGGAGAAGTAGCTATAAAAGAACCTCGTAGAATTGGGATGTCTTTTCTGTTTTCTACTTTTTCCCTTCAAGAGGTTTTAGATATGAAAAATCCACTAGTAGATTCATATAGTGACTCGGAAATTAAGACATTATATTCTATGTATACACGAAAAATAAATTCTCCAAAATCTTCCTCTTTAGGTAGAATATTTGATGCTGTTTATGCATTGAGTGGATTTATACAAGCTTTAAGTTACGAGGGTGAAAGTGGACTGATTTTAGAAACATTAAGTAATAAAAGTAATACTAATGCTTCTTTTAAGTATAGTTTAGAAGATGGAGTAATTGAGTACTCAAAAATGATACCACAGATTATGAATGAAGAATCATCTGAGAAGATAGCAAAGAAGTTTATAAATACAGTTGTGAAAATTATTTGTGAAATTACACAAGAGTTTACTCATTTACCTATAGTTTTGAGTGGAGGTGTCTTTCAAAATAAGAGTTTGGTCTCTAAACTAACACAAGAGTTAAATAAATTAGATAGAAAGTATTATATACAGAGTAAAATACCAATTAATGATGGTGGTATCTCATTAGGTCAGATATATCATGCAATACAAAAAACTGAAGGATAATTATGGGAAAAAAAGTTGCACTAATAGGGTCTGGAAATGCATTTTTCAAGGATGAAGGGGTAGGTTTATATGCTGCAAAATTTATCAAAGAGAACTACACTTTTATTCCTGAAATTGAGATAGTGGATGGAGGAACCTTAGGTTTTAAGTTGATGCCTTTGCTACAAGAGTTTGATGAAGTACTGATAATTAATACCGCATCTGATGAGTCTCGAAATATAGGGGAAATTACTATAAAAACTACTGATGAGTTTTTAGATGGTAGTTTAGTTAAAAAAACAGCGAATGAAGTGGAAATTGCTGAAATGCTCCAGATATGTTCATTAAGTGAAGCTATGGCTGAAACAACTGTTATAAGTATTGTTCCAAAAGATATCCTCTCTGTTGAAGTGGCTTTAAGTGAAGAGATGAATTCTGTTTGGGATGAGTATATCACTACAGTTTTATCTACAATTCACTCCTTTGGTATTGATTTTCAAAAGAAGAGTAATATTTGTTCTTTAGAGAATATTTTGGATATATTTGCTAATCCAAGTATAGAACATTCAAGAGGTTTTTAATACTTTTTTAAGAGAAGTTTATATAGTATATGAATACTCATTCATTTATAGATTTATATTTTTGTAAAGGTGTAAAAATTAAAATATTCTTTATAATAAACATTTTAATTTTGAGAATTTACAGTATAAATTTTATACTTGAGTGATAACGGTTAATGTACCCCTCAGAGTAATTGTGAATTAAAGATTACTTATTTTTTCTTTATATTTAGATTCAAAGTTTAATAGATTATCTTTGAGGGTTTTTAAAATTTTCTATTATTGATTCTAAAGAATTAATTTTACCTTTTTTACTTACTTTTATATCATTCTTCTCTAAAATTTTTATAAGTGTTTCAATATAAGTATCAAACTCTTTATAGAGCACATCACTTAAGCATATCGATACATCTATCTCTTTAGGAACTATTCCTAAAACACTTGATTTGGGAGTATCTCTGCCCATGAGTTCTAAAATATCAAAACATTGAAGAACTCCTATTTCGTGTGCACCACCAGAGTTTAGTCCATAGCCAGTAAGTTTATGAGATGGTATATGATAAATACTTCCTGCTTTATCATCAATCTCAATGGCATCAAGAATAATAATATGAGGATATTCCATAAACATATTTAATAGATTTATTCCCTCAACCCCACCATTAACTATCTCAATAGATGGTTCAAAAGTATAATTTTTTTCTAGGTATGTAGTCGCATAGATGGCAATACCATCATCTTTTTCTAAAATATTACCTACACCAAGTATTGCTAAACTTTTCATATGAATTCCTATTCAATTAATTATTGAAATTATTATACAATCTTCTCAGAAAAATGGGTAATGTATAAATGATTTAATTTTGGAAATGCTAAAATAAAGCAGTGGTGTTACGGAAATCATTAGAAGGATATAAAATGAGGGTATTGGTGATAGGTGGTGGTATCGTTGCAGTTTATTTAGCAAATAAGCTTAAAAAAGAAAATTCATCGATAGATATAACCTTATTAAGTGATGAAGATACTCTCCCCTATGATAGAATTCATCTCTGTCGATTGGTTGATGGGAGTGAAGATATAGAAGGAATAAGACTTCAACTTAACCCGATGATTAAAATAGAACTTAATCAGAAAATTATAAAGATAAATAGAAAGAAACAAAGGGTCTTTTCTAATAATTCTATGTTCTCTTATGATAAACTTATTATTGCAACTGGTTCACTTCCTATCTCCCTTTTTGATATCAAAGGTATCTCAAATTGTGCGTTATTTAGAAATGCAAAAGATTGTAAGAAAATTAGAGATGGCATAGAGAATAAAGAGATTGTTGTAGTGGGAAGTGGTCCTATTGGATTAGAACTTCTCGATACATTAAATAAGATGCCAAACGTATCACATATTACTCTGCTTTTACGTGCAAAACACCTCTATTCAAAGTATCTTTCCAGTGATGCACTTAAAATTATAGAAGAGTCTTATCTTTCAAGTGGTAAGATAAAAATCTCTTATGAAGATGAGATTACAGAGAAAATAATTAAGAATAATCAACTCTTATCACTTAGGACTAAAAAACTTCATATAGATCATCCCTTCCTCATCTTTGGCATTGGAATAAAGCCAAATATTGAAGATTTTAAAAAATACTTAGCAACAAATATAGGAATATTAACAAATTCTTATATGCAAACAGAAGATAAAAATATCTATGCGGTTGGAGAGTGCGCAGAGCTTGAAACTCTAGGTTTTATTGCTGGACATGTAAAAGAGTGTACTTTACAGGCAGACTGTGCTATATCTCATCTACTTCAAGAAGAACTTAAAGAGTTTAAAACTGGAACTAGTGTAGATATGTTAAAGGTTGGTAAATTTGATTTAGTAGAAGTAAGTTCACCAAAATTTAGTAATAGTTACGAGAAAGTTATTATTTACTCAAAAGAAGATTCTCGAGTAGATGAGTACTTTTTAAATGAGAAGAGACTCACAAAATTTATAGGAATAAACTCAAATGTAGATCTTGCATATATTGAAACACTTATAAATAGTAACAATAATGTAGATATTGACTACCTTTATGAAAATCGACTCATTAGTGAGAAAGGGAGATTAATATGTAGCTGTGAACATCTTTATCAGCAAGATTTAGTAGATATTGTAACAAAGACAGCTATATCTTCTTTTGGAGAGTTAGCTACCTTTAGTCAAGCTGGTCGTGTGTGTGGTAGATGTAAAATGATGGTTCAAGACCTTATCAAAGAGTCTCAATATCTTATAGACCCAAATGTACCACGAAAAAGTATTGAAGATATTCACAGAGAAGAAGAGATTAACAAAGTTCAAAAACGCATAGATAAATTTAATAGACTTAATCCAAGAAATAACCTTGATGCTAATAACTTAGAAGTGGCAATGGAGTCGCTTGAAATTGCAAAGCACGAGGTTAATAGCTGGATATCAATGGTAACTGCAAATATGCAGCTTCATCCAAACTTTGAAGTAGTTGTTCAAGAGAGCATTAAAGCACTCAATAAAATTCCTATTATATGGCTTGAACTTGCAGACTGTAGTGGAAATTCTGAAGCATTTATAAAATCTACTAACCCCTCCATAGAAGAACTGATATTTGATTATATCTCTTTAGATTACCATGAACTTCTGATGAGTGCAAGCGGTGAGCAGAGTGAAACTGTTTTAGAAGATATTATCAAAAATCAAAAAGGTGCATATATTTTGATTGTAGAGGGTGCGATACCTATGGCAATGGATGGTAAATATTTACGTATAGGAGCAAAAGGTGAAACAGGTTTAGCACTACTGCAAAAATGTGCTAAAGATGCAGCGATTGTATTAGCTGTTGGAAGTTGCGCTCTTGATGGTGGAATTGTTGCTGCTGCTCCAAATCCGACAGGGGCAGTTGGTGTAGCACAAGCTCTTAATAGAGAAGATATTATTAATCTACCGGGATGCCCTACAAACCCGATAAATATAGTAGGAACACTTCTTTCGTATCTTATGTTTGAAGAGTTACCAACATTAGATAAATTAAATCGTCCTTTATGGGCCTATGAGGGAAGAGTTCATGATAACTGTGAACGTAGAGGTCACTATGAACTAGGTGAATTTGTAAAAGAGTGGGGAGATATTGGGGCTAAAAAAGGCTATTGTTTATTTGAAATGGGCTGTAAAGGTCCTTATGCAAATGTAAACTGTCCAACTATGAAATTTAATGGTGGAGTTAGTTGGCCTGTACAAGCCGGACATGGTTGTATGGCTTGTACGGAACTTGGTTTCGCAGATAAATATGCAAATGAGAGAAAGTATGTAGAGGATGAAAAAAGTGAATAGAAAAAAAATAGTTATAGATCCCATAACAAGAATTGAAGGACATTTAAGAGTTGAAATTGAAATAGATGAAAATAATATTGTTCAAGAAGCCTGGGTAAGTGGGCAGCTTTTTCGCGGAATAGAGATAATATTAAAAGATCGTGATCCAAGGGATGCAGGACTTTTAGCAGGTCGTATTTGTGGAGTTTGTACAAATTCTCATTTTCGTGCAGCTGTATCTAGTGTTGAGGATGCATATTCCCTAGAACTACCGAAAAATGCTGAAATTGTGCGCGATTTAATGGCAATGGCTCTTTTTATTCAAGATCATGTTGTCCATTTTTATCATCTTCATTTACTTGACTTTGTTGATATCACTTCTGCTTTAAATGCTGATGCAAAACTAACATATAAAGAGGCTTTTAGATACTCCGATGAGCCATTTCATAACTCATACACTCACTATGAGGCTACTTTAGAGAAGCTTTCAAAATTTATTAAGGCTGGAAAACTAGGTCCTTTTTCGAACGCTTACTGGGGGCATAAGGCATATAAACTTACTCCTTCGCAAAATCTTATTTTATTTTCACACTACCTTGAGGCTTTAAAATTCCAGGCAGAGATTTCAAAAGCTGTAGCAATCTTTGGTGGAAAAACACCACATCCTCAAAGTATTGTTGTTGGTGGTGTTACAAGTGTTTCTGACATATTAAACCCTCAACGTTTAAATGATTATCTTTTTATTATAAAAAAAGCAAAAGATTTTATAGATAGAGCTTACCTTCCAGATACAAAACTTCTTGCAATTGCATATAGAGATGAGATTAAAGCTGGTGTTGGTCGTTCATGTGGTAATTTTATGTCTGTAGGAGGTTATGAGTTTGAAGGTGAGAAGAAGCTATTTTGCGATGGTATTATTTATAATCATAACTTCAACACTATAGAAGACTTTAACGAACTTAAAATAAGCGAAGAGATTGATCGCGCTTGGTACGAGAATGAATCTTCTCAAAATAATATCAAATATACAGACCTTAATAAGGATGGTAGTTTAAAAACTGCAAAAAATGATGATAAATATTCATGGATAAAAGCTCCAAGATATGATGGCAATGTAATGGAAACAGGACCTCTTGCTCGTGTATTAATTAGTTATACTAAAGAGAATAAACTTATCAAGTCTTTTGTAAATGAGTTTTTAGAAGCTAGCAACTTGGAAATTTTAGATTTATCTAGTTCCATTGGTAGAAATGCGGCTAGAGCGATAGAAACAAGTTATATATGTGAATATACTTTTAAACTTATATCACGTTTAATTCAGAATATAAAGTATTATGACACCGAGACTTGGGTTAAATTTAATTTTAATTCATTAAAGAAAAATGCTAAAGGAAGAGCATTTTTAGAAGTACCTCGAGGAACACTTTCACATTTTATAAATATAGAAAATAAAAAGATACAAAACTTTTCAGTAATAGCACCAACAACATGGAATGCAACACCTAAGAATTTTGATGGTATTAGAGGTCCTTATGAAGCGGCATTAATAGGCTTAAGGATTACAGACCCTTTAAAACCACTTGAAATATTAAGGGTATTACACTCTTTTGATCCCTGCCTTGCATGTGCAGTGCATGTTATAAATACTAATGGAAAAGAGTTAAGTCGTTATAAAATCTAATAATGTTACTAGTTTTTAAAGTAGTTCTTAATAAGTATCTCTACAGCTTCATTTTTTGTATGATTGTACTTAAATTCACACTCTTTTAGAAAGTATATAAAAGAGTCGTTTTTTATCCCTTTATACTTTAAAATAGCTTTTTCAAAATAATCCCAGAAAGAGACTATATTATTAAAATGTTTCTCCACTTTTATAATTTTTGAATTACGTTTAAATTTATTAAACTCATCAATATATCCATCTTCTACATTGTCTTCAAGAAATTGTCTTTTATATTGCTGCAAAGATGGCATTAAAATAGTATAAATATGTTTAGAGTAATCAAATGTTAAAAAATTATGTGCGTCAAATATAGCTTTACTTTTAAGTTTTTTGGAGTTATCAAGATAATAATACTCTTCATACTCACATTTCATCATTCGAACTTGTTCATACTCTTTTTCACATATATGTGCAGACAATATTCTAAGTGTGTCATAATATCTTTGTACTGATGTATAGGATAATTTTGTTCTTTTTGAAAGACTAAGAGCACTTTCATTATGTACATAAGAATTAATAATCAACATTATTTTATTAATCTTTTCAAGAGAAAGCTTTTTAGAGCATTTTGAACACTTAACTCTTCCATCGGAGAGTGTATAAACAAAATTATGACAGTATAAACATTCATAAGTCCATAACATAATAATTTATAATCTCCTTTTGTGCCAATTAGTCCGAAAACAGTATAAGAAATTGACTCTTTTAGCTTTCTTTTACATAATATACTATAAAATCTTTTAAAACTGAATAATCATTCACTTATGTAAGGAATTTTTCTATGGAAATGGGCTTTATTATTATTTTTTGGTATGGAATTCTTCATGCATTTGGTCCAGATCACTTAACAGCAATTGCAGATTTCTCTATTGGTAAGTCAATGAAAAAAACAATGCTTATTACAACTATGTTTGCATTTGGTCATGGACTTATGCTTTTTATTTTTGCGAAGCTACTAGAAGTGTATGCACTGCCTGAATCTATTACTGCTTATGGAGATATAATCTCTTCTAGTGTTATTATTGCTATGGGTATCTATCTATTAGTAATGGTAGCCACAAATAGGATACAACTAAATAAGCATATTCATAATAATAAAGAGCATATTCATATTTATTTTGGAAAAGAGCATTCTCATAATATCAATAATTCAACAGCATCAGCTTGGGGTATTGGTGCACTTATGGGTATAGGTGGAGTGCGTGGTATGTTGGTTACACTTGGTATGTTACAAGGTAATAGTATCGAGTGGACAATGGTTTTGGCTTTTGTAATGGGTGTTTCTTTAGTCTTTTTAAGTTTTGGAGCTTCAGTACTCTACTTAAATAAACAGTATCTTACAAACATTACAAATGTAAGACGTGTCTTTGCAACTGCTGGAGTTATCTCAGTAGTAGTTGGAACAAATATGCTTTTAGCATAAACTAAAATAAGGAATTTATAATAAATGTGTGCAGATTGCGGATGTAGTATAACAGGAACAACTTTAGGCGATGGTGAACACCATCATCACGACCATGGGCAAAGTCACTCACATGAGCATCAAGCAGCACATGAGACACTACACCACAACCCTCAGTTAAATGATAAAAAGACTATTAGTGTTATCACAAAGATACTCGATAAAAATAACCACGAAGCAGGACATAACCGTGCTCACTTTGATAATCATGGAGTATTATCTATAAACTTAATGAGTTCTCCCGGAAGTGGAAAAACAACTCTCTTGGAACATATGGCAGACATAGCTAAGTTTAAATTTGGTGTTATTGAGGGAGATTTAGAGACTTCTCGTGATGCGGATAGAATTAAAGCTAAGGGGATTCCTGCATTTCAGATACAAACAGGTTCTGCTTGTCACCTAGATGCATTTATGGTGCATAAGGGTCTACATGATATGCCACTTAATGAAATAGATGTCTGTTTTATTGAAAATGTAGGAAATCTTGTATGCCCAGCCTCTTATGATGTTGGTAGTCACCTCAATATAGTACTTGTTTCTATTCCAGAGGGAAGTGATAAAATAGAGAAATATCCAGT
>JAMORO010000070.1 GCA_027063505.1 Sulfurimonas sp.
CGTAATGTTCAAGAATTTCATCTGCAGGAATTGGAGACTCTCCACTATCAATGATAATAATACGCATATTTTCATTCTCTAATGTATGTCGAATGTAGTTAACAAGCTCTAAACCTGCATCAGCAGTCTCCATCGATATATCTATAAAAGAGATGGCAATATCACTGTTTTTCTCTATGAGTTCTTTGGCTTCGAGGGCATTATGAGCATGTAATATCTTTACTTCTTTATTGGATATTATTAATCCATCAAGTGTCTTTGTTATTATCTCATGTAATGAAATATCATCATCAACAAGTAAAATTTCTAAAAAATCTATGGACATGTTACTTCTCCAACTCTTATCTATATAAGATTTTTTTATTTTAATATATTTAAACTAAAAATATATTGAATAACAATAACTTTTTAGAAGTTGATTTAATCAAAAATTAAATAGTGAAAATATAAATTGTAGTATCTCTGCAGAAGTTTTACTACGATGTTCGTATAGAATGAAGCAAAACTACTTAAATTTTTTTTAGTAGTACTCAGTATAAAAACTGGTCTCTCTTAATAGGTAGAGGCTAAAGATAGAACGGTGAGAGAGGAAGAATCTTAGAGCTTTTAAGTTGAGGATAGAGCCTTTTTACTTCTTCTCCAGAACTTTTAGGAATCTGTATCAGAAGAGGGTTCTTTTTTTTATCTAACCAGTTGATAATTTTAAGGAGATCTTCTTCTCTCATAGAGGTACATCCTGCTGTAGCACTTTTTTCTCCTTTTTGAATATGTAAAAAGATACATGAACCTTTTTCTCCTATTCCTTGTTTATTATGTAAAACTGTAACACCATACTTGTATTGTTGATCATTACGCTTCATATATTCAAAACTTTTTTCATTGCCATTTTTTTCTATTATTTGATTATAGAAGTTTGATTTGGAGTCATCTACACAGATTAGTGTTTTTGAAGTGTGTAGATATGGAAGTTTTAAGTTTGAGTTATAATCATAACCAAATATGTCTGTTAGTTTAAAGATACCAGCAGGTGCTTTTTTATCCCCTTCCTTTTTTATAGGATCTGATTTTTTTTGGATAAGTACTTTTTCTCCTATTCCCCAACCTAGGCCATTTCTCCCAATGTTTACATCTGTTGTAAGTATGATGTTTGTATCTTCAATAAGTTCAAGTTTTGCATTAGAAGTATTGAAATCATCTGCAACAACTAAAACTATCTGCTGAGAGGAAAATAGAAAAATAGGAAAGATTATTAAAATTAAGAAACTTTTTATCATAAAGTATGGTACTATTACTATTATATGATTTAAATTAATTTTTTGGAAAATTATTATGAGTATTCAAATTAAACAAGCAAAAGCTGAAGATAATAAATTTTTAGCGCAGATGATCTTACAAAGTTCTAGGGCTGGAAAGAAGGATGGTCTTTTTGACCTTCTTTTCGATACAAATGATGATATAGTGATTTTAGAGAAATTAGAATCTCTTACAACCACTATATCAAAAAGTCACTGTCACTATAGTAACTTTTTAATAGCTCAAGTAGATGGTAAGTCTGTTGGAACTTTATGTAGTTATGAACCTCGTATATCTACACAGGAAGCTTTTAAAACAGCTCTCAAAGAGATAGGATGCACGGATGCAAATAATGCATTAGAAGTAATGTACTCTTGTAACTTTGACCTTAATAAAAGAACATTAATGTTTGACTTTATGGAAGAACTTGATGGTTTTATTGATGTTGGTGTTTTAAAGGCTCTTATGCAGAAGTCTCTTTTAACAGCACGTCTTAAAGGGTATACAATTGCACGGACTATGATAGAGATAGGCTCTTTAGAAAACGAACTTTTCTATAAAAAGCTTGGCTTTAAAGTTGTAGAACAAAAAGAGTGTGAACTCTATAAAGAAAAATTTGGTAGAGTGGGCTTAATGCTACTTGCAACAGAATTTTAAGAGAGTTCTTATAGAACTCTCTATTCTCTCTATTCTTCCATCGCTTTTAGCAATAGTTGTCGCACTCTATAGTAGAAATGTTCTTGCATCTCTTTTTGGTGGGATTCTTTTAGGTCTCTTTATTCTTCATGATTTCTCTTTTTTAGAAACATTCTTCTCTCTTTTTACTCTCTTTAGTTCTCTTCTTTTTGAGTCATGGATACTTAAAACACTAGCATTTGCCATTTTAGTTGGAAGTGTTATGGCCCTTTTAGAAAAGAGTGGTGGTATAGAAGCTTTTGTGAGCTATATGCAAGAGCAAAAAAATATAATATCTTCACAAAGAGGAGCACTCCTAGTTCCTTTTTTTATTGGAATATTTATTTTTATAGAGTCTTCCATAACTTCGCTAATAGCAGGAGCAGTTGGAAAACCACTTTGTGATACTCAAAAAGTATCACATGCAAAACTAGCCTTCGTTTGTGATTCAACATCTGCTCCTATAAGTTCGCTTATAGTATTAAATGGTTGGGGTGCACTACTTCTTGGACTAATAACTACACAGGTTGAGACAGGTGTAATTAGTGGGGAGAGTCTTAGTATTCTTATAGATGCTGTCTTTTATAACTTCTATGCGATGAGTGCTGTTGTGGTGACTTTTTTAGTTGTTTGGTTTGGTATTGATTTAGGACCAATGAAGTATGCTAAAGTAGAGAGTTTAGAGGTGTCAAAAACATTGCTCTCTTCTGGAAGTATGTATCTAATGATACTTCCAATACTACTTATGATATGTTCTGTATTTTTCTTTTTATATTTTACAGGAGATGGAAATATTTTAAAGGGAAGTGGTTCTAGCTCTATTTTTTATACTATGCTCACTACACTAGGGTTTATGTTTGTGTACTATTTAAAAACAGAGACTATGAGACTCAATGTGTATGCTACAACGGCTTTAAGTGGTGCTAAAAAGCTCTTTCCTATCGCATTGATTCTACTCTTTGCTTTTGCAATTGGTAGGGTGACAACAGAGATGAAAACGGGCTATTATCTAGCTTCACTTGCAGAAGCGAATCTTCATATCTATTTTTTAGCAGGAAGTCTGTTTCTCTTAAGTGCAGTTATCTCTTTTGCAACAGGAACTTCATGGGGGACATTTAGCATTATGATTCCTATTGCTGCACCTATGGCTGCGGGGATGGATGCAGATGTATCACTTGTTATTGGTGCTGTCATTAGTGGTGGTGTTTTTGGTGATCACTGCTCACCGATTTCCGATACAACTATTATCTCTTCGATGGCGGCTGATTGTGAAGTTATTGAGCATGTCAAAACACAACTCCCTTATGCAATGATAAGTGGAGTCATAGCGTTTATACTCTTTTTTCTCTTTAGTGTATACTCTTAACGCTCTAAGATACAAGAGTCTTGATGAACAAAGATATAATCTTTTGGATAGTTCACTTTAAAGACGATAGCATAAAATATAGGAAGAACACCTAGTGTTAGGACTGTCGCAAAACTAAGTCCAAAGATAATAGCAATTGCCATTGGTTCCCACATAGGCCCACCACTAATCCAGAGAGGGATAAGCCCCCCAATAGTTGTCATAGTAGTAAGGATAATAGGGCGAATACGTCGTTGTGCTGCCTCAATGATAGCATCTTGAGGGGTAAGGCCTGTAACCTCTAACTCATACTCAATTCGCTCAATGAGAATGATGGCATTATTTATAACGATTCCAACAAGAGAGATAATCCCAAGATATGTCATAAACCCAAAGTAGGAGTTTGTAAGAAATAGTCCAAAGATAACTCCTATAATTCCAAGAGGAATAGTTACAAGGATAAGTCCTGTTTTTGCAAAGGAGTTAAACTGTAGCACTAAGAGGACAATGATAATCATCGCAGTAATAGGAAGTTTCGCAGAAACAGCACCTTGTGCTTCATTTGAACTCTCTACTTCTCCTCCAAATTCGTAACGGTATCCAAGTGGCCACTGCATAGCTTTGAGTGTTGATTCTATCTCATTTTTTACATCAAAGGCTGTAAAACCTTTTTTTAGTTGTGCTGTTACAGTGACGGCATGTGTACCATTAAAGCGTACTATTTTAGGTGGTTTCCACACTACATCAATACTTGCTACCTGTGTTAAAGGAACAGACTTATTACTGGCTGGAATGAAGACTAAGGTACTCTCTAGTGTTTCCATTGAAGATTTGAGTGCATGGTTTGATCGCATCGTAATAGGAATAGTTTTTATATTCGTTCTAAACTGTGTGATATTTCTACCACTGAGTGCAGTTTGGAGTGATGAAGCGATATCGTTATAACTTACCCCTGCATGATAGGCAAGTGAAGGGTTAATATCTATCACAAGCTTCTGTGTCCAAACACCCCAGTCATCATCAATATGGTAGACCATTTCTGAGTCACTAAGTGCTTGTTTTACAGCATCTGCTTGTTTGGTAATCTCTTCTATATTTGAACCTATAACTCTAATCTGAACAGGGTTTTTTACAGGAGGTCCATTATCTAGTTTTTTTACACTGACCTCTGCATTTGAGAAGTGGTTAAATCCAAAGAGCTCTATCTGTGGTTGTATCTCCTCATAAGCACTTAGTGAGACAGCGTTTACTAAAATCTCAGCATAGTCATCAGCATCAGGTACTGGAGTATTATTTATCCAAAAACGAGGGGCTCCCTTTCCTACAAAACTTGTATAGTTTTCTATATACTCTGGTCGTTTTGATTCTAAGAAACGTTCCATCTCTTCAACAGTTTTGAGTGTCTCCTCAATAGATGCCCCAACAGGAAGAGCAATCCTAACAATCATAGATGGCTGTGCAGATGGTGGGAAAAATATTTTTGGTACTGTAAGAGAGAGTAGCAGAGCAAATATAAAGATACCACCAATAATAAGTGTAGAAATCATTCTATACTTTAATGAAATTGTTAGAAGTATCTTAAATGTATTACAAAAAGGATTGTTATATGTAAACTTTGGAAGCTCTCTTGGTCTTAGATAAAAATAGCTTAGCATTGGTACAATAGTTAGTGCTAGTGCCCATGAACTTAGTAGAGTAATAGTTACAACTTCAAAGAGAGAAGATGTGTAATCACTTGCTGTTGATTCTGCTATATATATCGGTAAGAATGCAGCAGCAGTTGTGAGTGAGGATGTTAGTAGAGAGACATTTAACTCTTTTACCGCCCCACTAGATGCTTCTATTGGTGTTGCTCCCTCATCCATTTTAACAATGATAGATTCACTAATTACAATGGCATTATCAACAAGTAGACCTAGAGAGATAATAAGTGCAGCAAGTGAAACTTGGTTGAGTCCAATATCTAACTTCCACATAATAAAAAGGGCAGTAAGGATCGTTGCTGGAATAAGTGAGGTGACTATAAGTCCAGTTCTCCAACCCAGTGTTAAAAGCATTACACCCATAATGATAAGAATAGAGGTTAAGATAGAGCCTGTAAAGTTATTGATAATATGTTCAACAAGATTTGGTTCATCAAAAGCAAGAGAAAACTCCACACCAATAGGATACTGCTCTTCAAGATAAGCTATCTTCTCTTTGATGGCTTTTCCAAGCGCGATAATATCACCCTCATCAGCGACGGTTACGGCAAGTAGAAGACTCTCCTCTGTGTTAGAGCGAGTGAGGGGGTCTTGTGGTTCACTATACCCTGCACGAATGGAGACAATATCTTCAAGATAAACAACATCTTTTCTTCCTGGAAGTGGGACAATAGTCTTTCCAAGCTCTTGAACACTTTTTAGATTTCCTGTCGGCTCAAGAATCAAACGCTGTGGTCCAATAGTAATAGCCCCACCCGGGGTAATAATGTTTCGCTCTTGAATAATTTTACTTAAAGCATTTGGTGAGAGGCCTAACTCAGCAAGTTTGGCATTTGAAAACTCAATATAGATATGTTGTCTTTGAAGCCCAACAATCTCAACATCACCAGCATCAGGAATATTTAAGAGCTCCTCTTTTACTGCATTTGCAATAACTTCAAGTTCTGCATAACTAAAACCCTCTCCAATAATATTAATGAGTGTTCCATAAACTTTATTGAAACTCTCATCAAGCTGAGGTTCTCCAACCTCTTGTGGAAGGTCAGTATTTTCAATTTTTTTACGGACCTGATCCCAAATAGGGTCAAGATCATCATATTTTTCACTGATTGTAATATAGATAGTCGAAATACCATTTTTTGAGATAGATTTGATTCGTTTTATCTCATTTATCTGTCTCAGTTCTCTCTCAAGAGGGATGGTTACAAGTGACTCTATTCTACTAGGTGTTGCTCCTGGAAAAATTGTACTTACAACAGCAGAGTGAATTTGAAAACTTGGATCTTTTGCTCGTGGCATATTAAAGTAGGCAATAATTCCTCCAATAAGGAAAAATACCAGTATAGTTACAGTTACACGGTTCTTTTCTAAGACAAGTTCAGTATAGTTTTTCAATTGTTTACTCTTACTTTTTGACCTTCATGCACACGGCTCATACCTGCTGTTAGAACATGCATATTGTTACTTACACCATTTGTAATAATAATACCACTTGTTGTAAGTTGTCCCCTTTTTACATCAGTACGTTTAATTGTCCCTATACCATTAATGATATTATCGACTATATAAACATAGTGACCTTTTTCATCTTGCATAAGTGCATGAAGAGGGATAACAAAACTATTTTTACTTAAATCACTATGAAAGTTAAAGCGTACAGAAGCAGACATACCTGGGTGTACTTTTTTAGGGTGTTTAATTAGGCGAACGACTACTGGGAAAGTCGTAGTTCTTTGGCTTGAAGCATGGCTTACTTCTACAACAACAGCTTTGTACTTTTTGTTTTTCATTGCATCAAAACTTACTACACACTTTTGCCCCTCTTTTACATAGTCTATGAGAGATCCTGGGATACTAATAGGTACTTCTATACTACTTGCAGAGCTAATAGAAGCTATGCTCATAGCTGGTGTAACATTTTCACCTTTATGGATAGTAAGTTCTGAGATAGAACCATTCATCGGTGCACGTAGTTTTGTATAGCTTAGTTTGAGTTGTGCCTGTTCAAGACGGTTTCTCATAGCATTGTAGTTTGCTTTTGCTGACTCTTTTGTTGTTCTTGCATTATCAAGATCACTCAGTGAACTACTACGGTTTACATAGAGTTGTTTTATACGTTTGTAGCGACTCTCTGCATTTGAGAGTTTAACTCTTGCTTGTTTGAGAGAGGATTTGACCTCATTTACTTTGAGTTTAAAGAAGTTGTCATTAAGTGAAGCAATTACATCACCCTCTTTTACACTCTGTCCATCGCGGATGTATACACGGCGAATAGTTCCACTGACATTAAAACTTAGTCTCGCCGCTACATCTGAACGGGCAATTCCATTAAAGTTATGTGTTGATGTTGCTTGTGCTGGTACAAGTTCTATAGTTCGTACATGACGAATTTTTTCTTCTTTTTCTCTATCATTACACCCTAATAACAACAGTGCAACTACTACTAACAGTATATATCTCATCTATTCTTCTTCCTCATCATCTTCTAATTCATTGTGTGACTCTAGTGCTTCTTTCCATTTTTGCCAATCTTCATTGTCTAAGTTAAAGTTAACTTGGCCTATATCGTGCTGGAGTACGAGTAGGTCTCTCATAAACTCATAACGGCTACTATTCTCTTGGAGTGATGCACGAAGTGCAGTGTTCTGTGCATCAAGTAAGTCAATAATACCGATATTTCCTTGTGCATAAACACTCTTAATAAGGTTAAGGTTTTTCTTTGAACTAATAGATGCTTGTTCTGCAAGTTTTATAGAGAGGAATGAAGCTTTTGCTTGATAGAGTGAATTACGCACATTTTTCTCTACACTATTAATTAAATCTTTTCTTTGTGCTTCTGCAACAAGAAGAGCTGCTCTAGATGCTTCAAGTTCAGCATCTTTTGCCCCTCCACTATAGAGAGCAAAACGAACAAAAATACCTATTGACCAGTCTGTATTGTCTGCATAAGGTGGCAGGTTGTCATTAAGTGTTTCCCCTTTACTTCCATCTCTAAAATCATTACTTGGATCTATAAAGTGTTGTTGTAAGCCACCTTCTACAGCTATATCAGGCATAAAAAAAGCATCTTGATTAGACTCAACAATGAGTTCTCTTGCTGACTCTAGTGCATCATACTGTTTAATTGAAGGCATATTCTTTTTTGAAGTTTTCACTAAATAAGATTGAAATTTTCCAAACTTAGTTTGATCGAGAAAGTAAGAGATAATATCAGGATCACTAGTCATAAAAACTTCATTACTCATATCTACAGGATCAAAGTTTAGTGCTAAATCTTGTGGTAAGTCAAGAAGGGCATTGAGAGAGTGTTTTGACTGTTGAAGTAATGTATGTGTGTAGAGTAGGCTTTTTTTCTCACCAGAAATTTGTGTCTGCCATCGATAAATATCACTAGCATTTCCTATCCCAATATCTCGTCTTGTCACTGCTGAACGCATGTTGGTTTTTGATAATTCAAGATTTGATTTTTCAATGTGTAACTTTGTACGAAGTTGTAAAATACGAAGATAGTTTATAGAAGCAGCAAGACCAATGTCAAGTTTAACAAAGTCAGAAGCTTCGTTTTGTGCTTTTAAAAAGTTTTCATTTACACTTATCTGTGCAAGTGCCTTTTGATTAAATATCTGTTGTGAAAATTTCAGGTAAGCGTCAGCACGAAGTTCATTTTCACTTCCTAAGCTAGAGATCGCACGGTCTTGATCAATCTTTACCGCTTCAAAACCAATATGAATTTGTGGTAGATAGAGACTATCTGCTTTATCTAACTCAGCTTGAGAGAGTTCTATTTTACTATCATACGCAAGAACCTGAAGGTTATGCTCTACAGCACGGTCCATAATCTCTTCTATATTAAAAAAGTGTGAATCACTCTGTTCACTCTTAATAATAGTTGCTTTTGAAAGTAGTTCCCAGCCAGGAGTAAAACCGATCTCATTTGCTGTCATCATATTGAGTGAAAGGGCAGGGGTAGGTACAAAGTCTACAAGCTGTGAGGAGGCTGAAGAGCCAAGAGCAATCTGCTGAACATCTAGTGCTATCTGACGGATAAAACGGTTGTTATCTGTTGATGGTGAGTTTGCAAAGAGTGCCCCAAGCTCAACATCATCCTGTCCAATTGCTGCAAAAGATGGAAGACCACGAGAAGCTAGTGTGCTGTAGAGTTCTGTTCTTTGTGCTATCGTTTGTTGAAAAAGAGGTGTTACATAAACAAACTCTATATCATTTCCTATGACTGAGATACTCTTTTCAACATCTTTACCTACAGGAATAAGTTGAATCTCTATTTTACGATAAACAAATTTCTTTTTTATGTAACGACCAACCTCTGGAGTATTTTTGAGTAAGATAGCATCTATAAGTACAGCAACTTTTTTAATAGGCATAATCTCATTAATAGTATCTATATCTTTATCAAGAGTCTGTAGTCCACTTACATAGGTTAAGTTTCTTTTTCCTGATGTTCCATTTTTATATGGAATTCTTTGCATTTTAGGGTTGATTACAGCTGTTGCTACAACAGGTTTAGAAAAACGAGACTTTCTTGCTATATAGTGTGAAGAGAGAGCGCCGAGTGTTATAATCATATCTGAACGACTATCTTTAAGTGCTCTATTTACATTTTCTGCAATTTTTCCATATTTCCATTGTCCATTTTTATAAAGTTTTTTTGGAAACTTTACATTAAAATCACGTCCTAGAATCTGTCGTATTTCTATTTTTAATGCCTCTTCAAACTGTAGACTATACTCTGTGTCGCCATCGGAGATAAGAGCGATATTGTAAGTTGGCTTAGCGATTAAGAGAGAGATGAGTGAGAGAAAAAGAAGGATACTTTTCATAGATGACCTTTGTGATATATAATCATTTATTATAAAATAAGATAGCTTATTTTAAAGACAATTATCACAAAATAATCTAAAAAAAAGAAGGGTGTTACATCTTTACATAGTAAATGTAAAGATGAAGAGATTTAGTCGTGAGGTTGGAGTTGACACCCCACTCCACCTAATGAACCAGCGGTCACTCCATTGACTTTCCATTCAAGGTTAATTGACCCATTATTATCTAATGTTCCTTGTATAACAGAGGGAGTATTGTTGTATGTGAGATTCATATCTACATAGTTTGTAGTGAAGTTTATAGTACCACTTAAGAGAGGTTCTTCCCCTGTTGCAGCATCATGTATCATTCCCTCGATTGTTCCATCTGTATTAATATCAAAAGCAAAGAGACCAAGAATTTTTCCTTTTGGATTTTGTACACTTATATTTGTGTCATATCCATAACCAGTGTATCTATAAGCTACATTTTTACCTTCAAAGGCTCGTGTTGCTTCATATGCTCCTGTTTCAAATAGTCCTGTTTGTGGGTTAAGTTGTTTAAATGTTCCAAACACTTTGTTATAACCGTTTGAAGTACCATCTCCTGTTACATTTGCGGCACTGGGAATGATACCCCCATCTTTAAATTCACCTGTTTCATTAAAAATATATGTACCTGTATCCATATCGTGGATGCCTCTAGCAAAAAGGTACTCATTTGTACTTGTATTGCCATCTAACTCTTGACCATCACTCAGTGCCACAATGGTTCCAAAAGAGCTATTTACATCTTTGGTATTCGTAGATTGAATCATTACACCAACGAAACCATCATGTTCACCATCTGGCAGTACTCTATACCCTGTATATGCACCGGAGTAGACACAGCGAAGAGACTCAGCAAAGTGTTCTTCTGCTGCAAGTTTTGTGATATTTATATCAACATCCCCATTTGTAACTACAGCTACAGAACTATTAAAACCTGTTTCACTGTATTCATAATGTGGTGTGCTCCAAGATGCTGCTTGCGCTCTTGTTGCAGCAGATATTTGAATACCATTTGTAGGGTTTGAATCACTATCAAGAGTCATTAATAATCTAACTCTGTTATTTACTTCTGATTCATAAATGGATGTACTCAGATCTTTGTTCTCTAAAGAAACTATATCTTTAGGCGTGATTACAGAGAGGCCAATAGCTTCACCAATTTTAAGCTCACCAATTTTAAAAGTGATGATCTCTCCAGTTCTATAGACATATGAACCACCTTTTTGTGTTACTAAAGATGTACCGATAGAAGAACGGACATAGCTAAGCCCTTCAACCCCGCTATCTATAAAATGGCCAGTTTCAGGCTCCGTTGTAATTGGTTGTGAGTGCTCGGAAAGGTCGTTTACTTCAGAGCCACATCCTGAGAAAAGGAGTAGGCTTGAGAGTAGTGTAAGAGAGAGTGTATTAGATATCATGTCTGTTCCTAAAATCTGTAGTTTATGCCACCTGATAAACTTAGCTGTTGCATTTTTGTCTCATAAGCATAGTTAAAGATAGAGAGACCCTCATAGACTTTGTCAAGTGGTAAAAGTGTACCATCTCTAGATACTGTTGACTCAGGAGAGTAAACCATCGCAAAATCAAGATCTATATCTTTGTTGATAGCATAACCAAAACCTGCTGAGAAGTGAGTTGTTGAGATTGCAGGGAATCCTAGCATATTTAACATTGAGAGTGCTTGATCGAAGATATAGTGACCTTGAACATCACTTACTAAAGAACCAAACTCATTTGTGACTGACTCTAGTGGAGAGTTTGCATAGTTATAACCAAATCTTAGAGAGTAGTTTTTTGCTTTATACTCTGCTCCAACAGCAAATACATGTTGGTTTTTCCATCCAAATTCCCCATATCCCTCTGTAAGTTCCCAAGGTATGTATCTGTAGTCACCAGTAATTGTCATTTTTTTAGTAAGTTCATATGAGAAACCTACAGCAATTTCAAAAGGTTGCTCAAGTGTAAGGTCATGCAATGTATCTGGGTTTGTGAGTGCTAAAGATTCGCTAATCGTTCCATCAGGCATAAGAGAAACAACTGTCTGTGCAGTACTATTATCAAGTCCTGCGGCTTCAAGTGCTGCTATTAAGTCGTTGTTCCCTTTGATACTTTGATCAGCTAAACTACTTAAAGCACCACCAGCATACTCATCAGCCATATAAACCATACCGTGTGGACCAAACTGTTTAAAGTTTGTTACTTCACTATATGTATATTTTAAAGAGGAGTTATATGTAGCACCTACACGAAGTTTTTCTGTAACTTTTATATCTATACCAGTTGTAAAACCAAAGGCAGGAACTAGTGAGTCTCCACCTATATTTGTTCCAAAAAGACCCTCTCTTTGAGATTGTGGTTTTGTACCTGCTGGGTAAGGTTTTCCTGTCTCTGGGTCAATATATCTCTCATCGTAGTTTAAAGACATAGAACCAAGACCTAAAACTGGAGCAAATCCAAATGTTACATTCCCTTGTCTATAAGAGACAGCAGGAATGATTTTCATAAGCATCATTGATGATTTAAGTTGTCTGTGAGAGTACTCACCTTTATAGTCAACAGCCATCCCTGCCGCACCAATCATAGCAATACCAAAAGCAACTTCATCATCAACTTTTGTAACATAAGTCATAGAAGGAACAAAGTTTGTATCTAGATGGTTCTGAGTACTTGCTGAAATTGTAGCACCATTAGAGTTTGTCTCATTTAGAGGATTGTCATCACGAACACTTGAGCTTAAAGTTGCATTAAAGTAAGTCATATCGAATTGAAACTCATCTTTTTGAACATCACCAATAAGGGCAATATTCTTATGCATTGCTTCTGTAGCATGAGAGTAAAATGCTACACCTGTTCCACCCATAGAACGAGAAACTGTCGATGTACCTATAAGGTTTATACCATTTGTTGCTAATAGCGAAGAGGTAGCGAGTGAGAGTAGAAGAGTTTTTTTGAACATTTTACAACCTATACTTAGAAATTTTTTGTATTAAGATTCTAGTGAATATTAAAAGAAAAAATTTGTGATTTTATTATAGTGACAACCAGCTTAGAGCCGGTTGTCAAAAGAACTGTTAGCTTAGATTAACCAGCAGTTGTGTTTGAATCTTCAGTAGCTACATCAGCAGTGTTTGAAGAATCAATACCGATTGCTTCAAGTGCACTGTCTTTGTATCCAGCAAGTAATGCTAGAGCAGCTTCTACATCAGCAGGAGTCACAGCTCTTACTTTGTAAACATAGTAGTTGTCTATAGTTAATCCCGCTTCATCTACAGCGATAATTGAGTCATCACCCATTTCAACTTTTACAATTTCTGTTGTTGTTAATGCTGAGAAGTCAATTACATTAGATAAGTTCTCTTCTTTAGAAATTACATAGATATCTAAGTAACCAGAGTTAAAGTCAAATGCATAATCATAGTCAGCATAATCAGAGTTAGAGATAAGTTCAGGAGCTTTCAACCAGTTAATTGCTAACATCCAGTTAGGGATATAAGTATTATTTGCATCAAGACCTAAGTAGTCAATTAGTTGTGAAGCATTTATGTCAGCAAAGAATGCAGCATCAAAGTTTTTATCAGCATAAGCCATCGCACCATCTTTAGCAGTAGTGTAAGCAAAATCCATAGTTAAATCAGCAAATGGAGGGAGTCTAAATCCAGCTTTTGCATTATCCATAGTATAGCTAGTATTGTTTTCACATGTCACATCTAAACCATCAATATAATCGGTACTTCTGTTCCCACACTCTAAATAGTAAATATCTTCTTGCATTGCAAGTTCTATAAGACCATGCACACCATAAACATCATCATTGTTTACTAACCCGTTAGAAATATTAGTTCCATAAACAGTATTGTTGTTTTCATCACGACCATCAAGAACAGTTGCATAAGCAATATTTGCTGAATCAGTTAATGTCGCAACAAGAGAAGTGTTCTCATCTGAGAATGAATCATATAGTGTTGAGAAATCTAAATCACTAGCAGCATTTGTCCATGCTTGAGAAAGTAAATCTAAAGTATCATCATACCAGTCTGAAGCGATTATACCTTTACCTGCTGAACGTGATGGAGCACCATTTGCATTTTCTTCTGCTGTATCTGAAGTTTCTTGGTAGTTATTCCATGCATCTTTACCAGCTGCATATACACCTTCCCAAACATCGATTCCATGGAATGATGCATATTGGTAACCAGCATCCATAAATGCTTTTCCATATGGTAAAAATCTATCAGATGGAATAAGTCCAGCGAATCCTAAGAAAGCACCTGCATAAGCACCAAAACCATAACCAGCTTGCTGTTGTGCAGTTGCTGCATCACTAGTACCATAGATACCGTCATACATAGATGAACCAATAGCGATTACATTCATTTTACCTTGAAGAGTATCGATGTTTTCAGCACCCATTTTTCCACCCATGAAGATAGTATCCATAAGCATTACACGAGTTGAAAGGTCAACTTTTTTCATAGCATTTACGAAAGAATTTGTACTATCTGGAGTTTTAAATAAAGAGTAAAAGAATTTCTCATTTGTTAACTCATTTGCATCACCGTGACCAGTAAATGTTTGAGTAGCTGAATCATAAGTAGCATTTGCACCTGTATCTAAAAGTAAAGATATGAAATTGTCATCACGACGTGTTTCACGATCCTGTGCACTTACATTCTCTTCAGGAGTAATAAAAAACTTAGCTGCATAACGATCCATTAAAAGACCCATGTATCCATTTGTAGACATTGAAACACTATCATCATGGACTGAATCATCATTTGAAAGAAGCATAGCATCTGCTAAACAAGCATACATAGTAGAGTCAATACGTGCAAAGAAGAACTCTCCAACCATTGGCATCTCTTCTGCTAATGCAGTAAATTTTTCACCAAACTCTGTACTTTCACGAAGCATAGGACACATTTTATATGTTAGTTCCCAGTTTGCTTCAAGAGAGTCAACCATAATTTGTGAAGTTGTTTCAGATTTACGAGCTAAATCGATCATAACTACTGTCACACCTTCAGAGTTAAGAACTACATCAAAAGCAGCACCTGTTACAGAATTTCCTACACTAGTGTCAAGTGTATCTGTAAGTGCATCTTTAACCTTATCTGTTAGACCACTAAGTAACCCACGACTTGGAGCTTGTTGAGTAGAAGTAGTAGTTGTTATAGATTCAGCCATTGCTGTAGCTGCTTCAATTTTAGAAGCACCATTTTCAGCCATGAGCTTATCCATGAATGCTTTCACATCTGCATCACTGTTATAAAGTGCAAGCATCTTAAGTGTTAATTCAGACTGTGCTTTAGCAACATCTTCTGTAGATGCTCCTGCAAAAGCAGCAGTTGCTGTATTAAATTTTGCTTGTGCTTTAACAAAAGATGCACTTGGCGTATCAGCTGGAGTGTCTATCTGTGTATCAACTGAATCTGTAGAGTTATCTGAACCACCACAACCTTGTAGTAAAAGACCTGCTAAAACGATAGAACCAACGTACGATTTAAAATGTGTCATATGTTTCCTTGTGTGCTGTCATTTGTTAAACTAATAACTAAAACAACATTTTGATTTAACATATTATAAAAAAAACTAATCTAAAGGTAGCTTAAAATATAAATAAATTTGATAATTTTGTGATGAAAATATCACGAATATATCAAAAAAAGCCCTATTATAGCTTGTATATGTGATGAAAATGTAAGAAAAATGAAGTGTTACGAATGTACCCATGCTTTTTGCATATTTCTCATAGGTACGGTATTTAAGTGCTCTAGTCTCTTTATTAAATAATAAAAACTTATGTTAGGTAGTGATTTATTGAGTATCTCATGTCATCATCAAGATTTTCCATAGAGCTAAGCATCCATCTGAGATAACCTGCATCCTCTCTTGCTACTTCTTCTAGCTCTTTTCCTTTATGTTTTCCAAATCGAAATGTTTTTACAAGGATAGGAGTCTTTGTCAACTCTACCATCTTTTCTACAGGATTGTCATGAGGGAACATCTCTGTAACTACTACTTTTAGTTTTGATAAGAAGAGTTTTAGTACGAGAACATCCCCTATAGCATCATGAGCTTTTACTACTACTCCTAGAGCAGAAGCCTCTTTCTCTTCCTCTTTATAGAGTCCCATTTTGTAACGAAAGTACTGTAGTCTATGTGCATCCTCATCTGGTAGAACATGTTTTGCAACTCGAAGAGTATCTATTACTTTCATTTGAGTTGTAAATCCCTCTTTCTCTAACATTTTTATATCAAAGGGAGCATTATGTATTATAAGGTAGTTTTCACTTATGTTGAGCTCTTCTAAACGTTTATAGGCTGTCGTATCCCTGCATAAAGGTTTTCCTTCTAAAAGATCAGGTGTGATACCGTGAACTTCCATCGCACCAAAAGAGATAGGGATCTCAGAGCTATTAAACTCATTATGTACTTCAATCTCTTTTGCCCCAAGAACAATATATCCAAGTTGAATAACTCTATCACTCTCACCTACACCTGTTGTCTCTGTATCTAGTATTATATATTTTGCCATTATTTTTTACTCTCATAGTTTACTGTAAAGCTTTTTGTACTGTTTGCTTTAACTCTAATGCTAAATGTAACAAAGTTTCCCTTAGTAAATCGATACTTTTCATCAGTTATAATTTTAGAACTTTTTTTATTGTTAAATGGTATAAGTAGTTTTACGAGTTTCTCTCTGCTAGAACTATTTGTTACACTGTATTTTACACTAACATTAAACCAACTACTAGAGTCATCTCTCTCTATAGGTGTCTGTGTTACTTTAAGATCAAAATTAGTACCGATTTTAAGAGCAAGAGGGGTGTTTCTTGGTGTATGTTCTATCTTAGACTCACCCAAAAGTACTGTTTGCTTCTGTAGTTTAGAGTATGTACGGATTACTCCTTTTGGTAAAGGATTATTTAAAGGTGATAGTTTTACATACTGTGAAACATTAGATTTTAACTCACTATTTAAATAGAGGGGATTATTGAGTGTCGCTTCATACTCTGTATAAGTACTAATATTTTTTTGAGAGAAAAATTTAATCTGTGTCTTTTCATTATTGGCAAGAGTGACTCTAAAGGGAATAGTATAGATATGGTAGCCTTGGTAATCTTTCTGTTCTACCTTATAACTCGGGGTACTAAACGCTATATTCCTTTGTACTTTTATATTATAGTACTCCTGCTCTCTGTTTATCTCCCCTGCAAGTAGAGTGAGTTTTGTATCGTGAAAACTTTTTCCTGAACGGTTATTTATATTGATCCAGCCGGTAAGAGAAGCACTCTGCTCATCTATAGTAAGAAGGTAGTCACTTTTAAAACTGATGTTATTTATAAGGTACTCAAGGGCTACTTTTGTATGAAGGTTTTTTGTAGCCTTTACATTCCATATTAAAGATGGTTTTGTCATTAGTTCTTGTGGAATAGTCTCAAAAATTATATCTTCACTTTTAACGGAGATTATTTTATTCTCCTCTGTTTGGACTAAAACGCTATTGCCTGAGTTTGATAAAAGTGTCGCTTTAATCTGTTTCGTTTTTTTCTTTTTGGTAGAGATGTTTACTGTGATTTGCTTTCCAATATGTGCCTCTAAAAGTTTATGAAGAGTAAGTTTATCATATCTGTACTGTTGTGAGTAGAGTGAAATGGCATCGGAGAGTTGAATGTTGACAGAGTCGGTGTTAATACTTGAAGCAACACCCTCATAAATGATCTCTTTATCACTCTTTTTTATACTTAAATCTCTCTCCTCGTGTACTAAACCGAGATTTGAGTTATAAACAACAAGAGAGTTATTTTTTATCTCTTGACTGAGTGTTGCACTAAAGAGAGTTGTACAGAACGTTAAAGTAGAGAGTAGTAAAAGGGATTTTCTTTGCATAAGAGCTCCTAATGAATGGTAGAAATATGATACACTTATAAAAAAAATATAAGGTAACTTCTTGATTGCATCTCCTATGCTATATCTTTTTACTCTCTCTATATTAGTGACACTTCTCTACCTTTTAGAGAGTAGAAGTAAACTGCAGATTTTTAAGTATATACCTGCTGTGGTTTTTATCTATGGTTTGAGCATGCTCTTAGCCTCTCTTGGACTCTTTGAATCTAATGAAGCTATAGCAACTCTCTATAAACGACTAAAAACAAACCTGCTTCCTGCAATGCTTTTTTTAATGCTACTACAAGTTGATTTTAAACACTTTTTACAGTTGGGAAGATCTCTTATTATTGCCTACCTACTTGCACTATTCTCTTTAAGTTTTGCGTTTATAGCAGTCGCTTTTTTATTTTCATTCTCCTCTTCTATGTCCGGAGCCTTTGGCGCACTTGCTGGAAGTTGGATGGGAGGCACTGCAAATATGATAGCCGTAGGTTCTGCTCTTGGTGTGAGTGAAGATGCCTTTGCTTATGCTCTTGTGGTTGATAGTGTAAACTATACACTATGGGTTATGCTCTTACTCTTCTTAGTTCCCTTTGCAAATATCTTTAATAAGTTTACAAAAAGTAGTGAAAAGTTCGCATCTTTAGGAGCTATAGGGTGTGCCTGTACACTGGGTGCTAAACGCTACTGGCTCTTAATTGTTTTAGCTCTTTTTGTCTCTTTTTTAGCACAGTTTATAGGGAGTTATATAAAACTCATTAACACAACTACAACAGTCGTACTTCTAGCCTCTCTGTTTGGTCTCCTCGGCTCTTTTACAAAACTTCGAGTGATAAATGGTTCGAGTGAAGTGGCAACAAGTATGCTTTACATTATCATAGCACTTATAGGTTCGCAAGCTGTGATAGAGAGTTTTAGTGGTGTTGGGATCTATGTTCTTGCTGGATTTGCTATCTTAGTGATCCATGGCGTTTTAATGTTTGGAGGTGCAATACTCTTTAAACTAGATCTCTTTAGTGTCTCAGTGGCTTCACTCTCAAACATAGGAGGTGTAGCATCAGCCCCTATTTTAGCTGCTGCCTATGATAAATCACTTGTAAGTGTTGGTGTTCTTATGGCTATT
>JAMORO010000071.1 GCA_027063505.1 Sulfurimonas sp.
ATCAATAATTTAGAGTTTGAAAACACAGAGTTACAGTTAGTAGCATAATAAGTGAAATAAGAATGTTGGTTTAAGTGGTCTTGACAAGTGGGGACATTATAGGGTTCAGATGGTGGTGTAAAGTTTGAAGGATACCTCCAGTATAGCTCTTTTGATGATATCCCAAATAGTACTTTTGAGAATGCTCATTCAGGAGCAGCTCTTGGAGTAAACCTTATCAAAGAGTTTGAAATAAGTATACCAGATCTCTACCCATATGTTCGTGGGGGAATGGATATTGGAGGAGGTAGTAACTGGACAAACTTTGGTATGCATGTTGGTAGTGGCCTCACATATAAACTAAGCGACAACTTTAGTCTATATGGTGGTCTAGATGTAGAAAAGGTATCTCTCAGTTATAATGGGCCCACTTCTCCATTTGATTTTGATTCAACGGCAAGTGCTATGAACCTTACCTTTGTTGGTGGTCTTAGAATAATTTTCACTAGTGATGATATACCAGAATCAGCTCCATTAAAACCGCAAATCGATTTAGAAGAGTACTTCTAAGATTTTGAACTATTAAATCTCGTAAAAATAGGTCTGATATGCAGTGTCAAGTTCTGATAGTTTCACTTCAAAAGTAGTACGAACCTTCTCTTGCATATCACCCCAAAAGGTATCTAAAACTATACTTGCACCTACATTTTCATTAGGTACAAAAAGTTTTCCTTCAAGGGCTTCTACTATCTCCAAAACTTCTATCTCTTGTGGATCACGAGAGAGCTTATAGCCCCCATTCACTCCTCTTACACTCACAACTAAAGAGCTTTTTTTAAGAGTAGTTAAAATCTGTTCTAGATAGCCATGTGAGATTTGAGTAGTTGCCGCTATCTCTTTTATCTGCATTAGTTTTGCATTTGGTGACTTTGAGAGTGCATACATCGCAGCAACACCGTAAATACCTTTTGTGGAGACACCCACCATTACACAAACAACTTTTGATATAGATGATAAATTTCACACCCTAAACAGTAGCTAAATACTACTTCTAAAAATATACATATAAGAAGAGTAAGACTTAAAAGATAAAAGAGAATACTAAGTTCAAAAAAACTTACAAAAGCTACTAAAACTACAAAAAGTAATCCAAAGTAACTTGCTAGTTTTTTTGGTGCACCATCAACACGTACAGACTTTAACTTTAAACTCTCTTTTGTAAAGTGCGCAAGTATATATGTCAAACTATACTCTTTTTTTAAAAAAATCCGTGTAGCAAAGTCAATAATAAGAAAATAGATAAGAGGAGTATATGCGGTAACAACATAGATACTAAAGAGGATTCCAACATAAAAAGCATTCATTCGTGCCATATTTGAATCGACTGATATAAGTGATATTGGGCATGATTTGTTGTTCATAAAGAATCCTTTATTATTAATAAATCAAATAATAGAGGATTTTAATTTTAAAGTCAAGTAAACATAGTAAATTACTATGTTTTAGATATTTACTCTCTCTGCTAATTGCTTAGGAAGGATGTTTAAAGACTCTTCAACAAGCAGAGTGTTTCCATGTGTAATGAAAGAATCTTCATACTCAAAACTAGTAACTTCAATATCAATTATTTTCTCTTGTGCTAAAAACTCTAGTATTGCTGAGCCAACACCACCCATCTTTGAGCTATCAGAGAAGACAAACCATCGCTTATGGCGTTTACTTAACTCTCGAAGTATCTCTTCATCAAGAGGTTTCACAAAACGAAGATCTAAAATAGAGACTTTCTCCTCTAAATGAAGAGAGGTTTCATAGGCACGTCCAACACCATTTCCATAGCCGATAAAAAGGGTGTCTGACTCATGAGACTCTAAAAGTTGTGACTTTCCTAACTCAAAAGGAGTTGACTCAATGAGTGAAGTCTCTTTAAATGCACCACGAGGATAACGAAGAGAACAGGGATGCTCATAAGCCGCAGCAAATGCCATCGCTTGGTGAAAACTCTTCTCATCACGAGGTGCAAAGAGTGTCATATTTGGTATAGCTCTTAAAAAACTAATATCAAAAACACCCTGATGTGTCTCACCATCTTCCCCAACAATTCCAGCACGGTCAAGTGCAAAAACAACAGGAAGATCCATCAAACAAGTATCATGTATCACTTGGTCATACCCACGTTGCAAAAATGTTGAATAAATCGTACAAAAAGGTTTAAAACCCTCTTTTGCAAGAGCTGACATACTTGTAACAGCATGCTGTTCAGCAATTGCTACATCCCAAAAACGATCAGGATAGAGTTCAAGTAGATCACTCATTCCTGTTCCACTAGGCATTGCTGCAGTTGCCCCTACAATTTTTTCATTCTCTTTAGCAAGATGAAGAAGTGCATCAGTATATATTTGTGTCGCACTTTTAGCAGAAGATTTTTTAGAGCTTTTGCCATCTTCAAGATCAAAAGGGCCAACACCATGCCACTTCTCTTCTTTACCTTCTGCTATATCATACCCTTTCCCTTTAAGTGTTTGCGCATGAATAATTACTGGTCTATTTAATTTTCTAGCTGTCTCAAAGATATCTATCAACTGTTCTAAATTATGCCCATCTACAGGACCGATATAATTTATACCCATCTCTTCAAACATAATTCCAGGAGTGATAAGCTTTAGTCCCTCTTCCATACGTTTTGCAATATAGTGAGCACCTTCACCAAAATTATCTACAAAAGACTCTGTTGTCTTCTTAAAACGCTGATAAAAAGGAGAAGCCATAGCAGAAGAGAGCATTCTTGAGAGTGCACCAATAGGCTTTGCTATACTCATTTCATTATCATTAAGTATGATAATCATAGGGTATTTTCTATCACCAAGCTCATTAAGTGCTTCATAAACCATACCTGCAGTCATACTCCCATCACCAATCATTACAACTGGTATACGAGACTCCTGCTCACCTTTTATAGCTATAGCCTTCGCAGCACCTACACCTAAAGAGATAGAAGTTGAACTATGTCCTGCAACAAAGTAGTCATCATCACTCTCACTCGGTTTTGTGTAACCACAAAGCCCATCAAACTGACGAAGAGTCTCAAATGCATCCCATCTCTCTGTTAAAAGTTTATGTGCATAAGATTGATGACTTACATCAAAGATAAAAGGATCTTTTTTACTATCAAAAACCTTATGCATTGCTACGATTAACTCTGTTGCACCAAGTGTAGAGCTTAAATGTCCACCATTTTTACTTACAACTTCTAAGATACGATCTCTAATATCTTGGCAAACTACTTCAAGTTCTTTTATACTTTTGTTTTTTATGTTCATATTTTTACTCACTTAAAGCGGCTCTCTTTACTCTCTCAAATCTTTTATTTATCTGTGCATCTACATTTCCAGCATCACTAATCACGACAACACCACCTTCTGAAACTGCACTATCAGAAACAACACTCACATGTTTTAGTGTTCCAACATGCTCAGAGAGTGCTCCATGATTTGCTGGATTTACCTTCAGTGTAACCTCTGCAGCACCTTGAAGATCTTGCATCAGTTCATTAGAGAGTAGTTTTGCAACTTCATTAGAGTTTGTACTAAGTTCTACCTTAATAACCTCTTGTGCAATATTTAAAGCTGCAGAAATTAATTCAGATTTTATACCTTCTAAAGCAGTTTCAAACTCTTGTGCGCTCTCTTCTAACTTAGATATTGATGATGCAAATAGCTCTACACTTTTTGTCATCCTTACATCTGCATCACTCATAGCTTTTGCTATTCCTGCTGCTAATCCATCTGCATATGCTTCCTCTTTTGCTTTAGCTAAAGCAACTTCATACTCTTCTTCTTTACTCTCTAACTTCATTTGAAGTTTTATAAAGTTTGAAGACATCTCATCAGTTTTTTGCATCAAAGACTCTATAAGAGACTCTTTTGAACTACTACTCAGAGCACTTGAATCAACTTCTGCCATATTTGGTTTACTTGAAGTAAGTGGTTCTAAGGGTTCCTTCTGTGCTGCTTTATGATCCTCTTCACTATTCCCTAAGGCAATAACTTTAAAACTATATTTATTTATATTATGTTCATCTAACTCTGATCCTGGTATTACTATTGCCATATGCTACTCAATCATCTCTTCTGTTGATCCCATCTGAATTACACCAGCTTCAGCTAGTCCATTTACTGTCTCAACAATTTTTCTCTGAGCAGTCTCAACATCTTTCATTTTAACAGCACCAAGGAACTGCATCTCCTCTTCAAAGGCTTCACGAGCTCTCTCAGACATTGCAGAGAAGAACTTCTCTTTTAACTCTTCAGGAGAGGATTTAAGTGCAAGCATAAGTTCTGCTTTATCAACAGCTTTAAGTGTTTCAGTAATAGCAGTTTTATCTAAACTCACCATATCTTCAAAAGTAAACATCATCTCTTTAATGAGTGTTGCTAACTCTTCATCTACCTGCTCAATATTTGCTAAAGTTGATTTAGAACTTTTTACACCAAGGCGGTTAAATACATCTGCAACTGCACGAGGTCCACCAACTTCAACTTTATAAGATGCAAGAGATTCTAGTTTAGATTCTAATACAGCAGAAACTCTTTTAATAACGGAAGGAGAAATATCTCCTAGTTTTGCCATACGCATTGCAACTTCACTTCGTAATTCATCTGGAAAAAACTGGAGTGTATCAGCGGCTTCTGTTGCATCCATATGTGCTAATATAAGTGCAATAGTTTGAGGATGCTCATTGATAATAAAGTCAGAGAGTTGCTGTGGTTTGATTTTAGAAAGATATGCAAAGTTTTGAGTATTTTGCATATTTTTACTCAATTTATCAAGTACTTTCTTCGCTTCATCCGCACCAAGAGTTCTATAGAGTAGCTCACGTGCATACTCCATACCACCTGATGTTAAATACTGCCCTGATTGAAAGATAGCATGAAACTCTTCGAGTATAGCTGTTGCAACAGCACGGTCAACCGTTGTATTTGATGCAATAAATTTTGAAATTTCTGTAATACTTTCAACATTCATTGCCGAAAAAATACCTGCTGTTGTCTCTTCTCCTATCTGAAGAAGTAAAATAGCTATCTTTTCAGCCATACTCATCTCATCAAAGAGAGCCTGCTGTTGCTGATTTAATTTTGACATACTCTATTCTCCTCTTTTTGACACTACAGGTGAAATTTCTGCTTCTTCACTTAATAAAGCTTGTAGTAAAGATGCTATATCTTCTGGTGCATTATCTGCCATGTCTCGTACTTTATCAAGTATAACTTCATATTTAAGTTCATCTTCATTAAAGTTCTCACCCACACCTAGTTGATCTTCTACTTTTTTACGCATCGCTTGAACTTTTTCAACTAGGTCCTCTTCTTCATCATCTTCTATGTCAAGAATAGGGGTTTCAAGTTCTTCATCTTCACGAGAAACTTCTAGCATTTTATCTGCAAATGGAGAGATAACTTTTTTATAGAGTATAAGAAGTAAAATAAGTACAAATATATACTTAAAGAGTCCAGAAAATGGTGCTAAGTATGTTTCAATAAAGAGTTTTCCTTGCGTTACACCATCAACACCTGGCTCTGTGCTCAATCTCTCAAACTGAAGATTCTGAACACTTATCTGATCTCCACGTTCTTCATTTATACCTATAGATCTACTTACTAAAGAGGAGAGTGCATTTAAGTCTGTTTCAGTGAGTGCAACATAATCTATATCTCCTGTTACCTCTCCATTTTCATCAATCTTCTCTTTATACTTTCCATCTACAACAACAGCCGCAGTAATGCGCTTTATACGAGCAAATTGACTTTTTGTGGTACTTACAGTTTTCCCAATCTCATAATTTGTAGTTCCTGTATTTTTTTCATATTTTTCAGTAGTCTTATTATCAGCTAATCCTTCTACTGGGCCAATATTACTCACAGTTCCAGGAACACCACCAACTTGCTGAGGAGTAGAGCCTTCGCGTTTCTCTTCGCTCACCTGTTCACTTCTTACTACATTTTCAGGATCAAAACTCTCACTAGTAGAATTTTTTATAGAAAAATCAAACTCTATAGTAACCTGTGCTACGACCTTGTCTTCACCACCTACAAAGGGAGAGATTACACTTAAGATTTTTTGCTGACGTTTCTTCTCTTCTTTGAGTTTATAACGTTGCTGCACGGCTGAGAGTTCACCCATCTGTGCCATTTCATCTTCGTCACCTAAAGTATTTCCATCACTACTTACAAGCATTACATTTGATGATATAAGTTGCGGTACTGCCGCAGCAACAAGATTTTTTATACCTCGAATCTGTTTAGAAGAGAGATTTCTTCCCTCGACTATCTCAATCATTACAGAGGCTGTCGGCGCTATCTGTTTTGAGACAAAAAGAGACTCTTTAGGAAGTGCAAGACTCACAGTCGCTCTATCTATGGGGGAGAGTGCATTTATAGTACGAGAGAGCTCACCTTCGAGTGCTCGAAGATGTTTAATCTTCTGATCAAAACTTGTAGCACCAAACTCCTGTTTATCAAAAAGCTCAAAACCAACACCACTATTTTTAGGAATCCCAAGCGAAGCGATATTTATACGCTCTTTATATACTACATTTTTTGGTACTTTGATAACATTATCTGCTTCTAGCTTATATGTGATTCCATCTTTTTCAAGTTGTGCCACAACTTTTGCTGCATCACTAGAACTTAGAGAGTCAAAAAGAACTTCATACTTACTTGTTTTCTCTTTTGTAGCAGTAAAAACAACTAAAAAAATTAAAAATGCAACAATACCAATAATGGCAGTAGCAATAATTATTTTTTGCTGTTTACTTAGCTTTTCGTAAAGAACTACTAATTGAGAAAAAAGTTTTTTAAAGTCCATCAACTACCCATTTAAAAGATTTATAATAATTCAGTCGTAAGTTCAAAAAAGCGACTGTTCTGTTCAGGTTTCCCTACAGTTACACGAATTGCATTCATGCCATATCCACTAAGATCTCGTACAATCATCCCTTTACGAAGGAGTGCATCTGCAAGAGTAGTAGAGTTTTGGTGATTATTTAGACATAAAGTAACAAAATTAGTATAACTCTCTATTATAGCTATATTTTGCTTAGTTGCAAATTCACTATAGCGTTTCATCTCACTAAAACATGAAGAGATACAACTCTCTACAAACTCGCTATCTTCTAAAGCAACTGATGCCGCTTCAAGAGAGAGTGTCGTTATGTTAAAAGGAGGACGTAGTTTATAGAGCTCTTTAATGATTTTACTATTAGAGATACCATAGCCTGTACGCATACCACCAAGACCATAAGCTTTAGAAAAAGTACCGAGATATATAACATTTGAGAACTTCTCTATAAGCTCTTTAGGTGTTACAGATTTTTTACTATCTTTAAATGCAGCATATTCCATATAAGCACCATCAACTACTACAAGTGTATTTTCATCTATCTTCTCTATAAACACCATTAGAGCTTTAGCATCTATGGCATCCCCTGTAGGATTATTAGGAGTACATAGAAAAATTATATCTGGATTTTCTCTCTTATAAAGCTCATAAAACTCTTCTAAATTATGCTCTTGGGAAGCAGTACGAATAATCTCTGCACCAACATGTTTTGCATAGATCTCATACATAGCGAAAGTTACAGAGTTAATAAGAATTTTTGAATTACTATCTGCTTTTGCATGCATTATAAACTCTATAACTTGGTCACTTCCACTTCCAATAATAAGATTTCCATCTAAAACACTGTATTTATTACTCAGTGCATTTTTTAACTTCAACATACTATCATCAGGGTAGAGTGCCATATTTGCAACAATCTCACCCACGGCTTTTTGAACCTTTGGTGAACAGCCATAAGGGTTCTCATTACTTGCTAATTTTACAATATCTTTTGGCTCTATACCAAATTCACGTACAACGAGTTCTATAGGCTTTCCAGCCTCATAAGTTTTTATATTTTCTAGTTTTTTATTAAATTTCATTTTTACCCTTCACCTTTTACATATGAACCAAGCCAAGTAACTTCACCTTCATGTTTTTTCAGTACATTTTGTATCTTCTCTTCATCTATATGACCAAAAAAATCTATATAAAACCAGTAGTCAAACCCACCATCTTTATCTTTTGAAGGTCGTGATTCTATTTTCGAGAGATTTATCTTCTCTTTATCAAAATCTTGTAAAAAGTTTACAAGTGCACCAGCTTCAACAGCATCTTTTAAACGAACAAGAATAGAGGTTTTATCATCACCACTTATAGCATTTTTAAAATCACTAAGTATTACAAAACGCGTCGCATTGTCATGCTCATCCTCTATATTTTCAAACATAGTAGGTACACCATAAAGCTTTGCCGCGATATGAGAACAGATTGCAGCTGCCTCTTCATCTTCTGCTGCGAGTATTGCAGCTTTTGCTGTAGACTCTACAGGGATAAGTTCTATGTCATTAAGACCATGCTCACTTAAAAACTCTCGACACTGACCAAAACCTTTATCTTTTGAGTATATTTTTGTCACATCTTCTAGTTTTTGAGCTTTCGTTGCAAATGCTACATGAATAGGCATATAGAGTTCAGCTACTATTTTTACCGAAGATTTTGCGAGAAGATCAAGGGTCTCACCAACAATTCCATCACGAGAGTTTTCTATAGGAACAACACCAAATTTTGCACGCTTTGCTTCAAGTGTTTTAAATACAGTCTCAATAGAGTTAAGTGAGAGATAATCACTCATAGCACCAAAACGGCTCTCTGCAGCTTGGTGTGTAAAGCTTCCTTCAGGTCCAAGATAAGCGATACGTTCTGGAAGTTCAAGATTACGTGATACTGCAAAAATTTCTAAATAGAGAGCTTCTATAGCACTCTCATTTAAGAGTCCATTAGCTGCTTTACTAAGACCAACTAAACGCTCAATAATTGCCTTTTCACGTTCAGGTCTATAGATAGCTCCACCTGTTTCACTCTTTATCTTTCCAACTCTCTCAACAACTTTCATTCGTTTGTTTAAAAGCTCTAACATTTCGTTATCTATCGAATCTATTGCATCTCTACAGTCTTGTAGAGTTTTCCAGTCGCTTATCTCACTCATATCTTCTCCAATACCTCTTGCATATCTGCATATACAAAGTCAGGTTTTAAGTTTTCATCTAAAAATGGCACTATTTCAGCTTCACTTTTATACTTTCCACTTGTTACAAAAATAGTCTTTATTCCAAGCTCTTTAGCACCACCTAAATCACCTTTAACATCATCACTAATCATAGTAATGTTTTTAAACTCTAAAGCAGAATTTTGTTTTTTTAGTAATTTTAGAGCCTCATTATAAAAAGCAATACTTGGTTTTCCAACAACCTTATACTCTACACTTGTTGCAAACTCTAAAAGTTTTAAAACAGCGCCAACACCAGGATAGCGTTTACTGTTTTTTGCATAGATAGAGGTCTCATGCATGCCAACTAAAGAGGCACCTGAGAGTAAGAAGTCTATCATCTGTGCATATTCATCCGCACTGAAATCCTCTTTTATAGCAATTAGAACTGTTTTAGGATTTTTAAAATTTAAAGTATAGCCCATAGATTGAAGTGTCTCTAAAAATGCAGGTGCACCATAAGCAGCTACTGACTCTTTAGACACTCTAGACTCAAGAAGCATAAGGGGATCAAGATATTTATCAAACCCAAAGTTAAACCCAAGCTCTTTTAAAAATTTATGAAAATCATTCGATGCTTTTTTAGTGTTGTTAGTAACAACCATATAGGGAGTATTAGTCGCATTGAGTCTATTTATAAACTCTATACTCCCTCTAATAGGGCTCTTATCACTATCGCTAATAAGAGTCCCTTGAACATCTATGAAATACACTTTTTTTCCTTACTCTACTAAGAACTCTTGCTCAAGAGCAATAAGGTCTTCAAATGTTTCGCGTTTACGAATAAGTCTATCTTCTCCACCTTGAAGTGCAACCTCTGCACTGCGCCCACGACTGTTGTAGTTACTTCCCATACCAAAGCCATAAGCACCAGCACTGTGGACTACTACAAGATCATTATGATTTAGTTCTGGTAAAGGATAGTCTTTTGCAAAGAAGTCTCCACTCTCACATACTGGACCAACAATATCAACGGGACGTGGCTCTTTTGTAGAGTCGGTAATAGCCTCTATCTTGTGATAAGCACTATAAAGAGAAGGACGTAAAAGATCATTCATCGCACCATCTATCACTACAAATTTCTTTGCACCATTTTGTTTCTCATAAAGTACTTTACTTACAAAGTATCCTGCATTTGCCGTTAAAAAACGACCTGGTTCACAAAGGATAGTTAAATCAAGAGCTGTTAAACAACCTAAGATAGCCTGTGCATAATCATAAGGCTCAATAGTAGTCTCATCATCATACTTAATCCCTAAACCACCACCAATATCAAAAAACTTTAGTTCTATTTTGATAGTTTGAAGTGAACGCACTAAGTCAGCCACTATTTCAGCAGACTCACGGATTGGTTGGAGTTCTGTAAGTTGTGAACCGATATGAAAGTGAATTCCTACTGGATCTAAATGCTCAGAGTTATTTGCCATAATGTACATACGTTTAGCAGTACTTAAATCAACTCCAAACTTATTATCATGCAGACCAGTTGAGATGTAAGGGTGTGTTTTAGGATCGATGTTTGGATTTACACGGATACTAATACGAGATACTTTTCCAAGTTCTTTAGCTATCATTTCTACACGTTCTAACTCTGCCGCAGACTCAACATTGATATATAAAATATCTTTCTCTATCGCTTCACGAATCTCATCATCATTTTTTCCAACACCAGAGAAGATAATTTTATATGCTGGAATACCTGCCATAAAAGCACGTCTTACTTCACCAATAGAGACACAATCAGCACCACTGCCTAAAGAAGCAAAATGTTTTACAACACTTAGATTTGAATTTGCTTTTACAGCAAAAGCCAAGATAGATTTACGACCCTTAAAGGCTTCTTTAAGTGCAGCATACTGTGCTGCCATATAGTCAAAATCATATACATAAAGGGGAGTTTTGTATTTCGTCGCAAGTTGTTTAAAATCGATCATAAAATTTCCAAATTCTTTTTTAAGTGATTTTATCCAAAATGTGCTTATAGATGAGTTAAGTTGTCATCCTGTATTTTTTCCACTGCCTAATTGCAATAGCAAAAAGAACTAAAATAGGAAGGACAACACCCACTTCACTTGGAATTGTCTTAGTATTTGAAAGTTCTATTAAAATAAAGAGCAATGCCCAGATCATTAGTGTAGATAATATTGCCCCAAAACTAAAGAGTGAAACATTTAAAAACCGGGAACTCACAGGAACAAAGAAAAAAATTATCACTATCAAACAAGGTACAAAAAACGGATAGATAAAGATTTTATAAAGAGCCCCTTTAATACTGTTAGTATTAATGTTTTGCGTATCTAAAAGCCTTATAGCATCTATGGCATCACCAATAGTAAAATTAACTTTACCCTCATAAACTTGATCTAAAATTTTAGGTCTAAAGCCTTGTAAAATTCTTAAATCATTCGATTTTTTCGTTAGCATACCAGGAGAAGAAAAACTTAAATCATCTGGTTTTATGAGGATATCTGCTTCTTTGATAAACCAAGAGTCATTTCTATAAACCGCTTCTTTAGCAACTAATACTTCTTTTAAAGAGTTGTTTTTAACACTAAAAACCCGTATATTTTCTGCTTTTTCTTGAAGTGGTAGCATTTTAGAAAAATAGATATATTTTCCTTTATAGGTAAAGAAAAGATCTCGTGTGGGACTTAAATACTGTGAGTTTTTCCGAATATTGGAAGCGAACTCCTGTGCACGAGAGAAACTTGACCATGAATGAAGAGAGATAAACAGTAAAATAATAATAGTTGAGACAACTACAAAAGGACGAAGAACATCAACACGTGAGTAACCAAGAGAGAAGAATGAGACAAGAGCATTCGAGCGAATTAAAAATATTTTAGTACTGATCATTGCAAATACAAGAGCCAGTGGTAGCAACATATCAACTGCAAAAAAAGCCTTATAAACGAGATAGATAAGTAAAAGATTGGCTGAGCCTGAGAGTGCATCTGCACTTCCCATATAGTCAATACCAACCATAAAGAGTACAAGTGCAAAAAGAATAACGAAAAAATATTTAAGATAGTGCCCAGCAATATACTTAAACGCTAACATAATGCTACTTTCTTAGTATATTTTGAACTTGTATCATTCACAGAGTTTGTAAGTAGAAATTCTACAGCATCACAAGTGTCAGCTATCCATTGATCTAAAAATTTCTCTTGATCCGAGGAGAACTTACTTAAAACATAAGAGGAAACTTCACCCTTATGTTCAGGCTTTCCTATACCCATCCGTACTCGGATATACTCTTTACCAATCCGTGAATCTATAGATTTTAAACCATTATGTCCACCATGACCACCACCTATTTTAAAACGGAGTGAACCAAAAGGTAAATCTAAATCATCATGTATTACAACAACTTCTTTACACTTGTAAAAGTTTTTTACTTTTATAACACTATCACCGGATAGATTCATAAAGGTAAGTGGTTTTAATAAAAAATGATTTTGAAATTTATAACAGTCACCGAGGAAGGCTGACTTTGAAACATCTGTAGCATTGAACCTTTTGATAAGTTCATCAATAACCATAAAACCGATGTTATGGCGTGTCTCTTTATAGTCGGAACCAGGGTTCCCTAGACCGACTAAAAGCATACTTATTTCGCTTTAATGATACTTATTAGAGCAACACGATCAGAGTCTAAAACTTTGATGTTTTCTAATTCAGGAAGATCACGAACAAGTTTAGAGTTACCAACATCCATCTCTGTTACATCGATTTCAATTTTGTCCATTAAGTTCTCAGGAGTACATTTAACAGTTAAACGTGTTTTAGCCATGTGAACAAGACCTTTATTTTTAAGACCAATAGCCTCGCCAACAGGGACAACAGGGATGTTAAATTTAGATTCAACACCTGGCTGTGCTACCATTAAATCAACATGAAGTAAGTTTCCTGTAACTGCATGAGACTCATACCCTTGAACAACTACATTTAACTCTTGACCAGCTACATTAACTGGGAATGCTACAGTCTCTTTATTACGAACAGTACGAACATATTCATTCATTTTGAATGCGGCATTGATATTCTCAAAACCTTTTCCGTAGATATTCGCAATTAGATAACCATCTCGACGTAGTGCTTTAGTAGCTCCTGTTGTCATACTCTCTCTAACGATACCTTCTAACATATTATTTCCTTGTGTTTAAAAATGGTCGCAATTATAGCTAACATTTATTTAAATCTTACTTTAGATCAAAAATATCTTCATCATCATGGGAAACATGTAGACTTTTACCAGATGTTTCACTTGCCTTACCACTTGTAAGTCCACTTATTTTTAACTCTAAATCAGACGCACTTGTAGCATTTTTCATAGCTTGTTCTTTGGAGATAATTCCATCATTATATAAATCAAGAATAGACTGATCAAAACTCTGAGACTTATAGTGCTCTTTTCCCGCCTCGATGGCATCACGAATTTCGTAATCACGATTCTCCATAATTAGCTTTTCAATTCTTGGAGTCCTAACAAGAACCTCCATTGCAGCACGTCGACCACCGTCTACTGTTGGTACTAAACGCTGTGATATAACACCTTGAATAACTCCCGCGACAGAGAGTCTTACACGGTTTTGCTCCTCAGGTGGAAACTGTCCTATAATTCTGTTAATAGTCTCTTTTGCATCTATCGTATGTAGTGTTGAAAAGACTAAGTGTCCTGTATCTGCTGCATGAAGTGCCAAGTTGATAGTCTCTTTATCCCGCATCTCTCCAACCAAGATAATATCTGGATCTTCACGAAGTGCAGCACGAAGTGCTGTTCCAAAAGAGAGTGTATCTTGCCCAACTGAGCGTTGATTGATAATACAACCACGATCTTTATGAACAAACTCAATAGGATCTTCAATAGTAATAATATGCTGTTTTTTTGTAACATTTATCTCATTTATAAGTGCTGCAAGTGTTGTTGACTTTCCAGATCCTGTAACACCAGTTACTAGAACTAAACCACGATCTTTTTGTGTAAAACTTTTTACAATATCAGGAAGCTTCAACTCATCAAAAGAGGGAATTTTAACAGGAATAACCCGAAATACTGCAGAAACTCCATCCATCTGAAAAAAGATATTTACACGAAAACGGTTGTTCTCATCAAAAGGATATACAAGGTCAAGCTCTTTCTCTTTTACAAACTCTGCAAAACGACCTTTAAGCAACTCTTTTGCAAAAGTCATCGCATCCTCTTTAGACAAAATACCCCCAGAAAACTGAACAATATTCCCATTAATCCGTGCACGAATTACAGCATTTGCTTTTATATGAAGGTCACTCCCTCCAACTTCAATCATCTTTTTAAGATGTATACGAACCTTTTTAAGCTGTTCAAAACTTAACTTACTAACATCTATATCTGTTTTCATAATGACTCCAGTATCTCTTTAAATGCATCTTTAAAAGCCACTAATCCATCTTCTATCTGTGCATCTAGAAGTGCTTCAAAATCAATACCTGCTGCTGCAATTTTAGTAAAATGTGCATCTATAATCTTTTTGTCAATAGGAAGTGCACTTCTCTCTGTTGTGTTCTTTATAAAAGCCATAATAGTTTCAACTGGTGCAGTATTGACACTGTTATAAGCTAATAGTTTTTCAATATAATAATCAGCGGCTAAAGAGTCATCTTTTACCCCTGTACTTGCGAAAAGTGCACGGCATCCCTTCACATCCATCTGCTCTATCTGTGCATAGATAGCTGCTGTATTATAAATTCCACTCAGAGCTACATCTATACCTTTCGTTGCAAGCTCTTTATCTAAAGCACGGTCGATTCTTGAAACAAATATACTAATGACAGTATCAACACTCTTATCATACTTATAAACACCCCGTTTAAAAGCATTTGCACAAGCAATAGCCTGCTCTTTTTTAAAAATAAGTGTAGCATTTACAGGAATTCCTACAGAAGTAAGCTCTTCCATCGCTTCATATCCAGCAGATGTAGCTGGAACTTTAATCATCACATTTGGACGATTAATACTCTTAAAAAGTCTTTTTCCCTCATTAATAGTTGCCTTAGCATCATCACAGAGTGAAGGATCAACTTCTATACTTACATAACCATCATCACCTTTATCATAAAGTGGTCTTAAAATATCTGCAGCTTTTGAGATATCATATATCGCAATTGCTTCATACTTCTCTTTAGGAGCTATATTTCCAAGAGATGTGATCTGTTCTTTATATGCAGGAGAGTTTAAGATAGCATTTTTAAATATTGCAGGATTTGAAGTTGCACCATTGATAATTTTTTTATTTATAAGTTCTTTAAACTCATGGTCTAAATAGTCACGCTCAATAAAATCTGCCCAGAGTGAGAACTTCAAATCTTCTATATACATTACTTACCTTCATTTATTTTTACTCTATTATAACGAAGAAAGTATAAAATAGCCTAAAAATTAAGCGAGTTTTTTTGGAACTTTTATAGTAAAACAGGTACCACTTTGAGAACTTTTAACCTCTATTTTAGAGTTAAACTGTTTTTGCATAATCATCTGTGACATGTAGAGACCAAGGCCTGTTCCATTTTTTCCTTTTGTACTATAGTAAGGCTCGAAAATTGACTCTAAATTTTCATTGGTTATGCCCCTTCCATTATCTTCTATCTCAACGAAAAAAGCATCCCCTATCTCTTGTAAGCGAACTGTAATTTTTCCATCTGTTTTAGTTCTCTGTGAAATGAGTTCATCTATAGCATTGTTTAAAATATTTAAAATCACCTGAACTAGTTCATTAGCATAGGTCTGCACAACATGATTAGAATTTCCTTCATATACTAAACTCACTGTAGTGCCATCTAGCCGAGCCTTTGTAAAATTAATCGCTCGACTTACTAGTTCCCCTATCGCTATATCACTCACATTCTTATTTGGAGAGAAATAGGTCTGAAAATCATCAATTGTTTCAGAGAGATAAACAACCGTATCACTAATCTCTTGCAGTTTTTTATCTAAGAAGTCATCCTCTATTTTTGTACCTAACATTTTTTGTACTTGCAGATTAGAGATACTTAAAGTAACTGTTGAGAGAGGTTGGCGCCACTGATGCGCTATCATACTAATCATCTCACCCATAACAGCTTGCTTTGACTGCACTGTCAGGAGTCTATCTTTTTGTGTCAACTCATCTACTTTTACTTTAAGCATCTCTTGTTGGCGTAAAATTGTATCTTTTGCCTCATCCATCTTGTTTTGGTAAAACAGAATAATAAGAGTTACGACCATTAAAACTCCTGCAAAATATATAGCTTGAAAAAGAGTGAAGTAGACTTCAGTAAATGATTGTAAAGGTGCGATTAAAATCATTGTAATTACAAAAACCATCCAGTTCTTTGCATACTTTTTCTCTTGAAAATAGAGTAAAATTATAGGGTAAGTAAAGAACCAAATAAACTTTAATGAGTCAGGTGGATAAGCATAATAGAGGTAAAGAAAGAAAAAAGCATACTGTGCGGCTATGATTGAAGAGATATATGTAAAACTATACTTATATCTTCTTAACAATAAAAAGAATACACCATTTAAAGAAATTATAAAAATTTCTAGAGGAATAATATCATAAGTTACTTTATATACATTACTGAGAATTGCAAAAAATAAACTTATTGAGGAGGTTAATAGTGCTATGTTTATCATCTGAAATCTACTTTGAAGATCTGTTTCAGACTTTTTAAACTCCCATCCACTTGTAAAAATATTTTTTCTGCTTATCATTCAGTGTCCATTTAGGGTAGGTAAATTTTATTTTGGAGCTCATTATACTCTAAATTCACATCGCTATCAAGGGTGATACCACCACCACTTTTATAGATATAACCCTCTGAAGTTTTCTCAACAAAACGAATCATAACACCACTATCAAACTTCTCTCCATCAAAAACACCAAAAACACCACTAAAAAAACCTCTCTCATACTCTTCTACCTCATCGATGATAGAGAGTGTGCTTTTTTTTGGTGCACCACTTATACTTCCGGCAGGAAGAAGTGAGTATAAAATTGTTCCTAAATTTTCATGCCAGTTATCTTCTAGCGAACCACTTATATGTGAACTCACCTGAAGAAGTTCCTTCTCCCCAGCCTTAATTTTTGTCACATATCGGAACTCTTCAACTTTTACATCTTTAGAAACAATGGAGAGATCATTTCTGAGTAAATCTACTATCATTATATGCTCGGCTCTCTCCTTCTCATCTTCAAGGATTCTCAACTCTGCATCTTTTAATGAAGCATCTATAGTCCCTTTCATAGGAAAAGTATGAATAGTGTTCTCACTAATCTGAATAAACTTTTCAGGGGAGAAACAGATAAACTCATCTTTATAGCGTAGTTTATAGTGAGCATTTGCTCTTGCATATATCTCTTTTAAGGGGAGTTGTGTTTGGATGGGTGTTGCTTGGGTAAGGTTTAAAACATAAGTCTCACCAGAACGAATTTTTTCTATAATTTTTTCAAACTTCATAGCATACTTGTCAAAATCTATCGGTTGTGGCTCTAAAAAATGGGAGTGTTTTTTATAGGGAGCATCTTCATCTATAGAAAATTCAATATCTTCCTTTTTCAAATCCTTTAAAAGAATTACTCTGACATTTTCTGCTTTAAAGTCACTTATAAAAAGAAAAGGGGTTCTACTCTTTGCAAGAGCATTTATAAGTACTTCATCCATCTACTTAGGCGATAAGTTTCTTTAAGATAGCCATACGAATACTTACACCATTACTCACCTGATCTAAAACCTTACAGCGTTTATCATCAAGAAGTGCATCGGTAATATCTATGTTTCTATGTACTGGCCCAGGGTGAAGAAGGATGATATCTCTATCCCCAAGAAGCTCTTCTGTGATACAAAAATCACTCGCATAATCTTTAAGACTTGCATAACTTTGTGAAGAGTGACGTTCAGTCTGTGTACGTAGACTCATAATAGCATCAACCTCATCAATAATTTCAGTTAAAAAATGCGTCGTTTTGAGCTTTGTTTTTGGTAGGAAATGAGGAGGAGCAACTAAAATAACCTCCATCCCAAAGCGTGTTAAGAGTTCAATGTTTGAGTTTGCTACACGAGAGTTTTTGATATCACCAACTATGGCTATCTTTTTCCCCTCTAACTCTCCAAAATGCTCTTTTAAAGTATAGAGGTCTAAGAGTGCTTGAGAGGGGTGAGCATGTGCACCATCTCCTGCATTTAAGATACTAGCATTAGTATGTTCTGAGAGTATCTGAGGTACTCCTGAGTTTTGATGACGAACGATAATTGCATGAGGCCCCATAGCATCAAGGTTCATCGCAGTATCTACAAGAGTTTCCCCTTTTTTTGTAGAGCTCTTAGCAACATCAAGGTGTACCATCTCAG
>JAMORO010000072.1 GCA_027063505.1 Sulfurimonas sp.
CGCTCTATAGTCAAAACCATAGTTAGCGTCAGTATATCCAATCTCTTGGATCACCTTTCTAGCAATCTCTTGCATAGGGGCATAAGCCGTTGTTTTCAGTTCGCCTGCAATTACACAAAAACCATTAGATACCAAAGTTTCACACGCAACACGTGCCTTTGGATCATGTTCAATAATATAATCCAGAATTGCATCACTAATCTGATCTGCCATCTTATCAGGGTGCCCTTCTGTTACAGACTCAGAAGTAAATATATACTCTTTTGTCATCGATTTTTCCTTATTGAGATATAAGATCAAGTCTCATAAATCGAGCGAATTATATCTAATTTTTTATAAATACAACTTTGCTATAAAAATTAATTTATTTAATAAATAAATATTACTTATATATTAAAGTCTTATTTTCTTAAAACTCATTAATAATTAGAGGATTAGAAACACCAACAGAAAATGTTTCATTTATATCTGCTGTAATATTAAACTCAACATAAGAGTGTCCACCATCAACACAACTTTCAATAGGCATATGTCCTAGAACACTCATCGATCCCTCTCCTGATTTTAAAGTGTCAATAGTGAATCTTGCATTCCTATATATTTCAGGTGTATCTTTTATCCATGCATAACATTTAATAAGTTTCGAGATATTGGAATCTGTAGTTGGGATGTCATCACAACGAGTCTCAAGACCATGCCCTCTTAATGTATGTTTTTTTGCTTCACCAATTTTAAGTTTTCTTACAAGATTGTTATCCTGCCCAATGATATTTACATATAGTAAAATATCTTTACCTGTTAAATAGTAGTCATAAGAGAGATCAATTATTGCAGTACCAGTTTCATCTAAAGTATTGCTATCTCCTTGGAGTTTTGTTTGACCTAGCCACTCATCACCAAAAGAACAAGTATCTAGTCTATAGTTTCTTCCTATTGCATACCCTAAGTTTACTGTAGTATTTCCATCATACTGATCACTAAGTAGAACAATACTACTTGTATTAAAATCATCAAAATTCCATCCACCTGAGGCAGGATATGTATAACCATCTCCAAATGTAACAAGAATATCATTATTTATATCAATATCATTTGTTGCTAAAATAAGATCTTTATTAAGGTTTAAATATTCTTGTGTCAATGTAGCCAGAGTAGCTGTTCTACTGTACTCGAAAATTCTATGGTGTGGATAACTAACATTATCATAATTAGCATACCCAACAATCGCACCAACAGATACCTGAGGATTTGTATTTACAGGATTAAAATATTTATCTGTAACAGAAATAGCAAAATGTTCTATAAATTTTGCTCTATCTTTATCCTGCCCTGTAGATGAGTAACTAATACTAATAGCCGTCGGTGGTCCTGATTCTACTATTACATTATAGGTGTCATTGATTATTTTTGTATCTCCATTGACATCAATAAAACTACTACTAATATGAAGAGGAACTAATCCCGAAATAGTTTTACTTTTAAGGGTCAGTGTAATGTTGTTTTGTCTTGTAAAATTAAAAGCTGTACTAGCTGAACCACTTGCATTTACTAATGTTGCGATTGAGCTATTTTCAAGTGAGATATTTAAGTCATTTATATTTGAATCCAAAACAATGTTTTTATCCTCATCTACAACTGAAACAGAAAATGTTTTACTCTCTTCTAGTGACATCTTATAGTTATTATCTTGAGGTTGAAAATTAATGCTATATGTTTTATTTACAATCTGGTTTGTATCAGGAGTAAAAAGAACGGACAAAGTCGTTGTATTTACAAGATCACTATTATAGAAAAACTTAAAACTAGTACTCGTGCCTGCAAGAGATGACAAATCTTTTGGTGCAGTATAGAGAAAAGATGCTTCTCCATCTTTTATATCAGCAGTTGCAGGAGAGAAGGAACCAACATCAACACCACTTTTAACAATATCTGGAAATACAATAAAGACACTCCCATCTTCTACTGGAGAGTTAAGACTATTGTAAACACTCACAACTACACTATTTGTTTGAGAATTTTTTGTAATGTTAAGTGTAGAAACTTTTAAAATAGGTGTGTTAGATGTAGGGGTAGAGGCACTCACTGTTTTTATAATAAACTGGTAACTTGTATCTTGTGTATTTGTTATAGTACTTGTTCCAACTACACTTGTATCTGTTGACTTTGCTTTAAGCGTTAAAGTCGTGTTTGTACATAAAGAGGTAAACTTTAAATTTAAATCTAATGTGGCTTCTTTAGAAAGGTCTGAAAATGTCAAAGATTCAGGAGAGAGTGAACTTGCTAAAAGATCTATCTCGCAACCAGTAACTTCAGGAATAAAATTATCAAGACTAATTTCATGTCCGGGAGAAATATCATCTAAATAAAAAGACACTTCTCCATTTACTTCCGTACCTGCTTGATTATAAGTAATATAGTAGCTTGGGATATCGTCACTTGTGTTAGAGACAGGGTCATCTTTCGTGTCACCACAAGATGTAAAGAATAGTACCCCTAGTAATATAAGAAAATAAAATCTCAAAATAATGCCCCTCTTTAAATGTTTATCTAGAAATTATATCATAATCCTCAAAATAGAATTTTTATTAATTTATAAATTTTTCTTTAAATTATTTACTGACTTTGAGTATTTTTATTGTATTAATTTTCTTTCGTTAGAATTTCATCAATAAAAAAATAAAAGGACATTTATATGTTAGTAACAAAACAAGCTCCAGACTTTACAGCAACAACAGTTTTAGCAGACGGTCAAATCGTTGAAGATTTCAAATTATCAGAAAACTACGGTGAAAAAGGTACAGTACTTTTCTTTTACCCATTAGACTTTACATTTGTATGTCCTTCAGAAATCATCGCTTTCTCTCACAAAGTTGAAGAGTTCGCTGAGCGTGGTGTTAATGTAATTGGTGTTTCAGTTGATTCACAATTTTCTCACTTTGCATGGAGAGAGACTCCAGTAAATAAAGGTGGTATTGGCCGTGTTAAAATGCCTTTAGTAGCTGACCTTACAAAAGAGATCTCAAAAGCTTATGACGTTCTTTTAGATGGTGGTGTTGCACTACGTGGTTCATTCCTAATCGATGCAGATGGTACTATCCGTCATGCAGTTATCAATGACTTACCACTTGGTCGTAACATTGATGAGATGATCCGTATGGTTGACACTATGCTTTTCACTAATGAGTTTGGTGAAGTATGTCCAGCTGGTTGGGTTAAGGGTGACGAAGGTATGAAAGCTTCTACTGAAGGTGTTGCTGAGTACTTAGCAAAACACGAAGACGAATTATAATATCTTAAAAGTGACACTTTTTTAAGTGTCACTCTCCTTAAACTTCTACTTTTTTACTAAAAACTATATACAACTCCAGCAAAAATGCTATCACCTCTTGGCCCCTCAATAGTCGTATACTCATACTCACCTAAAAGTGCCATATGTTCAGAGACTTCATACTCTACAGCAGCAGCAGCAACAAATCCTGTCTCACTACCATCAATACCTAAGTCATCAATTTTTTCAATCTCATACTCATACCCACACTTTGCTACTAAACCTATAGTATGTGTTAATGGATACTTATACGCTATATCTAAAGAGGTTGTTATGTATGACGCAGAGAAATCTTCACTCTCTCCATGTAATGGCTTTTCAGTTACGGTATTTGTCACATAAGTAGCATCTACCTCAACAGAAAAGCCATGAGACAACTTGTATCCAAGGTCAATACCGATCCCTTTGCCTATATCACCTTCTAATGTTGCATGCTCTTCTTTTATAGAATCACCAAGTGTTGCGATAGCTTTTACAGCTACATAAAAATCACTCTTCTGTTCTTCATGCATCTCAGAGTGTTCTACTTCTGAGGCATATATATTTAAAGTAGCAATACTACTTATAGCTAATAGTGTTAAAATCTTTTTCATATAGACTCCAATAATAAATTTTATTATAAGAAATTATATCCCTTTTAATTTTAAAGTATTATTTAACACTCAAAATGCTTTACTCTTTTGCTAACTCTGCTTGCGCTTTATCATTTGCAGCATTCGCTCTCTCATAACTTCCATCATGGCTAATACTTTTTTGTGCACATGCACTAAAACCTAAAACTAGAAAAAACGCTATTAAAACTACTTTCATAACTACTCCTGTATATTTGTTACTCTTAAATTATATCTAAAATGTTATTTCTTACTTACTAATATACCACCAATAACGATAAGACCAATTCCCATAAAAGTTAATCCATCTGGAAAAGCATCCCCTAGCATCCATCCAAAACCAATAGCAAAAGGGATGTTAGTATAGGAGATGACCCCTATTATACTTAGGTTCGAAGAGCTATACGCCTTAGTTAGTAACCACTGTGACATAACAGAGATAATCCCCATAAATGTTAGAAGTACCCATACTTTTAAAGAGCTAGGATAACTAAAGGCTGGAAACAGAAAACTCAAAGACTTAGGAGCATCTACATAAGGAGCAAGAAGAAAAAAGAGTGCAGGCATAAGAGTGCCTATCCCCACAAAAGAGAGGACAATAACTCTTGCATCATAAATATCTTTTATCTTTTTTATCGTTGTGTAAGCTGCAGCTGCAAAAAATCCACCTAAAATTCCTAAAAAATGCTCATACGAAATACTAAGACCAACAGGCCTTGCTATCATCATCACTCCTATAAATCCTATTACAAGAGCAAAGAGTGTCTTTTTACTTAAACTCTCTTTGAGAAGGTAATAAGCTAAAATAGTTACAAAGAGAGGAGAAGTTTTGTTGAGTGTTATCGCTTCACCGAGTGGAATAGTAGTGATAGTGTAAAAAAATAGTATCATAGCTGTAAACCCAAACAGTCCACGAGTAATCAGTAAGTGCCATTTTCCCCCTCTAAGTTTTGGAGGTGTATGTTTTAAGGCATAGAGTATGAGCCCTACACCAATCAAGTTTCTAAAAAAAACTATCTCCATCGCCGACATATCTTCAGCTAAAATCTTTGAAACTGCTCCGTTGAGTGCTGAGATAAGAGCACCTAGAAGCATATAGAGTATGCCCTTGTCTATAGTTTTTAACAATTAACTTCCTAGATTATAATTTTTGAATAAACAGCTATGATACACTATCTTCACTTTACTCTATCCCTACAAGTTTTACAAACTCTATATCACTTGCTTTCATTAAGCTTCACTCTCAGATTTAACTTCACCCTCCTCTTCCATCTTCGCTCTATCAGCCTTAGAGATATATTTCTCTTTAGAAGAGGTCTTTAGTTTCGCACGAGCACGCTTTAAGCGTTTATCATGTAACTTCTGTATCTTTGCTTTTCTATTCATATTTTTTCCTTTTTTATCCTACTTCTTTATTATTCACAAATGCCATAGCCTTTGCATTTACATAAGCCAAAGTATACCACTGTTTTTGTGGGGCTATTAAGATTAAGTTTTGCGGGTTTGAACTTCTTGAGAGTGCCACATAAAACTGAGAAGGGGCAAAGATCTCATTTGTCTCTATCACAAGATCTTCTATACTCATCCCTTGAGATTTATGTATAGTTATTGCAAAGCCGAGTTTAATAGGGTACTGATAGATACTAAATAGATTCTCCTCTACAAGCTCTCTCTTTCCCTCTAGAGTTTTCTCTTTCCATATAGATTTACTCTGTGCAACTTTTTCAAGCTTCACAACTTTTGCATCACTCTTTTGCACATATACATAAGTCCCATCAATATTTACAACTTCCCCTCGCTCCCCGTTAAAATAATTCCATGAGTTACGAGTAAAAAGAACAGGTGCACCTACTTTAAGAGCTAACTCTTTTTCTATTCGAGCATCACCCATAAAACGTTCTATCTCTCTCTCATTTGCACTGCTTTGATGTTTTATTATCTCTGCATGCTTTACAAAGAGTTCACTATCTAAAGAGTCAAGTTGTCGTTTATTATGAAAATCTGCTGAGATATTTTTCCCAAAAAGAAGAGTAAACTTACTAAGTTCATGTGGTAGAGGCTTAATAAACTCATTGAGTGCATTATGGACATCTTCATCTACATAGCCAAAGCGAATATGATGTAGGAGTTCTATAAACTTTGCATCATCAGTTCTATATATATGTGTAAGTTCTAACTTCTCAAACGCCATCTCAAACCAAGCACTAGACTCAAAAGCAAACTTTACCTCTTTAGAACCGCGAACAACAGGTGGCAGTTGCAAAAAATCTCCAACTACTAAAAGAGATCCTTGAAAATCTGCTTGCATTAAACGTAGTTGTATCATCTCAAAAAGAGTATCACTCACCATTGAGATCTCATCTATAACGATTATGTGCATAGCATTTATAAGCTTTTTGATCTTCTTCTTAATCTCAAACTTTCCATTTTTTTCTAATGCTAAGAGGTCCCCAGCGATTCCTAAATCAAAGAAACTATGAAGTGTTTGCCCTCCGATGAGTGTTGCAGCCATACCAGTAGAGCCAAGCTTCGCAACCTTTTTCGCTTCTGACTCAAAGTGAGCTATAACTTCTCGTGTTATTGTAGTTTTTCCAACACCAGCACCACCTGTTAAAAAAACATTTGTACCCGCATTTAATTTATCTAGTGTAACACTTAAGTAATTCATCTTAAAATAATAGCAACTATTATTAAAAGAAGAGCTAAATTATTGTAATATTTCACAATAAACATTGGAGTACTTAATGAGTCAGAGAATATTAATCGTAGAAGACAACAAAACCTTAGCAAAACTTATCTCAAAAAAAATAGAATCTGCTATAGATTTTCAAGTTGATGTAGCCTACTCTCTTTCTGAAGCAAAGCTCTTTATGAAAATGTACACATACTTCATAACACTTTTAGATATCAACCTCCCAGATGCTCCAAATGGTGAAATAGTAGACTATGCAATATCAAAAAAGAATCATGTTATAGTTTTAAGTGCGAACATAGATAAAGAGTTTAGACAATCTATGCTTCAAAAAAATATTATTGATTATGTAAATAAGGGTGGTGTTAATGATATTCACTATATCATTCAAACGATAAAAAGATTACAAAAGAATCAAAATCATACGGTATTAGTAGTTGATGACTCTATGGTTTTTAGAAAACAGATGCAAAATATGCTGCAAAACCTCTTCTTTAATGTTATCACTGTGGCCCACGGTGAAGAAGCACTAGGTATTCTCTCAACGAACCAAAACATAACCCTTATACTTACTGACTATCACATGCCAGTAATGGATGGACTTGAACTCACTTACGAGATTCGTAAAGAGCACGATAAAAACTCACTAGGTATTCTTGCTGTCTCTTCAAATAAGGATAATGAAGTAAATGCTCTCTTCTTAAAAACAGGAGCAAATGACTTCATCACAAAACCTTTTTCAAAGGAAGAGTTTTCTTGTCGTATAAACAATACAATAGAAGCACTTGAAAATATTCAAATAGTAACTAACCATGCAAACCGTGACTTTCTTACGGGCCTCTATAATCGCAGATACTTTTTTGAAACTATGGCGGTATATGAAGAAGAAATTGTAGAGAGTGGTGAAAAGTTTGCTGTAGCGATGATAGATATTGACCATTTCAAAAAGATAAATGACACATATGGCCATGATATAGGAGATCGTATTATCATTGCACTCTCTGAGATACTAAGAACTTCAACAAATCATAGAGATATCGTAGCACGTTTTGGAGGAGAGGAGTTCTGCATGGTTTTAAAAAATATCAATCGGTATAGTGCCTTAGATATTTTTGAACGTATCCGTAGTGAAATAGAAAAGTTTAGTTTTTCTGTAGACAAAGATAATTTTTTAAAATTTACAGTCTCTATTGGAGTGACAATACACTCAGATGAATCTCTTGAAGAGACCATAAACAATGCAGATATGATGCTTTATAAAGCAAAAAACAGTGGAAGAAACCAAGTTGTTTTTGATGAAGGCAGTTGAATTAAATATCAGCTATATTCCAGTTAAAGTCATGACTCAAATATTTTTCTCGAAGTTACTTTTGACTACTGCATAGGGTACAAAATTTATGCACTTTCTCAAAAACTAAAATACTAATCTTCTAAAAGTAAAATCTCTCCAAAAGGAACTTCCCCACTCTTTGGAGAGACCCATTTTACCTCATAATTTGGAAATTCTTGAGGAAACATGCCCTCTAAGTCTGTAAAATAAAGTAGTAGTTTCACATCATCAAAATTCTCTTGTACATATTTAAATGCCACCCTAAAATCCGTTCCCCCATTTCCTTTGAGTGTTACATCTAAGCTATCTCCACTATAAAATGTAGTAGCAGAGTGAACCTTATCATCACATACCAAAATCTCTATCTCATAGTTTTGAATAAGCGCCATTAAAAAATTTACTTCACTTAAAAACTCATTTAACAGAGTCTCATCTACAGATCCAGAGCTATCTACTACGATAACTAGTCGAAAAGTTTGACTTATCGTTGAGGGGAGATAAACTCCGGTATAGAGTAGTTTTTTACTAGGAGGAAGTAGTGTATAATCATCACGGAAGTATCTATCTAAAGCCATTTTTAAGGCCTCTCTCCAATCTATTTTTCCATCCAACTCCAGAGTAAAAAAGCGCTCTATACTTAAGGGGGCTTCCCCCTTCTTAAACTCTCTCTCCAGAAGTGCTATCGACTCCTCTGCAAAAAGTTGTTCTTGAAGTATCTCCTCTTGTAACTCCTCAGCGGTTTGGGTCTGAGTAGTTGCATCTTCTCTCTTCTCATCCTTACTCTCTGTCTGCTCTACATCATCACAATTATCTGCTTCATACTCTAAATCTTCATCATCTCGTAAAATATCTGCTTTCAGTTCAGCATAAATCTCTTCAGCATACATACCAGCAAATCTTTTTCTATACTCTGCCCCATAAGGAATCTCCATACCATTCTCTATAAGCATATCATTTATGGCTATATCTGTTGCCATCTGCCAAAGCCATCCAGAACGACTGTTACGACGGTTTTCATGAGCAAGAGAAGCGTGCATCGCACCATTAGCAAAGATAAACTCTAATTCCTGAGGCTCTAGGGCATCGAGATACTCTTCTCTATACTCGATCTTTTGGCCATCACTTTTAAAGGACTCAAGATTATCATTTACTTCAAGAGATAGTTTTGATGCTAAAGTACCAAAATAGGGATAGTTGAGGAGAAGTTTTGCTTTTGCTTGAGATATTTTTGTGTCAAGTGTCATACTAGCATACCATTATGCTAAAAGATAAGCAAACTTTTTCACCCATATTTTAAATACTGGACTAAACGCCATATCAACACCACTACGTTGTAAATCTTGAATAACCATAACAGAAAACTCACTTTTCATCCCTAATGTATAGCTTATGATATTTTCTAAGCTCTTCTCCGTAGGTGCTCTAAGATAGTGACTCACAAGACCAGCACTTAAAGCATACAAAACATCTATCTCATCACTACTCTCTTTAGACTCCCCCAAAAGTATCTCACTTATATTTGGGAGTCTCGATGAAACTTTCAAAAAACTCAAAAAACTTACAGCGACATCTTTACCAACTGTACCACTAAGTGTCTCTAAAAGGAACTCTGCTCCTAGTTCTGCCTTTAGTACACTATTTACATATTCCCATGACCTTGGTGTTGCAAAACTCTTCAGATTACTCTTAGCATCAAAAGTAAAAAGATGTTCGTTTTTATATGCGATATAGGCAATTATACTCTCATTTATAGAAGATTTATATGCCCAATCTCTCCACTCATCGACACTCACTTCAAGTTCAAAGTGTACAAATCTATTTGCTAAGGGTGCTGGCATTCTATAGGTTACACCTCTATCCCCTTCACGGTTTCCTGCAGCAACTATCGCCCAACCATCAGGAAGTTCATACTCCCCTACTTTGCGATCAAGTATCAGCTGATATGCAGAAGATTGAACCGAAGGAGCAGCAGAATTTAACTCATCTAAGAAGAGAATTCCCTCTCCACTTTTTGGTAAAAATGCAGGCGGAGCCCAAAGAGCAGTATGAGACTCTTTATCGTAAAAAGGTATGCCCTTAAGGTCTGTCGGATCCATAAGTGCTAAACGAAGATCTATAAACTCTCGATTTGTTGCTTTTGCAATCTGCTTCACGATAGAGGACTTTCCTATTCCAGGAGCACCCCAAAGAAATGTTGGTACTTTTTGTGCGACTAAAGCACTCAGCGATAGTGTTAAATCTTTTGCATTCATTTATATTAACCATCCTATATTTTCACTTTGAATATGTTTACCAAATGCTGCATTTGTTTTCACATAACGTTCATACCTACTATCTAACTGTAACTGATAGAGAATCTCTACAGGAGTGTTCTCATTTTTAGCTAGTTGTGCAGAATAGAGACCATCATTATAAGCCTTTTCAATAATATTTACAGGCATCGCTCGATTCTCATATAAAGCATTTTTCACCGCTGTATTATCTAGCGATAGAAGTTTTAAAAACAGAGAGCTATCTAAGAGACTATTTTGAGCAAGACAAAGAGATACTTCGTTATTTTCAAGAACAAAAAGTTTCTCTTGCATAATAGGACTCAATGATTCATTCAAAGCGAGTGCTTGAGGATATAAAGAGAGTCTATTAAAAATTTCTTCTGAGAGTTCTAAAGTCTTTGCCATATTAGATCCAAGCTCTTCATCTTCTACAAACTCTTCAAAGAGTGAGATACAAAGGTTTTTATTAAAGGAGAGTGCTTCATCGATTCTCTTATCCTTACGTTTGTGATAGCGTTTTTGAAGAGTCTCACTACAGTGTATGTTCATAGCAATAGCAGCTTCGATTTTAGGGTGTAACTGCATAGGTTCAAGAAGAGAGATAGCATTTAAGAGTTCACTATTTTTTGCCTGTTTTACTAGGTGAATAAATCCTGTTGTCGCATACTGTACATTATGATTTCTTTCTATATTTTCATAAAACCGAGAGATAAAAGCAGCACTAACATCACGATTATCATCATTCTCAAAAAAATCTTCTCCGCTCCACTTATACATCTTTATAAGTTTAAAAAAAAGGGCATCTTGAATCATACTATTTTCTATAAAAGATTTTAATCGTGCCTTATCATGGGAGAGTTTAAGACTCATTAAGAGGGTATTCTCATCCATACAAGCAGCAAGCTCTTTTTCTAACAGATCAATACTCACTGCACTTATAGACTTCTCTTCATAGAGTGTATCACTCTGTATCTGCTCATAAGGAGTCATCATACGTCCATCAACAACCAAAGAGATCGCATCACTATACTCACTCATGATCTCTATCTTATGATGTTTTAATTGTGCCTGAAACTCATCTTCGCTAAAAGCACGGCTTTTACCAAATAAAAGTATTTTATTTATAGTCTCTAAATTCATACATAGATTATACACAGATTTTAAAGTAATCTATATTTAGTTATAATTAAATCAATTATTTTAAGGAATTCGCAATGAAACTCTATGCACCATGGGAAAAAGCTTTTAATAGAGTCGCTACACCCTTTGAGCACTTTTTACACTCACAAACAACTACTGGTTTAGTACTTATGTTGATGACAATAATTGCACTACTTCTTGCAAACTCCCCTCTTGTAGATATATATAGCCATTTTTTTCATACAAAAATAGACTTTAATGTTGGAGAGTGGAAACTCTCTCATACTCTTCATCACTGGATAAATGATGGTTTAATGGCTATCTTCTTTTTTATGATCGGTCTTGAGATAAAAAGGGAAATACTTGTAGGAGAACTCTCAAACATTAAAGTTGCCATGCTCCCTATTCTTTCTGCTATTGGAGGTATGGTGCTTCCCGCACTTATATATGTTGCCATTAATGCAGGAGAAGAGAGTAGTGTTGGATGGGGTATCCCTATGGCAACAGATATTGCCTTTGCTATTAGTGCCCTAGTTCTCTTAGGAAAACGTGTCTCTCCTGCCCTTGTAACCTTTTTAGTTGCATTAGCTATCGTAGATGACTTAGGTGCCGTTTTAGTTATAGCCATTTTTTATACCGACCAGATTCAGTTTGTACCACTTCTCTTAGCTGGTATCTCTTTTTTAATTATGCTTACTTTCAACAGATTTGGTATTCATGCAATCTTACCCTATTTCATAGTCAGTCTATTTTTATGGTTTTTTATGCTAGAGTCTGGTGTACATGCGACTATTGCAGGTGTTATAGCAGCGTTTACTATACCTTCGAGACCAAAAGTGACACCAACTTCCTTTACACACTCAACAAGAAACTTACTTGATGAGTATGACAACTATCCAGTAGCAACAGATCACACGATGCATGAAAAACAGAAAGCTATTCTCCTAAATATTAAAGATACTATCGACTCAGTAGGTTCTCCTTCTGCAAGGTTAGAACATGATTTACATCTTCCTGTCAGTCTCTTGATTATTCCTCTTTTTGCACTTGCGAATGCAGGTATAAGTATTGACTTCTCTTCCATCGGTGAAACTATTGTCTCATCTATTTCATTAGGTATTATCGCAGGCCTCATTTTAGGAAAAGTTCTTGGGATTGCTGGAGTTGCATGGGTTGCTATAAAACTGGGTATTGCAAAACTACCGCAAGGGAGTACAATGTCACAAATCTTTGGAGTAGCATTTTTAGGGGGTATTGGATTTACAATGAGTATCTTTGTTGCAGATTTAGCTTTTAGTAGTAGTGAGATAATGATTTTTCAAGCCAAAATAGGAATTCTGAGTGCCTCACTTTTTAGTGGTCTTTTTGGCTTTTTCTGGCTTAAATATTTTGCAAAAAAATCGCTCTAAAATAGACAACACTTTAGAACATTTTTTTCTTAAAGTACATTCATAAGCAAGCTGATTTTATTTTACCAATTAAAAAATTCTAATATAACTGAACAGCGGAAGAAATTGAACTTTGGGATTAAAAACGAATACTATTTTTTTTACCACTCTGCTCAACTAAGATAGCAGAACGTCGCATATAGAGTTCTGTATTTGTCTTTTTATACAGAACTCTTTGATAAATCCCTTTAGCATTTCTTGGATCATATCCAAGTGCTTCTACTTTATCCCCTTTAGAAAGGACAACACAACTATTGGCTATAGAGTACATCTCTAGTTTTAAAGGGTCTTTTAAATCTTCTTGCATAGACTTCTGCAGAGTAACAATAGAAGGGCAAGCTAAAGTCTTTACAGTAATTACATCTGCTGCAATAGGAAGAACTAAAATAATAAAAGAAAATAAATATTTCACTTTAATCCATCTGCCATTTAAAGATAAGACTAGCATATCCACTTACAATATTTCCAACTCTATAAGTTACATTATTAATTGTATTTTCACCCTGAACACTCATAACACGTGCCCCAAGTTCTAAATCAACACTGTTTCCTATATGAATATTTGTTCCTGCATCACCACCAAAATATGGTTCATTAAAGGTTCTTGAAAAAGTCTCCCCTGTTGCACGAAATTTCATACTTGTATACCCTGCATTTGCACCAATAAAAAAGTTTATAGCCTCTGCAATGTTAAATTTGTACTGTAACTCTCCACCATAAGCTACAATGTAGTCATAGTCACGGTTTTGATCATAAAAGTATCTACCACTAATAAAAACTCGGAAGTCTTGTGTCTCAGCTCCTAGTTTTAATCCAGCATGTGCTAATGAGACTCTATTTTGAGTGTTATTTAACCTTGTGCCACCTTCATAATCTAAAGAGCTATACCCCCCTTCAAGACCAAGTAAAGAGAATGTATCAGTATCAAAATTAGGACTTTGAGCATTTAAGCTAGCTCCAATTAATGAGCTAGCCATAAGAAGGCTTATTATTTTATTTTTTATCATTATATCCCTTTATTTAAATTCACGTGAGATTACTAAGTTATCTAAAGTTACTGTTGATGGTAGAGTCGTTGAAACTTCAAGTTCTACATAAGCACGACCTTCATCATTAAATGATGGACACTCATGAATACCATCATCCATAGAGTCATGTACATTATGTATAGTTAACCCTAAAGAAGCTGAAGAGACAGTATAGTTAAAGTTTGAGTTTCTAAATGTATTTGGAGCACCATCTAGCTCTACCTGTATTCTATATATCGCATGGTCTAAGCCACTAGGAAGTTCTAGAGTATCTGCAATAAGTCCAGTTCCTCGAAGTGTATGTTTCGTTGCTTCACCAAGTTTAACGGCTTCACCTATACTGTTTTGTACACCAACTAAGTTTGCAGAAACCACCACATCTTTTGCTGCTAAATAGTAATCATAAGTAATCTCTATCTCAGCTAATCCATTCTCATTAAACTCTAAAGCAGGTGTATTTGCAGTTGCAACCCACTCTTTTCCACTAAGACATACATCTTGTCTCTGATTATTTCCGATTGCAAAGCCAAGTCTAGTTGTAGTATTACCATCAAACTGATCAGTAAGTACTCTCTCAAACTCATCATTTGCACCAGAAGAAGTTATATCCCATTTACCAGATGCATTATAAGCATATCCATCACCGAAAGTCATAAGATAGTCATCATTAGTACCACTATTCTCTGTTACAGTACTAAAGTCTGCGAAGACCTCTGCATTTGCAGCAGCACCAGAACCTGTTCCAACAGCAGTTATTGTTAATGCCCCATCAGCATACCCTGTACCACCATTTGTAATCTCTATAAATGAGACTGGATATTTAATTGTAGCACTTGCTACTGCTTCTTCACTCGTACTTCCATCAGTTTTACCACCATCAAAGCCAATTGTTGCACTTCTAAATCCTGAACCAATAGCCGTAACTGTTACAGAGGCTACACTATAGCCTATTCTGCCAGAGACTTGAGCATTCACAGTTGGAGAACCTCCAGCGACGGTTAAAGTCTCATCACTGTAGCCTGTACCACCATCTCTAAGTTGTACTTCTTTAAGACTAAAGCCAAGAGTTGCACTCACTGAAGCATCTTGATTCCCTGTAGTTAAAGTATCTACTGACACACTCGTGTATCCACTTCCTCCATCTAAAATTACAAGTTCTGTAATTGCACCACCACCATCTACGGTTTTAACTTTTACACTACCACCAGTTCCATCACCGTCAACAGGTAACACATCCCCTGCTGAATAACCACTACCTGCAGTATCTATACTAAGTGATTTAATTGAACCTGTAGAAGATAGAACTGCTAAAGCATCAAAATCACCATTGCCCCCTGCTGCACTAACAGTTGGAACAGATGTATAACCAGAACCAGCATTATCTAAGTTTAATATCTCTAAACCTGTACTTATAGATACTGTGTCTGTAAAAAATGATCCTGTATTAGCTAGTACTGCTGTTGCAGCAAAACCACTACCTGAACCTTTAGCTGTTACAACTGGTTCGGAAATATATTCAGCACCACCTCTAATCATATTTACACTACTTACACCACCAAATGTCGAAAGGTATGCAGTTGCTGCGAAATCACCATCACCACCACCTAAAGTAACTGTTGGAGCTATATCATAATCACTACCACTACTTGTTATAGTCGCTTTCATCACTTTTCCAGACTCTACTTTTATCTTATCATCACTCGCATCAATAGTTGCACCATAAGTATGATACATATAATCCAATGGTCCTGATGTATCAGATGCATATCCAGCGATTAAAGCTACTGAAATCCCAGGTTTAGAGTCCACTCTATTTGAGTACTTATCTGTAATTGCTACAATCATTTTTTCAATAAATCTTGCATTAACATCATCGTTAGTTGTAGAGACATAACTTATACTCATAGATGTTGGAGGTCCTGAAACAATAACAACATTAAAGATCTCTGTAAGATTCACATCTTCATTATTTACCCCTTTAAACTGAGCAAATACTTTAATAGGTACAACACCAGAAGTAGTATTGCTCAGAACACTTAGGCTTGAACTATTTTTTGTCAATGTTTTAGAGTCACTTGGTGTACTACTTGCATTTGTATCTGCTAAGTCTGCTAAACTTGTATTTAATAGTGTTACATCAATAGATGTTATATTTGAATCTTCTAAAAGAGTTCCATCTTTATCTTTAATGTAAAAAGTAATAAGTTTTGTACTCTCTAAGTCCATACTTATTGAACCATCAGCATAACTATTTGTTAAAAAGTAGTCTGTTAAAATCACTTGATTTGGTTCTGGGTTTAAAGTTACCGTAAAGTTTTTTATATTTGTTGGAAGAGAGTCATGATAGAATCCAAAAACAATATCACTCGTATTAGAGTCTAAATTCTTTGGTGCAGTATAAACAAAACTTGCTTTTCCATCTAGCAAAGCAATCTCAGATGTTAAAAAACTACCTATATCACGTCCTGTTTGAACATCATTTGGATAGACGATTTTTACAGATCCGGTAGGGAATGGATTGTTATTTGCATCTCTTACATCAACTTCAATATTAATTGTTTCACTATTAAGTGTAACCTCTTTTGTTGTCTCATTTAAGTATATTGCAGCTGTTGGAGGAGAATAGTTCACTGTTAAATCTTTTGATGTAACTAAACTATTTCCTTTATATGAAAATGTAAATACTAGTGCATTAATATTTTCAAGAACTAATGGTCCTTGAAATGTAAAGAGTGCTTCTCCACTTGTAATAGTCGCTTCATTTTCTAAGAATCTACCACCATTAACTCCACTGTTTATTATCTCTGTTGGATATGCAACACTAATGGTTCCGCTATCTAAACTTTGGTTATTTTCATCAAAAGCCAAAACTTGAACACTTACAGTTTCATCATTTTGAGTTAAAGTGATAGTATTTACAGCGAGTCTAATTACCGGTACATCAGGATTAAAAGTAACATTCCATGAGACTGGTGTTCCATTACCAAGAGCATCATTAAACTCAAATGTTAAAGCACCGTTACCAACTATAGCATTCGTATCTTGTACACTTGTTGGCCCTGTATAATTAAATGTAGCTCTACCATTTACAACTGCAACACTAAAACTAGTAAATGTACCAACATCTGTTCCATCAGCTATCACATTTGGGAAAGTTACATTAATCGTTCCATCTGTTACAAAATTATTATTTGCATCAAGAGCATTAATAATAATTGTATGTAACTGAAGATCTTGAGAAATTGTTGTATTTACTTCATTTATTGCTAACTTGGCAATTATCTGTTGTGGTGAATTTGTATCGACACTTATAAGTGCTTCTGCTTTATTCTGAGCAGCAGTAGTATTTTTTACTCTAAAAGTAATAACTGTTCCATTTAAATCAGTTAAATTCTCTGGTGCAGTATAGGTAAACTGTACATGCCCTACATCATCTGTAACTCCACTAAATGAAGCCAGTGTTCCTAGTGTTCCATTAAAATAATCTACAGTAACTATATCACCCACTGCTGCTTGTAATGTTCCAGTAGTGTTGTCCTCTAAATAGAGATTAAATATTTCCGTTTGAGAAACTGCTGTAATTGTTCTGTTTACATCTACTAAAGTTAGTGTAAAGTCACTGTAATCTTTTTGTGGTGCATTACTATCAAATAAAATAGTCGTAAAGTTTGTTGTTTGAACATTTTCAAGAAGTTTAAATGTGATATTTAAATCAGCAAGTCCTGTAATGTCAGCAGGTGCAATATAGTTAAATAATACTTGACCATTTACATCTGTTGTCCCACTAAACGCATTCATACTACCTTTACTTACATCGAAGAACTCTATTACTACTCCCTCGTTCGCTACTGGTAAGTTTGTTGTATTATCCTCTAAATATACCTCTAACACTGACTCTTGTAAGTTCGCTGTTATCGATACATTACTCTCTGGATATACACTTAATACATAGTTGTCATATTTTGGATCGCTTACTACTGTTGTATTAAAGTCTATCTCTAAAGTATCATTTACATCTGTTGATCCACTTAGTTTAAATACTACATTAAACGCTGTTGCACCTGAAATGTCTGCTGGCGCCGTATAGTTAAACGCTATGTGACCATTTGTATCTGTTGCTGCACTAAATGTATTGAGTGTCCCTTTTGTGTTATCAAAGAACTCTACTATTACACTCTCACCTGACACTGGTAAGTTTGTTGTATTATCCTCTAAATATACCTCTAACACTGACTGTTGTGCTCCTGATGTAATTGTTACATTACTCTCTGGGTATGCTGTTAATACATAGTTGTCATATTTTGGATCTACTGCTGGTGGTGCTGTAAAATCTATTGTCGCATAGTCTGTATTATTTACATCTGCACTCAGTTTAAATGTAATATTAAAGTCATTCGCAGTTGATATATCCGCTGGCGCTTTATAGTTAAACGCTATGTGACCATTTACATCTGTTGTCCCACTAAACGCATTCATACTACCTTTACTTACATCGAAGAACTCTATTACTACTCCCTCGTTCGCTACTGGTAAGTTTGTTGTATTATCCTCTAAATATACCTCTA
>JAMORO010000073.1 GCA_027063505.1 Sulfurimonas sp.
AAATGAAATTTACTATCAAGCTGAGAATAATTTAAGTTCCAAAGGAGTAAAACTGTTACCAATGGTATCGTAATAAGGTGAAATAAGAAATCTTGTTTTACTGGTCTTGAAAAAGGGGATCATTATACTCAGACTGTCAATATTTAAATACTACAGATTTTACATCAAACTGTTCATCATATCCAAGTAGTAATTTTAAATCATGTAATGCTTTCATTACATCCGAACGACTCATCTTCTTTTTTGTATATTTTGGATTAGATTTGATACTCTCTCCAATTCTTCTATGATGGCAAATGTCATTACGAGCATTTCTTACAATAGAAAAAAGAGTTTTAACAAGCTCTTTATTATGATATTTAGGTTTATTTGCTTTGGTTAATATTTTATTTTTGTGAAGCTCTGATTGAAATACCTTTCCAAATCTTGAGCCGTTAAGATATATTAACTCCAATGTTCCAAAAGATATACTATTGAGAGCTTTTGATGGTTTATCTAGTTGTAATAGTGTTTCAGATTTGAATTCTCTTAAATCTTGCATAATGATATTTTGATGCCATTTGTTACCATATACTTTATTCATTTTATGATTGATATATGTTCGTAAAAAAGATTCAAATTGACTTATCTGAATATACATGAAATAATATTGTTGTGTAAGACTATTTACCTCATGTATAAACTGATTGAGAGAATATTTACTATCAACTGCTGTAATACGTTTATTGTAGAGAAGAGCTTTTACGGCATCTTCTAATATAAACTTTTCTTTTTGAGCCACAAGCTTTAATGCAGTGGTTTCTTCATTATTACTATTTGGCACAATGTTATTAGCAAGTAAAATATTTTTATAGTGTTTAGTAAACATTTAGCATACCTAGTGTATAATATTCGTAACTCCTCAGAGGGTGCCGAATCGTTCAAGATATTTGGCTGTATCAACTTCGAGTTGAAACTCTCTGGGATTATTCCTACTATTTTACAATAAACACTGTTGATTTTCCGTTAAATATTAAAAGTATAGATACTATTTGAATATAAAATATATGGCTGTCGATACGCTGCCGAAACAATTCTAAACTAAATCCTAAAACACTCTCAACAGTACATAAACAAACAGTTCTAAAAGATTTTAAGCTACTAACTCTTTGTGCATGTAAGCCTCCGGCTGATAATAATCATAATACGAAACAAAATACTCAACATGATTGTTAGGAAAAAACTGACGAAACTCTGAGTACAACTGAGCCGCTAAAGTTTTGTTATGTGTCATGATGATAGTAGGCATCTTAACATTCTCTATAACCCGTGCCATAGTATGGGTTTTACCACTACCAGTAACACCTTCAAGTGTCTGGTAACGATTCCCATCAAGTATACTTTTAGTAAGTACTTCGATAGCTTTAGGCTGATCACCTGCTGGTTGGTAAGGAGAGGAGACTTTAAATTCTGGTTTCTTTTTCATTGATGGAATTATAGCTTTTTATTGGAAATAGTAGGGATTATGAGTGGATTTAACAAATGTGGCTGTTATATGGCTGCCGAAAAATGTGTTTATTTAAAGTTATTAGATTGTATAATATACCTATTATATTATAAGGTATTCTATTGATAAGCAAGAATAAACAAACTTTTTTACAGATAGTATCAAATTATACAAAATATTCAGCCTTAATACCAATGGCATTTCTTTCTTTCTTTTTGCTAGGCATATATTTTTTTATATTTCATTATATTTCTGCAGAAAATGAAAAAAATATACTTAATAACTCAAAAGAATCTTTATATTATGCAGTAGATATAGAGTCTAGCGCAATAACAAAAAAAATGGAATCTATAGAAAACGCTCACAACACTATATATACACAATTCAGTCATTTTTACAATCATAGAGATAAATATACAATCTTAGATGAAGATACTAAATATGAAAAATATAAAACAGGGCTAATATTTCAACAAAAAAATGGAGATACCTCTATTGGTTGGTCTTTTTCATTTTCTAAGTTACATCAAGAAGAAATTATTACCTATCTTAGAACTACACAATGGTGTGATATGTCTTTAAAAAATGCTGTTAAAGACAATAAAGAAGTAGTATCATCTTGGGTGATAGATGCAGATGGTATGAGTCGATATTATCCATATATTGATATAGAAAATTTTCTTGCAGATTTACCAAATCCAGATAATTGGAATTTTTATTATGAAGCTAAAAAAGAATATAATCCTGAAAAAAAACCTCTATGGAGTTCTATATATTTAGACCCAGCTGGTCAAGGATGGATGACTTCATATATTGCTCCTATTTATGATAAAAGTGATAAATTTAGAGGAGTTGTTGGGCTAGATGTGCCTATAAAAGAGTTGGCTAGAAATATTTTACCAACTAATATTCCATTTAATGGGGAAGTATTTTTAACTGATAATAAAGGGATGCTAATAGCAATTTCAGATAAACTCAGTGTCTTTCTTGATTTAACTGAATTAAAAAATAATGAAAAAGGTGAATTACTTTCTTCTCAAATATTACAACCTACAGAATATAATCTTCTAACTCATCCTAATAAAAGTATATCTTCACAATTTAAAGAGTACTTCGAAAAAGATATTATGGAGGGTGAATTTATACATAAAGGAAAATCATTTTTAGTAGAGACTAAAGATATTAAAGGAGTACCGTGGAAAGTATTCTTCTTATTTGATAAAAGTATAATTATAAAAAATAGTTTAAAAACACAAAGAGAATCAAATAAAATTGTAATCTATATCTTTATCATAACTAGTATTTTACTTTTTATTTTTATTATTTATCTATACAAACGAGCAAAACTATTATCCAAACGCTTATCTGACCCGATAATCCATCTAGCACATGATACAAAAGATATAACTAAATATAAAAGTGATATAAAAACAAATATTACAGAGATTGATATGCTACTTGAAAATTTTTCTATTATGATTGATACGGTTAATCTAAATCATGATAACCTTGAAAAGCAAGTAGAAGAAAGAACAAAAGAATTGAAATTATTAGCATCTATTGACCCATTGACAAAACTTTATAATAGACGATATTTTACAGAAGTGTCTGGAAATATTTTAGACTTAACTAAAAGAAACAAACAAAGTTTGTCTATCGTAATGATTGATATAGATAAGTTTAAAAATGTTAATGATACATATGGACATAATCTTGGTGATAACGTTCTTGTACTTGTTTCAAAAAAACTACAAGAAACAAGTAGAGAGAGTGATATCATATGTAGATGGGGTGGGGAAGAATTTGTAATACTTTTACCAGACACAAATATTGAAGGTGCTGTAGTTATTGCTGAAATCATAAGAATAGAAATAGAGAAAATGAGTATTCTAATATATAATAATAAAGAGTTAAAATTTACCGTTAGTATAGGTGTTTCACAGGTGAAGAACGAAAAAGATATAAATATTGAAACTTCTATTAATAAAGCGGATAAAGCACTTTATGAAGCTAAGGAAAGTGGTCGCAATAAGGTTTGTACTACTTTATAGCTAGAACTCAAAATTAGAGAAACTGAGTATCGCATACAAGATTTATAGCCTCGTGTGGGATGAGAGCGATTCTCCATAATATTTCTATTTTATCCATAATAAAATGATATACTCTTATAAATTTTATATGTAAATGAGGAAATATGAGTGAAATAAAACTAATAGTAGAGAGTAAAAATTTAGAAGTACTCCTTACAATTTTAAATAACTTAAAAAGTGGTTTAATTCAAGAGATAGAGACTGACAGAAATATTAAAACAAAAACAACACACTATCAACCAAAAAGCAATGATGTTATTTATGAACATGAATCAGGAACTAGTGATAAAAGTGGTAAGTATTCAGTATCTGCATATAGAGATAGATTAAAAAAGAGTAATAGAGAAAAAATAAAGTGATATAAATTCAAAAGTGGTGCGCAGAGGGGGATTTGAACCCCCACACCCGAAGGCACAACGACCTCAACGTTGCGTGTCTACCGTTCCACCACCTGCGCATTTAAAGAGTGGTATAAAAAGTACAACTCAAAAGAGCTGTACTGAGGTTTTACTTATTTTATCTGTAAAAATTAACCTAAGTAAGGGTTAGCGTAAAGTGCGATTAACGCAATTACTAGTGCATAAATAACTTGTGCTTCGATCATTGCAAGAGCGATGAACATTGTAGTCATAAGTTTAGCACCAAGACCTGGATTACGTGCAGTTCCAGCGATAGTTGCAGCAGCAGTATGACCCATACCGATAGCACCACCAAGAGCAGCAAGACCAAGACCAAGACCAGCAGCGATCATTGAGTAAGCTTTAAGAGTTTGGTTAGCAACTTCACCCTCATTTGCGAATGCAGCAGCAGAAAATGCTACTAGTAAAAAAAGAATTTTTTTCATTAAATTGTCCTTAATATTATTACAACTACTTTCGGATAGCGTAACCTCATTTTACAATGAAGCAACCCACACATAAATGCTAGGATTTCCCTACTAGTGATTGATGCGCGAATTATACATAAAAAGGTATAAAACGCAGTTTAAACGCTCTTTATTGAAAGTGAATAAACTCTTTTGGCTCAGGAGATTTAAACTCCATCCCTAAAAGTCTTACTTTATGAGCATGTAACATTACACGTTTTGAACGACGCCCACCATACTGCTCATCACCAATAATAGAGTGATTAATATAACGAAGATGTACACGAATCTGGTGTGTTCGTCCATTATGAATAATACACTTAATTTTTGTTTTACCCGCACTAACTATATCAGGAAAGAACTCACTACGAGCTGGTTTTCCTTTTGGAGATACATTAGAAAAGGCTTTATTATTCTTTTTTTGAGTTGTAATCGCCTTATCAACTTCGATAGGCTCACTCATGATACCTTCTACCCATGCGATATACTCTTTATATACCTTATCTTGTCTAAACTCTTTAATAGCCTTTTCACGAAACTCTTCGTTTTTCACAAGCATCAAGACACCCGATGTTTCACGGTCAAGTCTATGAAGTAAAACAGCGGGTTTAAACTGTCTCTCTATCTCATCACTATTTATATAAGCTGGTTTATCAACTACAACTATATCATCATTTTCAAAGATAGGTTTTGGTCTCTCTACTTTAATAACTCTAAATTTTGTATCTGCATTGATCTCTCCACGAGCTATCATTACTTTTTTGTTTCCAACATACACTAGCCCACGGTCTATCATCGACTTTGCACTGTTATTAGAAATGCCCTCTTGCAATGCAAGAATTTTATATGCTTTTTCTGTCGCCATTCTGTTTTCCTTTAAATTTTTTTACTAAGGTGAAGCTAAAGCATCACATTCTTAGCTGTTGAGTATTTTATTCACAATAGGTTTTAAATCTATTGTCTCCTCTACCATTGATGGTGGTAACTCTTTTGCCTCTCTAAGCGCACGATGTATCTCACTTGGTTCTACATACTGCACATGGTGTACATACTTAAAGAGCTCTTTTTGATGAAAAAAGTGCTTGCCTGTAATTATCTTACAGTTAAAAAATGCAGGTTCTAGTGGATTGTGTCCACCTACATCCTCTTTAAATGCCCCACCTAAAATAGCTATGTCACTTACAGCATAGATATTGTTAAGTTCACCCATCATATCTACTAAAATAACATCCGCTTCAAAATCAGCTTTCTCTGAGAAACGAGAAAGTTTTAAGTCAGCCTCTTTTGTATAGCTCTCTAGTAAATCATAAACACCATTAAAACGTTCAGGGTGTCGAGGAACTACAACTAGTTTTGCATCAGCACTTTTTCTGTACTCTACAAAAGCTTTTATTATAGACTTCTCTTCACCCTCATGAGTACTCCCTGCAACGATTAGTTCACACTCAGGTTTTTCATACTCTTTCGTTTTATTAATCTCACCCGCTAGTTTAATATTTCCAATTACTTCAATATTTCTAGCACCTAAAGCGATAAAACGGTTTTTATCTACTTCACTCTGCACATAGAGAGTATCTACATAAGAGAGTAATTTTTTATAAAACCATCCAAACTGCAAATACTTCTTCACACTCTTATCTGAGATACGAGCATTAAGTAGAACAACTTTTGCTCCTCTTTTAAATGCTACTGCAAAAAGTAGATACCAAAACTCAGCCTCAAGAACAACAAGTAACTTCTGCTTTTTAATCCAAAAGGGTAAAAACATCTCATAAGGAAGGTATCGAACCTCAGCATCATATTTTGAAGCTTCAGCCTGTCCTGTTTGAGTAATAGTAGTTATCACTACATCTTTCTTACCTACTAAGTCAAGTATCGGTTTTAAAGCTCTTGCTTCACCAAGCGAGCAAACATGAAACCAGATAGCGTTCTGTTTTGTAAAAGGAGAATTTTTAAAAAGAAAAAAACGTGCGGGGATTGACTCTTTATACTTCTGTTTAAACGCCAGATATACAATGAGAGGAAGTGCTATAAGATATAGCAATAGACTCACACTGTAGTAAAAAAGCGTAAAGGGTTTCAAACTACTCTTCGTTAGGCTTCATATATAAAATACGACCACAGTGAGGACATGTTGTAATCTCTTCACCTTTGATAACATCAGCATAAACCTTATCTCCAATCACCATGTGACAACCCATACAAGCTTGATCTTCAACAGGAACAACTGTTGTGTTTTTAGCCCATCTACGGATCTTTTGGTAAAAAGCAAGACCTTTTTGGTTCATTTCACCAAGAAGTTTCTCTTTTTGAACAAATACTTCTTGACGATCTTTATGGATAGTCTCAAGTTTTGCATCAACATCAGCTTTTACAGTTTCTAAAGAAGCACTTAACTCAACAAGAGTTGCCTTTGCTACTTCAATCTGCTCATGCTTTAGCTCGATGATTTTTTCTAAACGTGCGATCTCTTCATTTGCAAAAGTCACTTGTTCTTTAGCAATCTCTTCTTCAAGTTGTAAAGATTTCATTTCACGTTCAGTTTTCACGTCACCACTTTTTTTAGCATTCTCTTCTAATTTTTGAGAAAGCTCTGCAAGGTGAAGCTCATTTTTACTTTTTTTAAGCTCTTCTTCTTTGATCTCTGTACTTAAGTTTTCTATATCTGATTCGATACTTTTTGTCTTAGCAAGTGCTGCTTCGTAGTTGTAGTTTGCTTCTTCGATTTGTGGTTCAAAAGCATCGATGTTACTATCTACGATAGAGAGGTCAATTAGTTGTTGCAAGTGCTTGTTCATTGGTGTCCTTTAAGGGTGTATATATGTAAATGGGTTTTCTGATGATGCAATTATAACTTTTAAACCTAAATTTTTCAAATTTTTCTCTAGAATTTGTGCAAAAAAGTGTTCACTTTCATAATGTCCGATGTCAATTAACGATAAATTTATACTTTTTGCTTCCATCGCATCATGATATTTTACATCACCTGTTAGAAAACAATCTGCCTCTAAACTCTTCATAAGAGAACAGCCTGAACCAGTGGTGAGAGCGACTCTTTTGACTCTATCACCACACTTCACACAACGAGCCACTTCAAGTCCAAATGCTTGAGAAACATGTGCTGCAAAATCATTAAAATCTTCATCAATATCTATGTAAGCAACAAATCCATCTTTTTTTGAAATTTTATATCCAAGGACCTCTGTTGCAACGTAATCATTAAGGTGCGTTTGGTCAAAATTTGTGTGCATCGCAATATTACTAATATTTTTTTGTATCATTTTTTGGATTAAGTTTGCAGGATATTTTGAAAATTCTAGCTGTTTTAATCCTCCAAAAATAATGGGGTGATGTGTGATTAAAAGTGTATTATGTGAGAGTGAATCGATAAGCTTTTCATCTACATCTATACTGAGTGCTATCTCCTGTATCTCTGTCTCAAAATCTCCGATTAAGAGACCCGAGTTATCCCATTTCTCTTGAAGTTCAAAAGGTGAAAGTTCATTTAAGTACTCATAAATTTCTAAAAGTTTCATTTTTAGTGCTCTTTATTAAGTTCTTCAAGTGCATCTTTAGCTTTTTCTAGCTCAGGATCTAGCTCTAGTGCAGCATTAAGATGTGTTCTTGCACTTGCAAACTCACCCTCTTCTATGTAAACATAGGCCATCTCTAAATGAGTAAATGGATTCTTATCATCTGCTTCTAATGCTTCTTTAAAGTACTCTAGCGCCTCTTCATGGCGTTTTTGAAGAGCCATTACATATCCCATTTTGAAGAGCACTTCACCATTCCCTCTCTCTTTAATGTTCGCTTCACTATAAATAGCGAGTGCCTTATCTAAGTTCCCCTCTACCACTGCATCATCTGCCTTATCTATTAAAGAGCTAGAATCAAAAGTGGAAAAAGCATCTGCTGTTCTTTGAGGAGCATTACTTTTTGTGCTTGTCTCGCCCTCTTGTGGATCCTGAAGTGTTTGAATGTGTTCATATATTTTATATGCAAAAAATGCTGAAGCACCAAGCATAAGTATCTGAAAAAGTGTCATATTTTATTTTCCTGTTAATAAGTTTTTATTCATTATATCTATAAGTTGTAGAGGATCTACCTGTACACTGTTTATTCTAGCGGAAAAATGCAAATGCGGACCCGTTACACGACCGCTTTTTCCTGAGAGACCTAAAATCTCACCCCGTTTTACAAAATCGCCCTCTTTTACATTAAATGCACTCATATGAAAGTAACATGTGTAGATACCCTCTCCATGGTCTAAAAGAACTGTACCACCTGAGTAAAAGCGTTTTTTCACTAGTGCTACACGAGCATCATTTGCAGCTTTTATGGGAGTACCTACAGACGCTCTATAGTCAGTACCACTATGGTAGCCTTTGAGTGAACCGTTATAGACTCTAGCCTTTCCAAATGCAGATGTAATTTTGCTCTCAAGAGGAAAAATAAAGGGTTTAGTGAGATAACTCTTAGGAGTCACCGTGCCATAAATCTTCATCGCTTGACTATACTCTTGGGAGACTCTTTTTTTCACTGCTGCACTTTTTGGGTTTACCTTGGAGCTACTGACATGTATCTCCTCTTTGGCATACTCTCCCTTTACAACTTTTAAAAGCAGACTCTCTTTTTTTAGTTTTTCATTCTCTTTATAATTTATAAAAAGTGTTTTATTTTCTGTTTTTGCATAGTAACTAAATGGGATAAGAGCATATTTTTTCTCTTCGCTATTAGGCATTGGAAAAATTTCAAATCTCTTTTTCCCAACTCTTACACTTAGAAGTTCTATCCCCTCTTGGCTTTCAAAAAGGATAAGTGCCGTTTTCCCATTTGCAACTTTATACTCTAAAACATCTACTTTCTCAATGTTAAACGCCATAAGAGACACAGAGAGAAAAAGAAGAGTGAAAATAGCTTTCACTAGTACTCCTTCATAGCACGAGCGATATCGCGTTTTTGATCCTTCTCTTTAAGGTCTTGGCGTTTATCGTGGAGTTGCTTTCCTTTGGCTATACCTATCTGAATTTTAGCGATATTTCTATCATTAAAATAGAGTTGAATAGGTACTATAGTAAACCCATCTCTTGCTACCGCTTTAAGCATCTTCTCTATCTGCTTCTTATGTAGTAAAAGATTTCTAGAACCTCTCTCTTCATGTCCATAAAAATGGTGTGTAGTCTCTAGTCTTCCTATATGTGCATTAAAGAGGACAGGTCTATTCTGTACAAACTTTATAAAACTATCTTTTAAGTTCACACGGTGTGCCCGTATTCCCTTCACCTCACTCCCCGTTAAAACGAGTCCAGCCTCAAACTTCTCCTCAATGAAGTAGTCATGATATGCCTTCTTATTTTTTGCTATTGTTTCACCCATATTATCTTCTCTTTTTAATTCTCTATTACTCTAAAAAAACTACTACCACTTCCACTAAAGAAGTAACCAGCCTTAAAGTGCTCTTTTAACTCTTTATACTCTTGAATAGCAGGTTTAAAGAGGTCATTTGCTTCTGTTGCACTCATACTACTTAAAGCTTCAAGTGAACGCATACCTTTAAGTTTTTGTGTCTCAAATCCATCTATAGGGGCGAAGAAATCTTCTCGGTAGATTGTATAGACTCTTGGTGTACTTATCTCTATCTTTGGAGTAAATGTTTCTATCTTTAAGAGAGGCTCTTTAAACTCCTCTACCACTTCCCCTATGCCACTCACATTTGCACTATCATACCCATAGATAAAAAATGGCACATCTGCACCAACTTTTAAACCTATAGTTGCAAGTTCATTCAGGCTTAAACCTAAATCTAAAACGCTATTGCACATCTTAAGATAAGTTGCAGCATCACTACTACCCCCACCAAGACCAGCAAAGGCAGGGATATTTTTAGTAACTTTTATAGCATAGTCTCGCATCAACTCTTCGAGTTTTTGAGAGTTTGTAAACTCTTTGAGTGCGAAGTAGGCTTTATAGATAGTATTTTGTTTTACCTCACAAGAGAACTCTCCTATGATTTTAAACTCATTTGCCTTTGCATCCGTATCCTCTTTTTTGACGAACTCTAAAGTGTCATAAAGATTTTCTACTTTCATAAAACGTGAAATGATCTCATGGTAAACACCACGAGTTCCTGTTATCTTTAAAAATATATTTACTTTTGCAAAAGCTCTATACTGTTTCATCTCTTCTACTTTTTACCTAGAAGTCTGCTAAGCTCATCTATCTCTGCAGCATCTGCTACATGAACAGCCGCTCTATTTTGCTCTTTTACCTCTTCTATAAGCTCATTTCTCATGATTTTCACATCTTGAGGAGCATCTATACCGAGTTTTACTACACCATTCTCAATGGCTACTACTTTTACTACAATGTTATCACCGATTACGATGGACTCATCTAATTTTCTTGCTAATACTAACATGGAATTCTCCCTAATTCATATTTTACTTTATCATCCTTGATTGTGATAATCGAGATATTATCTCCATTATCGAGCCAGTATGTTCCTGCATCTTGAATCTTCATATCTTCAACTGTAAGTACTCTACCATATCGGATATTTTCAGGATCTCCTAAATAGTAGTTCTGCACAATATTAAGAGATTTTTTTATATCTAACTTCTTCTCATTTTCATAAAAGAACTGACCTTCATTTAAACGCTCTAGTGCACTTAAACTCCCCTCTTTTACTCCTAGTCTCTCTGCAATAATACGACCAAGTGAACGGATATAAGTCCCCTCACTCACAGTCGCTTCAAAAGTTACAAAGGGATGGCAGTAGTGCAGAAGTTTCGTCTCATAAATAGTAGAATTTATTTTATTGAGAACTACCTCTTTACCAGCACGAGCTAAGTCATAAGCCCGCTGGCCATTAATGCGCTTAGCACTAAAGATCGGAGGCTCATACTCTAACTCACCCTCTAAAGATTTTACTGCATCCAAAACTACTTCTTCACTCAGAGGCTCTAATATCGCTACATCTTCTATCATCTCACTATCAAGAGAATCACTTTTAGCCCCTAGCCAAAGTGTTGCTCGATAACTCTTTGGTGTTTTGTTTAAAAAACGAAATAGCTTTGTATGACTCCCAAACCCTATAAGTAAAACACCCTTAGCAAAGGGGTCAAGTGTTCCCGAAAAACCTGCTTTTTTATCACTATACTTACGTTTTAGAGAGTAGAGAAATTTGTTTGAGCCTATACCACTTGGTTTGTAAGCTACAAAAAGAGTATTTAGACCCATAACTACAGTCTCTCTACAAATGAAGCAAGAATATCTCTCTGAGTCCCCGCAAAATTAATGTTGAGTTTAAACTCTTTTCCTGCACGACTCACACCATTTACCCGACCAGTTCCGAAAATTTTGTGACGGACTAAGTCACCTTTTTTAAAGGCTGTATTTTTCTCAACTATAAGTGAACCCTCGCAGAGTCCTGCTTCATTAAAAAATCTACTTTTTACTAAGTCACTTCTACGACCTTTGTAAAAACGGCTTCCTGCATGTGAGAGTGTTAAGCTATCTTTTGCACGAGTCATAGAGACATATCCAAGTCGACGCTCCTCTTCTAAGTCACTTCCATCACCTACAAGTGGTAAAAAGCCCTCTTCAAGTCCAATAATAAAAACATGTTCAAACTCAAGACCTTTAGAGGCATGAATACTCATCATATAGATAGATTCACCCTCAACTTGGTCCTGCTCACTCTGAAGTGTAAGTTCATTTAAAAACTCATCTAAAGAGGCATCTGGTGATTTTTTGATAAAGTCACGGAAAAGTCCATAAAACTCATCCATATTCAGAACTCTATCAGACTCATCTTGCATACCTTTGTAGATACTTTTAAGATGAAAGGTCTCTTCGAGTACATCTATAAACTCATAAGTAGACTCTTTAGAAACACGAGCGACCTCATCTAAGTTTACTATAAACTCTTTAAGTGTATTTGCATTTTTCTTTTTTACTAATGCCACTAAAGTAGCTATATCTGAATGTTTTATGTACTCATAGATAGAAGTTTCATTTGCTAGAGCTGCGAGTTCTATCTTGTCTACACTCGCTTTTCCAAGACCTCGTTTTGGTTTATTTACGATGCGCTTAAGAGAGAAATCATCATGAGGATTTGTTATAACTCGAAGATAAGAGATAAGATCTTTAATCTCAGCACGATCATAAAATCGTAATCCACCTACAAGTTTGTAAGCGATTCCTGAGCGGTTAAGCCCCTCTTCTATAGAACGAGAAAGAACATTCACACGGTAAAGGACTGCTATCTCTTTAGCACTGACACCACTATCGAGTAGTTTTTGTATCTTTATAGCTATCTTTCTCGCCTCTTCATTCTCATCCATAGAGTTAAGAACTGTTACATCTTCCCCTGCTCCACGAGTTGCTATAAGTTTCTTACCTAAACGTGAACGGTTATGCTCTATGAGGGCATTAGCAACTTTTAAGATAGGCTCTTTTGAACGGTAGTTATTCTCTAATTTAAATACATTTGCTCCAAGAAAATCTTGATCAAACTCCATAATATTTCGTATGTGAGCCCCACGCCAGCCGTAAATAGACTGATCATCATCTCCAACAACACAGATATTGTTATGTGTTGTACAGAGTTTTTGAATGAGTTTTAGCTGTAGTTCATTTGTATCTTGGTACTCATCAATCATAATATACTGATACTTTTTAGATGTCGCCTCTGCTAACTCAGGATTCTCATCTAAGAGTTTATATGTTAAAGAGATAAGATCATCAAAATCTACTAAGTTATTTTCTAGTAGATAAGCTTCATACTCACGATATACCTCAGCAATCTGCTTGTAGTTAAAAAGTTCTGCTTGTTTATAAGCATCATCTGGAGAGAGGAGTGAGTTTTTGTAACGAGATATTTCACTCGCTATAAGTGGTGTAGGGAGTTCAGCATTTATCTTTTTAATAATACGCTTTTTATCATCTGTATCTATCACTACAAAGTTATTTTGACGTTTAAGTAGATGGATATTAAACTTAAGGAAAAGAAGTCCAAACTTATGAAAAGTACAAAGGAGTGGAGGATATGCAACATTCTCTATCATCGCTAGAGAACGCTCTTTCATCTCTTTTGCAGCTTTATTTGTAAAGGTAAGTGTTAAAGTATTTGAAGCTGGGATACCAAGAACTTCTATAAGATACGACAATCGAGAAATTATCGTTGTTGTTTTTCCACTTCCAGCACCAGCAAGAATTAAAACAGGGCCTTCTGATTGTCGAACTGCATCGGCTTGTGACTCATTTAATCGATTAAATATTTTTTCCATAATCACCACTATATATTTTTATATTACTTTTATTATATCTAAAATGTCATAAATTATTACAAAACTATTGCATTAATTATAATTTGTCGTTATAATTTCATTATTATATTTACTTATAGGAATTATTATGTTAAAAGATTTTGCTAAATTACAGACATTTTTAATGGTCATAAAAGAGAAAAGTTTTTCTAAAGCATCCGCTAAATTAGGGATTTCTCAGCCTGCCGTTACACAACAGATAAAATTTATTGAAGATTACCTTGATACTAAAATAGTTGATAGAAAGAAGAACGGAATCGTTCTTACAAAAGAGGGTGAAGATTTATATAGAATTGCAGTTCGTTTAGAGAAGGCTATTCAGAGTAGTGAAAAAGAGCTTTTAAAAATCATCAACAAAGAGTTTACTTTTGTTATGGGCTCTTCATTCTCTATTGGAAACTATGTTCTTCCAAACTATCTTGCAGATATCAAAAAACGTATTGACAATGAAGTCTTTATGAATGTAGATGTTTCAGAAAACATCATTGAACAGCTTGAAGATAAGAAGATTGATGTTGCACTCATCGAATCTCCAATCTTTAAAGATGGTATTGTTTATAGAGAGTGGGTTGAAGATGAACTTGTTGTATTTTCAAACCAGCCACTAAGCAAACAGCTTACAGCTGATGATCTCTTTAACTTTGACTGGATCTGTAGAAATGAGGAGTCTCATACAAGACGTTTAACAGCTGATGTTTTTGAAGAGATTGGTGTTCAGTGTAGTAACTTTAATGTTATTGGTGTTTTAGCGTCACCAACTGCTATTAAGGAGTCTATTTTACATGCAGATAAAACAGCAGAGCGTCCACTCGTTTCTATTATGTCAAGACATGTAATAAAATCAGAACTCGCGGCAGGTACACTCTACGAAGCAAGACTTAAAAATCATAAAATCATGAGAAACTTCTACATCGCATATCTTAAAAATAGAAAACACGATGCCTTTGTAGATAATGTTGTAAACTTCTTACTATCACTTAACAAAATATAGTAAGAGTCTCTATTTTACTTCTTTTTTAAAAACTTAGAGTTTTCTGGGTTATTTAAAAAAGAAGCCATTGAATTTTCTACTCCACTCTCATCTTTAACACTTACTGCTTGACTCTCTTCTTTATCTTTATATACAGAGAGATTTATAAATACCGGTGTCTCATCTATGATAATCTGCATAATACTTAAAAGTGGTAAAGAGACAACACTTCCATAGTTATCTGAACCAAACCCAGCTTCAAATGTCAAATACCCATCTTCTATCTTTGCTGTCTCAAAAGTATACCCTGCAAGAAAAAAAAGTGTAAGTGCTCTAAACTCAGAGTTAATGCTCTCAGGGAGTACTGGATCAAATGAAACTTCTTCTATTTTACATAAAATTCCAAAATTCTGTTCTGTCTCAAAGAAGTGAATAATTATATCTTGAATCGACTTTTTCATTATCTTAGCGAAGCCTGCTTCGTCTATTACATTTTCTAACAAATTATATCCCCTATATTTTCTTCTGCAATTATATCAAAATCTATCATCGCATTCATAAGTGCCACTTTTTTATACCTTTTTAGCTCTAAAACAGTGATCTCTTTTTCAACTATTTTTCCAGTTTCTAAATAGCGTTTTCGTGTTGTTCCATAGAGTAGAGGAGTTTTAGGGGTTACCCATTGCTCTCCATCATAAAACGCTATGTTTGCTATGCTCGTGTCACTTACTAAAGCATTTTTTACAACCAAGATATCATCACACCCCTCTCTTTTTTCAAAGAGTCTATTTAAATCTTCTCTATCTTCATATTTTTTAGCATACTCTAGTGTCTCTGAAGTGAGAAGTTTTAAACTTCTAATATGGCGTTTTATATAAGGGATATACTCTATCTTTATAGTGTCTGCATCGTAAAGAACACGACAACGGTAAAGTCCATCTCTTGGAGGATCTAAAAGAGTAGAAAGATTATGAGTTTTATTCGTTTGAAGTGTAGTATTTAAGCGCTCTTGATGATACTCTAGATGGTAGAGTTTACCATCTAGTGCTTTTATGGTCTCAAGATAGCGTTTACTCACTAAAGAGTTCTGTACTAAGATAACGCTCACCTGTATCACAAAGGATAGTCACAACTGTTTTACCTGCAAACTCTGGACGGGAAGCTACTTGCATGGCTGCCCATACATTTGCTCCCGCAGATATACCAACAAGCAAACCCTCTTTTCTTGCAAGCATTTTTGCAGTTGCAATAGCATCTTCATTACTCACTTTTACAACTTCACTATAAACAGAAGTATCGAGTATCTTAGGAATAAAACCTGCACCTATACCCTGTATCTTATGTGGTGAAGCTCCCTCGCCAGAGAGAACTGCTGAGGCTTCTGGTTCAACAGCGACAATTGTAACCTCTTGTAACTCCTGCTTTAAAATACGAGAGGTACCGGTAAGTGTTCCTCCTGTTCCAACAGCTGCTACAAATGCATCCACTCTATTTTCAGTATCTTCAAGAATCTCTCTTGCTGTTGTAAGTTCATGGATCTCTGGATTTGAAGGATTTTCAAACTGCTGCAGAACAACAGCATTAGGTGTCTCTTTTTGCAGTGATTCAGCTTTAGAAATTGCACCATTCATCCCTTTAGCTGCAGGTGTTAAAACAAGTTCTGCACCAAAAGCTTTCAGAAGATTACGACGCTCTATACTCATAGACTCTGGCATAGTAAGTATCAACTTTAAGCCTTGTGCCGCACAGTTAGCGGCAAGAGCTATACCTGTGTTTCCACTTGTTGGTTCAATAATAATAGTATCTTTTTTTATAAGGCCAGACTCTAATCCACGGCGAATCATATTGAGTCCGATTCTATCTTTGACAGAACTTGTTGGGTTCATAAACTCACACTTTCCTAAGATGATAGCACCACTCTGAGTAGAGGGATAGTTGAGTTTCACTAAAGGAGTATTTCCTACTAAATCTGTTATATTACTTGCTATATTCATTTTTATATATCCTTAACTGGAGTAATTCTACACTAAAAATATTATAATCAACATATATTTTCCAAAATTCTGTACAATACCAGAGATAAAAAGAGGTAAAAATGGCAAACTACAGTAGTGATGGAAAAAAACTTATTGATGTTGAGTATGATGTTACTCCCCAGATTAATGATATGGTGGATGGGATGAGAGTTCTCTCTGTAGATAGATCAAGTAACGATGAGTATGCAGTCTTTTTACTTGAGCCAAATACTCGCATAACTTGTTATATCTTTGATGAGATCTTTATCATCGGCAAAGCAGATAGTTTTGACTCTCTCTCTGAGGCTATTGAGGCATGGAAAAACGAGGAGATATAATCGCTCCATCATAGATAAAGTCAAGTGCATCTGATGGTGTTTTATAAAGGAGTGGACTATCTAAGTCTACATACTTTATAACATCACGGTAGTTAAATGCTAGATATAAAGCAGCATTAATGGAGTGCGGGCCCTCTAACATTGAGCCTAACATACAGAGTACATTATGCTCTCTAGCATACTCTAAAATCTCTATAGCCCTACTCACGCCCCCACACTTCATCAGTTTTATATTTATCATATCTGCACTCTTTGTGCTCACAACTTTTTTTACATCCGCTAAAGTAAAAACTGCTTCATCTGCAAGTATAGAGATACTACTCTGCTCTTTAATCATTTTGAGTGACTCCAAATCTGATGCAATCACTGGCTGCTCGATAAGTGCTAGTTTCAAAGAGTTTATAGCGTTTACATAAAGAAAGGACTCCTCTCTGCTCCACGCTTGATTAGCATCAATGAGGAGTTCAGCTTTTTGAAGATTCTCACTTAGTAGTTTTGTAACATCTATAGCATGGGAGATATCATTTCCCAGTTTTATTTTGAGTATCTCCATCCCACTTTCATAAGCATCTTGGGCATCCAAGAGCATCCTCTCTTTAGAGTTAAGACTGATAGTAATATCTGTTTTTATCGGCTCACTATTTTCTAGTTTAAAGAAGCCAAGTAGTTTCATAAACGCCATATCAAACATAGCCTTAGCACTAGACCCAACACTACTACTCTGCACAAAATCAACTGCTTCTTTTGCTCTTAAACCGATTAGACCTTCTCTAAGGAGTTCTGCAGAGTTTACTATACTCTCTATATCCTCACCAGTAATGGCGAATGTTGCAGGAGCTTCTCCAATCGCTTCACTCCCTTTACTACATACAAGTCGGACTCTTACAAAAGAGACCGAGTCAACACGTCTAAGTGCTGTTATGAATGCTCTTTTTAGTGCTATATTTTCTACACTTATATCTATACTTATAATTTTCTCTTGCATCTATACTCCTCTATCTGCTTATAAGTAGGAGTATATTTCCTACAGCTAAACCACCAAAAGTACCTATAATATACCCCATAATAGCCATAAGGACACCAACACTTACAAGTGATTTATCATAGGAAGCAGCT
>JAMORO010000074.1 GCA_027063505.1 Sulfurimonas sp.
GACAATTGCAAATTTCATAATGAATGGTGAAGATGAAAAACCAGCTCCTAAGCCAAAACCAACAGTTGTAAAAAAAGCTAAAAGTGAAACTCCAAAAGAGGAAGTAACTGAAGTAACTACTGAAACACAAAAAAGTGAAGAAGTTGTTAATACTCCTGTCTCTAAAAAAGAGGTAAAAGTGGAAACACCAGTTAAGGAAGAGTCAACAACAGAGACTTCTACTCCTGCAGCTACGACTGATACAGTTACAACTGAAAAAGAGCCAGTTAAAGCTGTTAAAAAACCTGTTAGTACACTAAGAGTAGTTACTCCAGTAAGTAGACCTGGATTAAAAAAATCTGGACTTAAAATTGTTAAGAAGAGAAAGCCAAAAGTAGAAGAGAATTACTCTCTTCCTCAAAAACAAGCTTCTGTCTCTTCTTATGGGAAAATGAGTGCTGAAGTTTTAGAAGAGTTAGCACAAAGGAAAAGATCTAAACAGAGTTCAAGAACTGCTTCTAAACAAGAGCAGGGTAGAAGAATGGATATCTTTGGTGGTTCTATGAGTGATGTAACAATGGATATGGATAATGAAGTAACACTTCTTGATCTTAACTCTACAGAACGTGCAACACTTCCAGTTGAAGAACCTAGAAAGCCTCGTCCACCAAGACCAGCTGGGCGTAATGGTAATAAGAAAGCAGCACCACGTGGACGTAAAGTTCGTAAAGATAAACGTAAAAAGTATGCAAAAGCTTCTCATGAAGAAGAGATTGTAACTCATGTAGAGATTCCAGAAGATATTCGTGTTTACGAGTTCGCTGAAGCTCTTAGACGTCCTATATCTGACATCATTAAAGTTCTTTTTGATCTTGGTATGATGATGACTAAAAATGATTTTCTTGGAAATGATGAAATTGAAATTCTTTCTGAAGAGTTTGATGTTGAAGTAACTATTATTGATCCTAAAGATGAGTTTACTCATGAAGAGGAAGATATAGAAGAAGATCCAGATGCTACTGAAAGAGCTCCTGTAATTACAATCATGGGTCATGTTGATCATGGTAAAACTTCACTTCTTGATGCTATTCGTGAAGCGAAAGTAACTGAAGGTGAAGCTGGGGGAATTACTCAGCACATTGGTGCTTATACAATTGAACAACATGGTAAACCAATTACTTTTATAGATACACCGGGACATGCTGCGTTTAGTCACATGCGTCAAAAAGGTACAGAGATTACAGATATTATAGTAATCGTTGTTGCCGCTGATGATGGCGTTAAACCACAGACTCTCGAAGTTATTAAACTAGCTCAAGAATCAGGTGCTCCTATAATTGTTGCACTAAATAAAATGGATAAAGAGACTGCACAACCAGATATGGTTAAAGGTCAAATGGCTGAACATGGTATTAACCCTGTTGACTGGGGTGGAGATATTCCATTTGTTCCAGTTTCTGCTAAATCTAACATGGGTATTGATGATCTACTTGAAGAGATTCTTACTACTGCTGAGATTTTAGAACTCAAAGCAAATAAAAATGCACTTGCAAAAGCAGCTGTTATTGAGTCTTCTTTAGAGAAAGGTCGTGGTCCAGTTGCTACTGTAATTGTTCAAAATGGTACACTTAAAGTTGGAGACTATGTAGTTTGTGGTGCAGCTTATGGTCGTGTAAAAGCTATGTTAGATGAACACAAGAAACAGATTAAAACTCTTTTACCATCGCATACAGCAGTTATTGCAGGACTTAACGAAGTTCCTGCTTCTGGTGAGATTATGATGGTTATGGACTCTGATAAAGAAGCAAAAGAGTTTGCTCTTAAACGTCATGAATATGATAGACACAAAGAACTTTCAGTTTCAACTAAATCTTCATTAGAAGATATGACTGCTATGATTGCAGAAGGTAAACTTAAATCTCTTAAAGTTGTACTTAAAACTGATGTTCACGGTACTCTTGAAGCTATTAGAAGCTCTATTCTTGCACTTCGTAATGATGAAGTTAAAGTTAATATTATCTCTTCTGGTGTTGGTGGAATTACTGAAAATGATGTTGAACTTGTTAACAACTCTGAAAACTGTGTGCTACTTGGATTTAATGTACGTCCTACTGGTTCAGTAAAAGCAGCTGCTAAACAGAAAGGTGTTGAGATTAAAACATACTCAATTATCTATCAACTTATTGATGATATTACTGGTATGCTTACTGGTATGATGGCTCCGAAATACACTGAAGAAAATACAGGTCAAGCAGAAGTTAAGGAAGTATTTAAAATTCCTAAAGGTCTTGTTGCTGGTTGTATTGTTGTGGATGGTCGTCTTATCCGTGGTGGTATGGTTCGTGTTATTCGTGAGGGTGTTGTACATTACGAAGGTGAACTTACTTCACTTAAACGCTTTAAAGATGATGTTGAAGAGATCGGAAACGGTTATGAGTGTGGTGTTGTTATCAGTGGTTATGATGATGTTATACCAGGCGATGTTCTTGAAACATTCAAAAAAGTTGAGCAGAAAGTAGAGTTATAAACTTTATGACAGAAGCACAAATAAAACTTAAGAGAACTGAATCAGTTCTCTTAGAGTTAATCCCCCAAGCACTCAGTGCGATGAATGACAAAAGACTTCATGAACTTGATATTATTGAAGTAGTATGTTCACGTGGTAAAAGCGATGCAAAAGTATATATTAACCCCCATGAATTTACTGAACAAGAGAAACGCGACTACTTAAAACTTTTAAGAAAAGCACGTCCTATTGTAGAGACTCATTGTCTCAAGGATCAGGGTTGGTATAGATGTCCAAAGTTTACATTTGAGTTTGATGAGCAACTTGCGAAGTCAAAAAGTATTGATGAGCTATTTAAAAAAATAGCACAAGAGAAAAAAGAGGAAGAGTAATGAGTTTACAAAGTGATATAGAATCAATTACAAAGTCAGTTGATTTAGAACTTTATGATGCAGTTATTGTAAATGAAGGTGATGATACTATTTACCGTATAAGTGTAATCTCTACAGAAGTAGAAGATGGCAAACGTAAGGGTGTAAGCCTTGATACTTGTGTGGAGTTAACACATCTTATTTCTCCTCTTTTAGATGTTACTCCTCCTGTTTCTGGTGACTACCGTTTAGAAGTGGGAACGGCTGGAATTGAACGTAAACTTGTGAATATTTCTCATTTTAAGAAAAGTATTGGAGAGAAAGTATCTTTACTACATAGTGGTAAAGAGAAGACAAGAGGAGTCTTAGTTAAAGTTGAAGGTTCTAAAATATTTGTTGAAACAGCTGATGAAACAGTTGCAGTTGAGTTTAACGATATCGTAAAAGCAAAAACATACTTCGAGTGGTAAGATACTTTTAGATGTTAATAGATAATAACTTTTATATGAGCCTAGCCCTGAAAGAGGCTTGGAAATATCAAGGTTTAACTTATCCAAATCCTGCTGTAGGTTGTAGTGTAGTTGGAGAATATGGTGAAATTTTAGCAGTTGAGTCTCATCATAAAGCCGGTGAGCCACATGCTGAAGTAAATGCTCTAAAACAGGCTTACTATAAACTCACGAATGATGCTTATATATTGGCATTAACAGATTCTGCTGATATCCATACACACCTTCTCAGTAATCATAATGATGTTTTTAAAAATGCAAAACTTTATACTACTCTTGAACCCTGCTCACACTATGGAAAAACACCTTCTTGTGCAATTCTTATAAGTGAACTTGGTATAAGTGAAGTATATGTAGGTTCAGTAGATACAAACAAAGCAGCAAGTGGTGGCATTATGCGATTACAGATGAACAACTGTATTGTCTATAGTGAACTTTTAAAAAAAGAGTGTGATTCTCTTTTACTACCATTTCAAAAGCAATTAGAGAGTAAATTTATATTTTTTAAGTGGGCACAGCGTTTAAATGCTACTACAGATGAGGGAAATATAAGTTCATTGCTCTCAAGAACAAATGTGCATGCTATGCGTGATGTTTGTGACCTTCTTATCATAGGTGGAAATACAGTTCGAGTCGATAGACCAACTTTAGATGCACGATTAGTAGATGGTAATGCTCCTGATATTTTAATACTAAGTAGAAAAAAAGAGTTTGATAGGACAATACCTCTCTTTAATGTTCAAGGTCGAACTGTTTTTATAGAAGATAATCTTTCAAAAATAGAGTCGTATAAAAATGTTATGATAGAGGGTAGTTCAAAAATGTATGAACTAACTCGTGATATAACGGATTACTATTTATGTTATTTGGCTCCGACATTTGGTGGCACAAATGGATTTGAAAATTTAGAAGATAAGTTTGAGGTTTTAAATCTAGAAAAAGAAGATAGAGATATAATTATGTGGTTAAAAAGGATATAAATATTATGAGTTCACACGGAAAACAAAATAGACAAAAGCAAGAAAAAATTGTAGAGATGTTTGATGACATTGCACCAACATATGACACAGCTAATCGTGTTATGAGTATGGGTGTTGATAAGTCTTGGAGACGAAAAGCATGTGATTTATCATATGAGTTTTCGGGGAAAGACTCTTTAGATAAGATTGTTGATGTTGCTTGTGGTACTGGTGATATGATGGACTTTTGGAAAAATCGTGCTGAGAAGTCTGGAATCGCTATTGGTGAAATAGTTGGTGTAGATCCATCAAATGGTATGGTGGATGTAGCTCGTAAGAAGTATCCTAAATTTAACTATCACATTTCAAAAGCAACTGAAATCCCTATAGAAGATGCTACAGCAGATATACTAAGTATTACATATGGTATACGTAATGTTGTGGAACGTGAAGCTGCACTTAAAGAGTTCAATCGTGTACTAAAAAAAGATGGACTTGTTGTTATCTTAGAGTTTATGAAAAATGAAAACCCATCTTTTCTTGGTAAAATAATGAACTACTACACAAATAAAATTTTACCAAAAGTTGGTGGATTTATCTCTAAAAATCTTGAAGCTTATGAGTACTTACCAAACTCAATAGAAGATTTTTCAACAGTTAAAAATATGCAAAAAGAGCTTGAAGAAGCTGGCTTTACAATGCTTTATACAAAAAGTTTCTCTATGGATATCTCTACTCTCCTTATAGCACGTAAAAACTAGGAAATACCTTTGTATACAGTGAGTGTTTCCGGACTCAACGAACAGATTAAAACTCTTTTAGAGAGTAGCTTTAATCAAGTTTTAGTTGAGGGAGAGCTCTCTAGAATTACTTTTCATAACTCTGGACATATCTATTTTACTCTTAAAGATAGAGACTCTGTTATTAGTGCTGTTATGTTTCGTGGCAATGCTTCTAAGTTGCGTTTTCGTCTTGAAGAGGGAATGAAAGTTGTCATTAATGCAGCACTTACTCTCTATAAGCCTCGGGGCTCTTACCAACTTAACTGTTTTAGCATTGAGCCTTCTGGGCAGGGTGCTTTAGCTTTAGCTTATGAGCAGTTAAAACAAAAACTCTCCTCTCAGGGTTATTTTAACCTTGAACATAAAAAACAGCTCCCTAAATTTCCATCGCGTTTAGTACTTATAACCTCTGCAACTGGAGCTGCTTTGCAGGATATGCTACGAGTGGCAAATTCTCGTTATAGAAATATCCAAATAGATCTGTACGATGTTTTAGTACAAGGTGAGGGTGCTGCTAATGCTATCTCAAATGCTATTATTATTGCTGATACTAAAGAGTATGATATTTTAGTTATAGGTCGTGGTGGCGGTAGTATAGAAGATTTATGGGCTTTTAATGAAGAAGTTGTAGCTAATGCAATTTTTTATGCAAAAACTCCAGTTATTTCAGCTGTTGGCCATGAAATAGATTCCGTAATTAGTGACTTTGTAGCAGATGTTAGAGCAGCGACTCCGAGTGTTGCGATGGAGATAGCACTTCCCGATACTAATGAACTCTACCAGTACATGGACTCGCTAGAGACCCAGATGGAGCAGATAGTTCTACAAAAAATTCATACAAAATCTCAAAACTTACTGCATTTACAAAACTCATTTCTACAGCACTCAGTAGAGAAAAAGATACATCAGCAAGAGGAGTTAATTGGGCAATTAAAAGAGAGCTTTTTACAAGCTATAAACTTTAAACTCCAAGGATATGAAAGAAATTTACAAAATATTGAACAAAACTATCCTCAAGCGATAGATTCAAGAATAAATATTGCTCAAAATCAACTTTTATCACTTCATAACACGCTAGAATCCTATAATCCAAAATTTAAAACAAAGAAAGGTTTTGCACAACTATCTCAAAATGAGATGGTAATTGATATTGACTTACTTGAAGTTAATCAATGTTTTGAAGTTCAAAGTGATAGAGTTATAGTGAGTGCAAAGGTCCTTAAAAAGGAAATAATAAGATGAGTTACCCAGATTTTTTTAATGCAATAGAGACTATAAAAGTAAAAGATCCTCTCTCCCAAGTTTTAGGTGCTTTTAAAGAAGGTGAATATGAGTTTTCATATTTAGATGTTGTCAAATCAGCAGGACACTCATGTCCGACAGTTGCGGGGGCATACATCATAACACTTGAAGCGATAAAAGCACTTTATGGTGATCAAAGAGCAGTTCGTGGTAACATAAAAGTAGAATTTGAAGAGTCTTTAGAGGATGGTGTAGCAGGTGTTATCGCAAATGTAATTTCTCAAATTACTGGGGCTACAGATAAAAGTGGTTTTAAAGGGCTTCAAGGTCAATTTGCTCGTCATTCACTTATGACTTTTAATGCAAATATCAGTGCAAGTGCTCGTTTCATTCGAGTTGATACAGAGGAGAGTGTTGATGTTACATATAATCCTCAACCAGTAAAACCAAATCCAAAGATGATGCAACTAATGCAGAAGTTAACATCAGGGGAAGCTTCATCCCAAGAGGTAGAAGAGTTTGGTGAACTTTGGCAAGATAGAGTTCAAAGAATATTTGAAAATATGGATACTGTAGTGAATGCAGAAAAAATTTAATAAATTAGCACCTTTTTTATCATTACTTCTTATTACTAGTTCTACCAGTGCATTAGAGTGGGGAATGACTACTGGTATGCAAGATTTTGTTGTACAAAATATAGTAAATGACAATTCTAACGATGGCATCGAAGTAGGAGACTCTCATATTCCTGGGGTAAGTATCGGTATGTACTTAAATCACACAAATGATTACGGAATCAATTTTTTAGCAAAGGGTGAAGTTTTTGTTGATTATGATACTGATCATTTAGATCCAGATCATATCCCTATTTGGTTTAAGTTTGGAGTGGGTGCCAATGGACCAATGATTTTACTTAATGAACATCATAGTTTTAAATGGTATGTTGTTATGGATAATAAACAAAATACTGTAAGTTGTATAGAACGTCAAATAAAACAAAATTATGGTGTTGGATATGATTTGAAAATTGGTGGTTTTACTCTTGATTTGAATGCTTATGTAGGTTTTTATTATATAGAATTAGATGATGATACACCTGCTAACAGAGGTTATACACGAAAACAGATAGATGATGGTGAAGAATCACGTATGTTGGAAGTTCAAATGAGTTATGACTTTAGTAAACATTGGTACATAGGGGCAACTTTAAAGGATTATAGTACAACTGCTGGATCTGAAAGACTTGAAACTGATTATATTGCTACAATGAGTTATAAAAGTGACTGGTGGGGAAAAGGAACATCCTTAAATCTGAATGTAGAGTATAACGACTATGATTTAAGTAGATTTACTGATAGCTCAACTGGTGTACCCATTTTACCATTTGATGAAGATATTTTAGTTCAGGCTTATGTCACAATCCCTTTCCAAGACTAGTCTTATTTTAAGACTAAACTAGGAAAATATGTATGAAGAGTTACAGCAGAAGTTACTGCTAATTTCTTCATAAATTTATCGAACTTATCTTCTTTATTCCAATGTGCTGTTTCTACACCACTTAGTTTAATGAGTTTAGTTTTTGCATCATGTCCAACACCAATACTATCAATAAGCCCAACTTTTAGTGCTTGAGAAGCTGTAAAAATATGTGCATTTGCATAAAAATCTCTCTTATCTATATCAAGTCCTCGTGCATTTGCAACATCTGAAGTGAACATATCATATGTTCCTTGAATGACTTTATTAAGTTCATTAATTTCATACTCTTTCCACTTCCTATCAGGTGTCCCTATCTGTTTATACAGACCTGCATGTACATTTTGTGATTTTATTCCTATCTTTTGCATAAGTTCGCTCACATCAGCACCCTGCATTATAACGCCAATACTTCCAACCATACTTCCAGGGTTAGCAATAATCTCATCAGCCCAGATACTTGCATAGTAGCTTCCACTTGCAATAGTACCCTTAGCATATGCAATAACAGGTTTTTTCTCTTTTAAGCGTTTAATAGCATATGCTATCTCTATTGATGGTGCAACAGCTCCACCAGGAGAATTTATACTTAAAAGCACTCCTTTGATATCTTTGTCATTTGCTGCTTCATCTATCTGCATAACGATTTCAGTTGCATCCATTATAGGTCCAACTAGACTTATCTCTTGAAGGTTGTTTTTTCTTAAGCTTGCTTCATCTTGTGGGGCAAATAGTAAAAAGAGCATAAAGACAAAAAGAACAGCTTTAAAGTGATTTTGTATAAAGCCAATAGGCATACTTATAGGTAAAAAAAGTTTTTTTATAAAGTTCATGAGTTTTCCTTCTCTAGTTTTCCATTGATATATATTTTAGATATGTTGTAACGGTGTAGTATTAAGTGAATAGCCAACTCTTTTGTTGGTTCTCCATCGAGGTCTAAGATAATCATATCAGCATTTTTTCCTTCTATAATTTCTCCTGTATTAAGACCTAAAGCTTCAGCTGCACGAACGGTAACACTATCAATAAGAGATTTTGAGAACTCTAAGAGAGGTGCACTAGGATGCATAAATAGAGATATTTTCATCTCTTCAAAAAGATCTAGTTTATAGTTTGAACTCAGACCATCTGTAGCCACAATCCATTTAATGTTTTTTTCGTTAAGTGTTTTTATATTGAGTGTAGGGTTTCCTAGAAGACGATTTGAGATTGGACAGTGAATAATAGTATGTCTATTTGTTTTTATAGTGTCGAGTTCATCACTATTTGCTTGAACAGCATGTGTAAGGAGTGTTCCTGTTCCTTCAAAATGTTCTAAAAACTCTTTTGAATTACTAATATTTTCTTTCTGTTTTAGAAGATCATTAAAAAATTTTTGAAAGTCACCATCACTATTGTCTAACCAATCTCTCTCTGCTTGAGACTCCATAAAATGTGCGGTTAGAGGTAACTTCTCTTCTTTAACTATATGGAGTGCTTTTTTTATAAGAACAGGATGTACAGAGTAGGGTGAGTGAATGGCAACTGCCGGGATAAAGCCCTCTCGTTGTACTGTTTTACTAGCATTTAAGCGAGAAGTGAAATCTGTAAAAAGTGCATCAGCCATTGTTGCTTGTGAACCAATTAATTCATTAAAAAAGACAACATTCTGTTTGGCATTAGCACAGGCTTCAAGATCCATAGCATGGGAGCTAATAGCACCAAATGTCGTTATTCCAGAAGAGAGCATATCATCAATGGCTTTTTCCATACATGCTACATTACAACCATTAATAAGTTCTTCTCGGTTCTCAATAACACTGTAAAGCCAGTTCATAAAATCACCATAACTGAGGTCTGTTTTATTTGCTGAGAACTCTATATGAACATGAGCATTGATAAGTCCTGGCATTAGAAGAGAGTTCTCTTGAAGTGTAGTGACCTTTGCTTTTGGGAAGAGTGCTCGTAACTCTTCAATAGGAGCAATCTTAACTATTGTTTTTTCAAACGCTATAGAGAGGTTGGTACTCACTCTATCTTTAAAATATATAAAATGTGGGGTTATAATTTGCATTTAGCTACTCTTTTTATTATCTATTATTAAAAGAGATTATACACTTTTATCCATTAAGCAACTTTTTTTTAATGTTAATTTAGCTAAAATAAATGCTCAAAGATTTTAAAAAAGGTTAATAATGAAAATAGTAGTAATCCAAGGTCCAAACTTAAATATGCTCGGTGTAAGAGAACAAAATATCTATGGTCCAATGAAACTAGAGCAAATTCATGCACAAATGAAAGATGTTGCTTCACAAAATGGTGTTGATATAGAATTTTTTCAGACAAACTTAGAAGGCGAAATGGTTGACAAGATTCAAGAGTGTTATGGTGAAGCTCAAGGGATTATCATTAATGCTGCTGCATACACTCATACTTCAATCGCTATTCGTGATGCTATCTCTGCTGTTGCTATTCCAACTATTGAAGTTCATATCTCAAATATTCATAGACGTGAAGAGTTTAGAAAAGAAAATATGATTGCACCTGTATGTACCTCTTCAGTTGTTGGTTTTGGTCCTTTTGGTTATCACTTAGCGATGATGGGAATGCTTCAAATCATGAATGAGATGAAGGCTGCTCAAGAAGCACAACAGAAAGCTCAAGCTGTACAACAAGCATAGTTAGAGACTTTTAATGTATAAAAAACGTAGATTAAATGATAAACTCGATGTTTATACTTCACTATGTTTTCCTTTTACAAACACAAGACCTCTCAAGCATAGACACCAAGTAACTGTAGGGATTGGTGGTAATGTTGGAGATGTCAAACGTCGTTTTGAGCATCTTTTTTTTGAACTTAAACGAGACACTCGAGTAGAAATAGTAAAAACATCGTTGATTTTAAAAAATCCTCCTTTTGGTTATCTAGACCAAGATGATTTTTTTAACTCAATTATTGTAATACAAACTTCAATGCAAGCAAAAACTTTTTTAGCATATTTATTGCATTTAGAGAAAAAGTTTGGACGAAAACGTAGTTTTAGTAATGCACCAAGGACTTTAGATTTGGATATTATCTTTTTTGATAACATAGTTATGAGTAGTAAAATATTAACACTGCCTCATCCTCACTGGTATAAACGGGAAAGTGTTGTTATCCCATTATCTGGAATTCGATCATGAAAATTTTAACTTTTGAAGGTAGAACACCAACTGAAGCACTTAAAAAGGCGAAGATGGAGATAGGTGATGAGGGAATGCTTATCGAAACTAAAGAGGTTCGTAAAAAAGCTTTAGGAAAAGAGGCTCTGTATGAAATAATTATAGGTATTGATGAAGATATGTTACCAAGTAGTTATAAAAAGTCTCAAAAACCACTCTCAAAGCAGCAACCCATAAAAGAAGAGAGCCAAGAGATCCTTTTTGACCTCTCAAATGCTGCACAACAGATTGCAAAGGTATCCAGAGTAGCTGATGATCCAATAGCACAGTATATGAGACCTGTAAAAAATGAACAGCCTGTGATTACCCCTCGTGAACCAAAAGAGCTCAAAGAGATAAAGAGTGAGATAACAAAACTTACAGATAAAGTAAAAATTATTCAAAATATGTTTTGGGATGAAAAAAGTCCAAATATAGAGAGTAAAATTCCTTCAGAATTTGCTGAAATATATAGACTTGCTTCTCAGAGTGGTATGAATAGAGAACATTTAGATGAGTTAATGAGTATAACACTAGAGCATATGCCCTCTAAAATGCGTGAAAATTCAGTAACTGTAAAACGCTATTTTCAAACGATACTTCGTAAAATGGTACCGATTAGACGAGAACCTATTTTAAATGTTGGTAGTAAAAAAGTGATTATGCTTGTTGGTCCAACGGGTGTTGGAAAAACTACAAGTATCGCTAAATTAGCAGCACGATACTCGTTTTTAATGCAGAAAAAATATAAAGTAGGTCTTGTTGTTCTTGACACTTATCGTATAGGTGCAGTAGAGCAGCTAATGCAGTATGCCAGAATGATGAAACTAGGGATTGAGACTGTTGTTGATCCTCCGGAGTTTACAAGTGCATTAGACTCTCTTCGTTATTGTGATTATATTCTCATAGATACTATGGGGTCTTCTCCTTATGACAAAGGGAAAATTGAGAAAATATATGAGTGTTTAGATGCAAATACTACAGAGTATGAAGTAGAAGTTGTTCTTGTTATGCCAAGTTCTATCAAGTATGAAGATTTAAAAATTACATATGAAAACTTTTCAACTCTTGGAATTGATAGCTTAATGTTTACAAAACTAGATGAGACAATGGGCTTTGGAAATATTTTTTCTTTAGGGTATGAGACTAAAAAACCTATTAGTTATTTTTCTGTTGGACAGGAAGTACCTGAAGATTTAGTCTGTGCAAGTAGTGATTTTTTAATAGAGTGTTTGCTTAATGGTTTTAATAGGAGTAAAGTATGATGGGACATCAAGCAGAAAAACTTGAAAAACTTGTTGCATCAAATAGCGCTGCTCAAAAGAAAAAATCCAAGAAGACTCGTTTTATTGCTATAACAAGTGGAAAAGGTGGTGTGGGTAAAAGTACAATTAGTTCAAACCTTGCTTATTCACTTTCTCAAAAAGGCTTAAATGTCGGTATTTTTGATGCAGATATAGGTCTCGCAAATTTGGATGTAATGTTTAATGTCAAGATAAAGAAAAATATTTTGCATGTCCTAAAGGGTGAAGCTACAGTTAGTGATATTCTTATTCCTATAACAAGAAACCTTATTCTAATTCCAGGTGAGAGTGGTGATGAAATTCTTAAGTACTCTAATATGGCACTTTTTGAGCGTTTTATGGAAGAGGCACAAGTTCTTGATAAATTAGATGTAATGATAATAGATACAGGTGCAGGAATAGGGGAGCATATTCAGATGTTTTTAAATGCTGCGGATGATGTTATAGTGGTGACTGTACCTGATCCTGCTGCAATTACAGATGCTTATGCAACGATTAAGACAATTGCTACACTCCGTGATGATGTAAGTATGATTATGAATCAGGTTAAAAGTGAAAGAGAAGCTGTTGCTGTGTTTGATAAAATAAAAAAAGTAGCTAATGCTAATATTGGAGGTAATTTAAATCTTCAATTAATGGGAAAAATTAATGCAGATATAAAAGTATCTAGCTCTGTAAAACAACGCTTACTTTTTACAGCACAGTATCCATCCTCTGTACCAGCACGTGATATTGAAGCGATAGTGGCTAAAATAGGAACTAAATTGGAACGAAATGTGCTAGTTACATCAAATGAAAGTGGTCTCTCTGGTCTGTTCAAGAGACTAATTCAACATTTTTAATGTCTGGGGTAGTGTATGTTAGGTGAAAACTTTGTCTATTTTTTTACAGTTCAAGGATTCTTTGTAGGAATTATTTTTGGTGTATTAAAGTCATTTGATGCGGATGGCCTATTTATATATACATTTTTTATAACTATCTTTTTTTATCTGTTCTCACATATAATTATCGCTCTTTATTATAAAACCCTTACTGTCCGTTCTCACTCTTTTTCAAGAGATCAACATGAAAAAGAGCTTGACCTTTTTGTTAAAGAGATTAATAAACGTGAAAGATTAATAGATTCAGCAGTAAAGATTACAGATATGGCTATAAAAATGAATTCTGAAGAAAATAGTGGATTACCAGCATGATATCAAATGCCTACACTGCTGATATCAAGCACAAAGAAGATGAATTAGCTATACAGTATCTTCCAGCAGTGAAAGCTATGGCTTTTAGGCTTAAAGAGAGACTTCCAAGTAGTATCGATTTTTCTGATCTTGCAGCAATCGGGACAGAAGAGTTAATTAAACTTGCTCGTCGCTATGATGAGTCTCTCAATGACTCTTTTTGGGGTTATGCAAAAAAGAGAGTTTATGGGGCAATGCTTGATTATCTTCGTAGTTTAGATATTCTCTCTCGTGCGAGTCGTAAGTTAGTAAAAGCGATTGATTATGCAGTAGAAGAACATATGTTAACACATGATGAAGAGCCAACGGATGCAGAGTTGTCAGAACTTCTTGAAGAGAGTGTAGAAAAAGTACATGATGCTAGAATCGCTTCTAGTATTTATACTGTTATGCCTCTTCATGACCAATTACAGATTGGTGATGAAGGTGCGGCACTTGTTGCAGTTGAAAAAGATCAACTTATTGATGTAATAAAAACAGTTCTTTCTGGCTATAAAGAGAGAGAACAGATGATTATTCAGTTATATTACTTTGAAGAACTCACACTTAAAGAGATAAGTAGTGTGCTAGAGATAACAGAGTCTAGAATTTCACAAATACATAAGAGTGTAATACAAAAAATTAAAGAGAGTATAGGAGCATAATATGGCAGATATACTTTCACAAGAAGAGATAGATGCTCTTTTAGATGTTGTTGAAGATGAGGGTGATGATATACTAGAAAGTGGGGAAGAAAATCTTCTTCCTCAACGTCAGGTAACACTTTATGACTTTAAACGTCCAAATAGAGTGTCTAAAGAACAACTTCGTGCATTTCGAGGTGTGCATGATAAAATGGCAAGGTCTTTAGCCTCTCAAATCTCTTCTATTATGCGTTCGATTGTTGAAATTCAACTTCACTCAGTTGATCAGATGACTTATGGAGAGTTTCTAATGTCTCTTCCTAATCCAACTTCATTTAATGTTTTTTCTATTAAACCCTTAGAAGGAAGTGGTGTTATTGAGATAAATCCCTCTATAGCATTTCCAATGCTTGATCGTTTACTTGGGGGAAAGGGTGAGCCTTTTGATGCTTCACGAGAGTTTTCAGATATAGAGCTTTCATTATTTGAAACAATATTACGGGTAATGATGAGTACTTTAAAAGAGGCTTGGGGACCAGTTATGGATGTATATCCAGCAATAGAATCTAAAGAATCAAGTCCAAATGTTGTGCAAATTGTTGCTCAGAATGAGATTGTTGTTATGGTAGTAATGGAAATTATTATAGGACATAGTTCAGGAATGATGAATATCTGTTATCCAGTTATCGCTTTAGAACCAGTTTTGCCAAAGTTAGCATCACGAGACTTGATGTTAAATGAAACAAGTTCTAAAAAGAGTAGAAATACAGAGCTTCAAGTACTACTTGGTGGTGCAAAAGTTGATGTTGAGGCAAATCTTGGAAATGCCGATTTAACAATGGCTGATATTTTAGATATTAAAGTTGGAGATGTTTTAAGACTCTCTAGTGCAGCAGATGATATTGTAACAGTTTCTGTTGATGGGAAAGAGAGATTTAAAGGTGAGATAGGTTTACGTCGTTTTAGAAAATCTATAAGCATTACAGAAGTTATAGATACAGAAAAAGATGCAGTAAAACGTGCCTTAGAAAACTTTGAACAACAGCGACAGGCAAAAATATCAGGTGTAAAAGATATAATAGATGATATACCAGATGAAGATGAGGAGTAAGCAATGAGTGATTTTATGAAGCTTTTTGAAGAGGAGACTACAGCAACAATAGAGGCTTTAGTTGGAGTAGCACCTTCTCTGGAGTTAAAAGAAAAACAAGAGCTTAGTATTATCTCTAATATTGTACCACCAATTGTACTTGTTAAACTAAAAGTAAGTGGTGATGTTACAGCTGATATAATGGTTGCTTTACCACCAAATCTTTCAGCATCACTCTCAGATATGATGATGGGTGAAGAGGCAAGCGATAGAGAAGATGTAAATGATGATGATATTGATGCAACAAAAGAGATAGTTTCAAATATTTTTGGAGCGATAGCAAACTCTTTATCTGCACAGAAAGAGTTACCAGTTCTCTCCTTTAGTGTTGAGAGTGTTGAAAATATCACAGATGATGGAGAGGTAAGCTTAGAAAACTTTAACACCATGTTTATTTACAAGTTTACGATGGATTCATTAAACTCATTAATGATGTTTATCATAGATGATAAAATGGATGGGGCACTTTTTGGTACATCTACTAATACTTCTGATTCAGATTCATTTGATAGTGATGTCTCATCACATCAAGGATCTTCAAATTGTAGTGAAGAGATTCATCTGAGTAATGAAGAGATTAGTAATATCTCTTTAATAATGGATGTTAAATTACCAGTTAGGGTGAGAATTGGAAAGAAACGAATGCTTTTAAAAGATGTATTAAATATGGATATAGGTTCTGTTATAGAGTTAAATCAATTAGCAAATGATCCTTTAGAAATCTTAGTAGATAATCATGTAATTGCCGAAGGCGAAGTAGTGATTGTTGATGGAAACTTTGGTGTACAGATAACTACTATTGGAAGTAAAAAAGATAGATTAACACAGCTTAAAGGCTAGTAATGAAAAATAGAGAGAATGAAGTTACTAAAAAGTATATAAAAGATATAAAATCAGCAGATGTTTGGAGTGTTTTTAAAATTATTGCAGACTTTGTGAAGGGCTTTGATGAGCTTGGGGATCTTGGACCAACTGTAACTATCTTTGGTAGTGCAAGAACTAAAGTAGATACAAAATATTATAAAGAAGCTAAAAAGTTAGCATCTCTTCTCGCAGAGAGAGGTTATAACGTTATGACAGGTGGTGGACCAGGGATTATGGAAGCTGCGAACAGAGGAGCACATGAACATAGTGTAGAGTCTATTGGTTTAAATATCGACCTTCCATTCGAACAAGAACTAAATCCATTTACAACTAAAGAGTTGACATTTGATTATTTTTTCTCCAGAAAAGTAATGCTAGTAAAATACTCTATGGCATATGTAATATTCCCAGGTGGCTTTGGAACTTTAGATGAACTGTTTGAGTCACTTACTTTAGTACAAACAAAAAAAGTTACGGGTGTGAAAATTTTTGTAATTGGAACGGAATTTTTTGGTCCTCTTGTAAAGTTTCTTGAAGATAAACTTCTTGGGGAAGGTATGATAGATAAAGCAGATATGCAAATCATACATTTAACTGATAAGTTTGAAGATGTGGTTGGGGAGATTGAAACTTCTCTATCTCATCAGATACAAGTTTTAGAAGATGCTAATTTAGAAGAAACATCTTATTATAAATCACTCTCAAGTTTGAGGAAATAATGAAAGAAAAAGTATTAGTTGGAATGAGTGGGGGTGTTGATTCTACTATAACAACACTTCTTTTAAAGGAGGAGGGTTATGAGGTAGAAGGCTTATATATGAAGCTTCACTCTAAACCTGGTTATCATGAGATACATTTAGCACGTGCACAAAAAGCTGCAGACTTTGTTGGTGTAAAACTTCATGTATTAGATTTACAAGAGAAATTTAATAAAAATGTATTTCAACCTTTTATAGATACTTATGCAGAGGGAAAAACTCCAAATCCTTGTGCTCTATGTAATAGAACAATGAAATTTGGTGAAATGATTAACTTCGCTGATGAGATAGGTGCAAAGTTTCTTGCAACAGGGCATTACATCAAAACAGATGGTGAATATTTTTATCAAGCAGAAGATGATACAAAAGATCAGAGTTATTTTCTATTTTATGTTAAACAGGAAATACTTCCAAGGTTAAAATTTCCCCTTGGAGAGAGACTAAAGTCTGAGATAAAAGAAAAAGCAGCCTCAATCAAAGGTTTAGAATCTTTTTCATCTCAAGCAGAGTCTAGTGAAATATGTTTTGTTGAAACTACATACACTGATGTCTTAAAAAAATATGTAGCTGTTGATCAAGTAGGTGAAGTCTTAGATAATGAAGGAAATGTTATAGGTAAACATAAGGGCTATATGCATTATACTATAGGTAAAAGAAAAGGTTTTACTGTTCATGGTGCACATGATCCTCATTTTGTATTAAGTATTAACCCTGAGAAAAATCAGATTGTAGTTGGAAAGAAAGATGAACTATCTTGTAATTCTGTAGTAATAGATAATTTAAATATGTTTACTAAAGAAAAAGAGTTTAAAACTACTGTGAAACTAAGATATAGAACCAAAGCTGTTCCTTGTCATGTAAAGATAGAAGGAGAGAGTGCAACTGTTCTATTAGAAGAGAGTGTATTTGGTGTAGCTGTTGGTCAAGCTGCAGTATTTTATGATGAAGATAAACTCATTGGTGGTGGTTGGATTAGTAAAGCATAATTCTAATTTAGTTAAAAAATCAAGTAACTCCCTAAAAGTAGGGGTTTAAAAGAGATAGCGATAGACAGAGGAGAGAGAATATACAATTTTTTTGGAAGTTCTCCACCATTTAAGCAATTACTAAGCAATACAACCCTATAATTCCCATCCACAAACAGAGACACCTTGTTTAAAACAGGTTACGAACTTTTCGAGTTGAAGAGTTAAGAGAATGTTTGAGATCATTGA